>JAJPZA010000089.1 GCA_021204625.1 Clostridia bacterium | reverse complement strand
CGAATCCTTAAATGAACACAAAAACCTACAAATTCAACGAGTACCCTTTCTGATACGGGTAAATCCATGCTTTCCTGTGCAGTTGCCAGTCTCCGGCTTTCCGGAGAGCATATTCCGCTTTAGCTCAGCAGGTAGAGCATTCGGCTGTTAACCGAAGTGTCGTAGGTTCAAGTCCTACAAGCGGAGCCATTCCGGTGATGATGGCAGCAAGGATCCACCTGTTCTCATTCCGAACACAGAAGTTAAGCTTGCTTACGCCGAAGATAGTTGGGTTTTAACCCTGCGAAAATAGGGAGTTGCCGGATTTCAAACAAAAGGGACATCCACAATGGATGTCCCTTTTCCTTTGGTGTGCCCGGCGGGCGCACGTTCTAACGGGTGAAAGTCCCGAACCCACCCGATAGCGGGAAGGGTACAGCTTAAGGCAAGGGTGTCCATCGTGAGGTGGAATCTGAAGGAAGCCAGCGGCAAATCTCCGGTCTGACGAGTACCAAAAGGAATCGCATTAGGCTATGACATGGTGGGAGTGGCTCCCAATGAAGCCTAACCCTATAGCTATCCGGACAAGTCCATGCTTAGTAGATGCGGCAGATAGACGGAGAGAAAGAACGTGTGAGTACCCGGGGAGGTCTGCACGGCATGCCCGAAAGGGTAACCACCGTACAAGGAAACGAGGCGGTGCTGAACGTGCAGAAGTCAGCAGAGGCCATAGTAGGCTGGCACCAGCCGAAGGGCCGAATCAACAGAAGTCCGGATTTAACCGGGAAAGGAGGAAACGCCTTGTGAACGCAGAAAACGAAAATGAAGTAGGCTTACTGCAGAGAGTATGCACGGAATGCAAAGGGACTGCAGGAGCGCAGAGGGCTTTTAATCCGATATGGGAAAAGAGGGACAGTGCGCATGCCGGGCTCTTGGAGAAGATTCTGGACAGGGATAACCTGAACAGAGCTTACAAAAGAGTTAGGAGCAACAAAGGGTGCCCTGGTATTGACGGGATGACCGTTGACGAGGCATTCCAGTATTTTGTGGAGCACAAGAGGGAGCTGATAGCCCGGATATACAGAGGCGATTACACCCCCTCACCGGTGGAAAGAGTGGAAATTCCAAAACCAAACGGCAAGAAACGCATGCTAGGAGTGCCGACAGTCATAGACAGGACTATCCAGCAAGCCATATGCCAGCAAGTGACCCCAATATATGAGCCGCTGTTTGCGGACGCCAGTTACGGATATCGCACGGGCAGAAGCGCAAAAGACGCGATTCTTAAAGTAAAAGAGTACATAAAGCAGGGATATACCCGCGCGGTTGACCTTGACCTTGAGAAGTACTTTGACACGTTGAATCACGAGTTGCTTCTGAACATCATAAGGCGAAAAGTGAAGGACGAACGTGTCATACAGCTTATAAAGAGATATCTCAAGAGTGGCGTCATGGTGGACGGAGTGGTCATGGATACGGAGGAAGGCTCACCGCAGGGCAGTCCTATATCGCCTCTACTCGCTAACATCTATCTCAATGAGTTTGATTGCGAATTCGCCAAACGGGGAGTGAAGTTTGTACGATATGCAGATGACATAATCCTGCTGGCGAAGAGCAAAAGGGCCGCTGACAGATTGCTTGAAAGCAGTATCCGCTATTTGGAAGGAGAATTGAAGCTTACAGTAAACCGGGAGAAAAGTCACGCAGTTAGGAATTGTCACGAAATAAATTAGTTATTTAATTTCATGAAAGCACTTGTAATTTTGTGACAAATATTGTATACTAAGACCGAGGTAAGGTCATGTATACAGCTAACGAAAACAAACAGGCCGTAATAGCGGCTCTGGAGTCTGTCATCAAAGGAATGATGCCGTATTTGAATGAAAGCCAGCGCAGAAAACTGGCAGCTTTGTCTGCAAAAGCCATAGGATATGGCGGTATTGTGGCAGTTAAGAATGTTGCTGGGATGTCCCGTTCAACAATAACATCCGGCATTGAAGAGCTTGGTCTTGAAGCAGAAGACACCCAGGAAAACAGCGAATCCAGCGAAGAAGAAAGCAACCAGGATGAGCAGGATGAAACGGTCAGCTCAACCCCTTCAGGCGCGCCGCCCGGAGGCAGTAAAATCAAAACCAGAGTACGCCGCGAAGGTGCCGGCAGAAAGTCTGCCAAGACAAAAATTCCCAAACTATATAACGAAATTGAGAAAATAGTCAACAAGAAGACTTATGGGGATCCAACCCGCGTCCTGGTTTGGACGACACTCAGTCTTCGCAAGATTGCAGAGGAACTGAGTAAAGATCCTCTCAATATTAAAGTCAGTCAGAACATTATCAGCCGTGCACTGGATGAATTAGGATACAGCAAACAAAAGAACCAGAAGAATCTTCAAATAGGTGAGGCCACTCCGGACAGAGACGCTCAATTCCAATTCATAAATGACACTGCAGATAAGTTCATCGCCGCAGGAGAGCCTGTCATATCCATAGACACCAAGAAAAAAGAGAACATAGGCAACTTCATCAACAAAGGCGAGGAATACCGCAAGTCCAAGGATCCTCGTCAAGTGTTGGACCATGATTTTGCCATCCCCGAACTCGGAAGAGTCATTCCGTACGGTGTATATCTCTTGAACAACAACACAGGGTTCATAAATCTTGGAACGGATCATGACACATCGGAGTTTGCTGCCGAGAGCATCTTCCGCTGGTGGGAGTGCGTGGGCCGCAACACCTTCCCAAATGCCAAGAGGCTGTACATCACTGCGGACAGTGGCGGCAGCAATGGCGTCCGAGTAAAAATGTGGAAGTATGTGCTCCAAACCCTCGCAAATCAGACTGGTCTGGAGATTCATGTATCCCATTTCCCGTCCGGAACATCCAAGTGGAACAAGATAGAGCATCGCCTTTTCTGCTACATTTCAAAGAACTGGCAAGGGCAGCCGCTAATTGATATTGAAACTGTAGTCAACCTCATATCATCCACAACAACTAAGAAGGGGCTGAAGGTCATCTGCAAAGTTGATGAGAACAAGTATGAGTTGAAGAAACAGGTCTCGGATGAAGAAATGGCTTCTATTAACCTTGAGCGCTTGGAAACTTTTGGCTACTGGAATTACATCATACGACCCAACAACATAGCAGAGGAATCTGCTCAAGATAATTGATTAATTTTGTGACAGGTCCTTAGTGTTTACTACAACAAGAAGCGAAAAGAGAATCTCAAGTTCTTAGGCTTTTCCTTTGCACCGGGAAAGGAAGTCCAAATCATCATCCACCCAAAGGCGCTAAAGAAGTGCAGACAGACCCTTATTGCGTATACCTCACGCAGAAACATGCACCACATGAAAGAAGCGTTTGAGGATATGAAGCTATATATAAGGGGCTGGATGAATTACTATGGCATAGCCAATATGGGCAAGCACATGATAAAGTTGGATGAACACATACGACATAGAATCCGCCAATTTATATGGCTGCAATGGAAGAAACCGAGAACGAGGTACAGAATGCTTGTTAAGCTGAAGGCTCCGATAGACCAGGCATTTATGGCTGCATACAGCAGCCGTGGAAAGTGGTTTAACTCTAACCTATCTGCGGTTAAATGTGCTTTACCAAACAAAATGCTGGCAAACCTCGGATACTATGAAGTATCCTCGGCTTACCAGCATGTGCGTGGTAAATGTTGAAACCGCCGTATACGAGACCCGTACGTACGGTGGTGTGGGAGGACGGCGGCTAATCACCGCCTCCTACCCGATCCAATTTCCCCTTACGGACCTTATTCTGCGGACCTCTTACAAATTTTCTGCAGCCCCGCGGACATGCTCTTCAAAGCAAAATAAGTATGCAGTTTTACCGTTCCTGCCCGTTTTCTCATGTGGCAAATCCAATCTGCAGCAGAGAGGTACTGGGCTGTGTTTGGAATATGATCCAGACATTATTTGACAACCTTTTCAATTACGCACGTATGAATTTTGGTTGCCTTATCGTAGTTGATGCCAGCGAGAATCACTTCGCCGGAATATCCCGCCAGCCCTTCCGTGTAGTGCTTATTCTTTATCTGGTCTATTGCGGTCCGGGCAGACTTGTTGTACTTAAGTTCAACTATAATTGCAGGCAGGCTTCTGTTTTTCTTAGGGATATATGCGATATCCGCAAATCCTTTCCCGGCCGGAAGTTCACGGCGTATGTCATAAAACTCAAAAGCTGAATAGTATGCAATTATTATGGCGCATGCAAGAGAGTTCTCATCATTGTATGTCAAAATAGAAGCACTTTCATCATGCACAGCATTCAAGATCTCAGCTACCTTGTCCGTATTGCAGGCATATGTTGCATTCAAAAGCTCTTTGGACCGGCTCAATGCACTTGACACATTGTCCCATCCTAATTTCTCAATGGTGATTCTGAACTGATCCCTAAGTTCATAGTTCGGAATGCGGACACTCTTGGAAGCATCAGCATATGTCAGATAGCCAAGATGAACAAGTGCAGTCAATATGTCATTAAGATTCTCTAACGGAGCCAGCCTGTTTTCAAATCCTAATGGTTCAATTTCCACCAGCTCGTTGCCCAACAGTTTGACTATGGCATTACGGACATCTGCATCTGTCCGTATATATTGCTCCAGGGCCTCATATGATTCCGTACCGGTCCAGTAACTCTTCAACTCGCCTGTTGAAACATAGGATACTACAGAGCGAGGATTGTATATTGACTTATCAGCTATTGCATATCCATCATACCAAGCCCTCGTATCATCATATGACCTGTTATGCTTCCGGCACAGTTCTGACACTTCACTCTCGGTAAAGCCACAGATTTCTTCAATATATTGTTTGTAGTACGTATTGCCTGAAGTTACAGTACTCTCAAAGAACATATTCAGTGAAGATTCCTTGCTTTCCTTGGGGATTGGCAGAATTCCTGTCATATAAACCAAATCAACATAATCCCGGTCCTTGAGAAGCGTGCATAAAAATTCAAGATATGATTTGATTCCTTGAGCATCATTCTTGAAATATCGGCTGACACAATCCCATTCATCGATTATAAACACAAAGGGTATATGGACTTTTTGGTAGATTGAATCAAATATGAAATTCAAGTCCATATCAGCGAGGTCCGCAAAGTCAAGGCCGATATCTTTGAATTCATTTTTTAAATCAATGAACAGGCTTTTGTACAGCTTTGACAGCATATAATCCACTGACTTGTCACTCTTTACAAAGTCCTTCATTACAAGATGAACGACATTGTATTTGTTAAGATGCTTCTCAAATGAATCATCGGCAGCAATCTTCAGATTACTGAAAAGCTCTTTAGAGTCACAGCCGAGACTGTAATATGCCGTAAGCATGTTTGCAGCAACACTTTTACCAAATCTTCTGGGCCGGGTTACACAAACATACTTCTGTGGAGTGTGTATGACACTGTTGGTGTATTTGATCAGTTCAGTCTTATCAATATAAATAGAGAACTCAGCACTCTCCCGAAACAATTTATTGCCTCGATTCAGATACACTCCCATATCAAAGTCTCCTGTATCCTATTGACCTCATGCAATTCCGGATGCCAGCATCATGTCCAGGGCAAAACCGTTCATTTGTAATACAACAGGATATTACACTTCTTTGCAATCATCATTATAAACTGTTCGTATTCAGAAAGCAAGTATGGCATAACAATACAAAATATTAGTGAAGCTGCAAAAAGTTCCATCCAAGCCCCCTGGCACCAGGCCGCTTGCATTTTTTGTAAACGGATTTTGCACAAATGTTTCTGCTCCGAGCCGTTCACAAATTTTGCCGGGGACAAAAAGGCCTTGAAGCCGTCATAGTTTCCCCCGTTTCGACTTTTCCAGAGCAAGCCGTCAAAGTCCGGCCTGATGGGTGACGCTTTACACCGTTTTGCTTTTGCACATTGATTATTCCTTCTTTTCCCGCTATAATCTATGTCAGAAGGCCTGGCATTATTGCCGGGACATGCAGAAAGACTGGCCATGAGGCCGGACGCAAAGAGGGGGAATGAATTATGGATAAAAGGCTGGAGCCGCTGTTCACTCCGTGGAAGATTGGGAATGTGGAAATCAAGAACCGCATCGTCATGACTTCAATGGGAGGCACGGACCTTTTCGGATGGATGGAAAAGAACCATTTTGACAAGGCCGGCGCGGAGTTCATCCTGCGCGTTGCGCAGAATAACGCGGGCCTGGTCCTTCCGGGATGCCAGCCAATATACAACCCTATGATGGGCCAGTGGCTGCACAAGAACAAGAAGATGTACAAGGATCTGGCAAAATGGATGCCGGAGTTCCACAAGACAGGGGCCAAGCTCTTCGTGCAGCTTACGGCGGGCTTCGGAAGGTCCTTTACCATAAGCTCGATGATGGAGACGCTGTACACGAATCCCGTTCTCCGTGTCATATCCAAGCCCATATTCAATTTTGACAAGATCTGCGCTTCCGCAAGCCCTGCTCCGAACAGATGGTCGGACAAGGTCCCCAGCCGCGAGATGACAGTGGACGAGATACACAAGATAGTGGACTCATTCGGCAAATGCGCAAAGCTTCTGCAGGACGCCGGTGTGGACGGGGTTGAGATCCACGCAGTGCATGAGGGGTATCTTCTGGACCAGTTCACCCTTCCGTATGTCAACAAGCGCACGGATGAATACGGCGGCTCTCTGGAGAACAGGTACCGCTTTGCTGTGGAAATCGTGCAGGAGATAAAGAAGCAGTGCGGCAAAGACTTCCCTGTATCCTTAAGATACAGCGTGGTCTCCAAGACCAAGGGCTTCAGAGAGGGAGCCCTTCCCGGTGAGGAATATACGGAAGCCGGCCGTGACATGGCCGAGTCCGAGACAGCCGCCAAATACCTGCAGGATGCGGGATATGACATGCTTAACTGCGACAACGGCACATATGACGCATGGTTCTGGAGCCATCCTCCTGTATATATGCCGGAAAACTGCAACCTGGAGGACGTGGAGCACATAAAGCAGTTCGTGGACATACCCGTAGTATGCGCCGGGCGCATGAATCCCTGGACGGCCGCAGACGCCATATTCTCCTGCAAGCTGGACGGCGCAGGCTTCGCCCGCCAGTTCCTTGCAGACCAGGAATGGGTCACCAAGCTTATGGAAGGCCGCGAGGCGGATATACGCCCCTGCATCCTCTGTCATAATGGCTGCTTCAACATGGCCCATTATAACGGCGTGCCCAATGACCAGTCCCTTTCAGACAGCCTTCATCTTTCCAGATGCGCCGTAAACGCCGAGACCATGCAGACGGACAAGCATTACATACAGAAGACCCTGGAGCCCAAGGACGTCATAATAATAGGCGGAGGGATAGGGGGCATGGAAGCGGCCAGGGTCCTTGCCTTGCGCGGCCACAGGCCCGTCATGTATGAAAAGTCCTCCGTCCTCGGCGGCACCTTCATTGCCGGCAGCGCGGAGTCATACAAAGGGAAGCTAAGAGATCTTCTCGCCTGGTACCGCAAACAGATGGATGACCTCAAGATACCCGTCCATCTGGACACCGAGATTACGGACATATCGCAGTTCAAGGGCAAGGACGTCATAATAGCCACAGGCTCAATGCCCAGGCTTCTTACCAAGGTGCCAGGCTATGAAAAGATGACCGAGGCCTGCGATTATCTTCTCGGCTCTCCCGTTGGAGACACTGTGGCCGTAATAGGCGGCGGGCTCACCGGATGCGAGATAGCCCTGGAGCTCGCTCTCACAGGCAAGAAGCCGATTATCATTGAGATGAAGAATGACCTCGTGGCCCAGACCGGCGTATGCCTTGCAAACTCGTCATACCTGCGCGAATACTTCGCCCTCAACTCCATTCCCGTATATCTTGAAACCACCCTCAAAGAGGTCAAAGGCGGCAGCATCATCGTAACGGACAAAGTGGGGAAGGACACGGAAATCCCCTGCGATTCCGTCATATCCTGCGCCGGATACAATCCCAATCCTATAGCCACAAAGAAGGACGGCAAGGTGCAGCTCGTAGGAGACTGCAAATCCGTGGGCAACCTGCGTTCCGTAATCTGGGGAGCATACGAGGCGGCCATGAACATCTAGCATACAATCCTTTAAACGGCAGAATATGTCCGTACGAGGCATCCCCTGGCTAGGGGGTGCTTCTTTATACAAGAGCAGAATTCCTCACATATGATTATATTGACACAGGCCCTAAACTCTATTGATTTTTAACCTTGACTTCAATATAATGCATGCAACAGCTACTGGGACCTGCGTTCTGATGCAGCGGGAGATATTATGTTGTTCAGGAAAAAGAATCAGCAAACAGCTAAATCTGATATTAAGCCTGTTCCTATATCCGTCTTTCAGGGACGGGAACGGGCGCATGAGCAGGCTTCTAACCAATCTTCTCCTGTACCAAAGCGGATATGACATCCCGGAATACAGTTCCCCAGAGGACTGGACGTACAAGGACAGAGACTGGTATTACAGAGCCCTGCAGAAGTCATCATACGGCTGGAATGAGACTGAAAACGACTATATTCCGTTCATGCACAATTTCCTGGCTACAATATTCATGTGTTGCAAAGACCTCTCCGGGCACTTTGAGGCCATTCGGGAAGGGGCAAACAAGAATGAGCGCATCCGCCGGTTTGTCCTGGGCTCCATAATACCCGTCTCCAAGCAGGAGATATGCGAGGCCCTGCCGGATGTCTCGCAGACAACTGTGGAGGCGGTCCTTGCCGCGATGCTAAAGGAGGGGCTCATAGAAAAGACCGGCTCCACGCGCGTCGCCAGGTACAGACATAAGTGACCCGGGACCATAATCAGCGCACTTCAGGATTTTCCGGTTATTCCCAGAAAAAATACCTTGGAATTTTTGGGCTATTTTGGGGAATGAGCATATATACGGAGGTTTTTATATGTCAGAAATGAAGTACGGCGAGATTGCGTACGTAGACAAGCCGGTGTCCAGGATTTTATTCGGGACGGCTTCCATAACATCTGTTCCACAGCAGGACAGGGATGCCCTTCTGGACGGCATCTATGCCCTCGGCGTGAACGCCATGGACCTTGCCAGAGTGTACATGGGCGCAGAGGCTGTCATTGGCTCCTGGATGGAGAAGCGCGGAAACAGGGATCAGCTGGTCCTTCTTTCCAAGTGCGCCCATCCTAACTTCCTCGGAATGAAGCGGCTCAATGAGAAGGCAATACGAAAGGATTTTCAGAAGAGCTCGGAGAGCCTGCATACGGATCATATAGACATCTATCTTCTCCACAGGGATGACCCCAAGGTACGGCCCGGGGAGATGGTTGAGATCTTCAACGCCATGCATGCGGAAGGGAAGATAGGTGCCTTCGGAGCAAGCAACTGGACCCACACGCGCATAGCGGAGGCAAATGAATATGCATACGCGCACAATCTCATCCCGTTCACCGTATCCAGCCCCAATTACGGCCTTGCGGAGCAGATTGCAGACCCGTGGGGAGGCGGCTGCGTAACAGTCTCCGGGCCTTCAAACAAGGAGGCAAGAGAGTGGTATGCGCAAAGCGGCATGCCTGTGGTGGCATATTCCAGCTTGGGGCGCGGATTTTTCTCCGGGCGCCTCAAGAGCGGCTCCGGCGCGGACGAGGCTTCCAAAGTCCTGGACAAAATAGCCATGAAGGCATACTGGTGCGATTCCAACATGGAGCGTCTCAGACGCTGCGAGCAGCTTGCCGCGGAAAAGGGCTGCTCTGTGTCCCAGATAGCGATGGCGTGGATATATGCGCAATCCATGAACACTTACGCTGTAGTCTCCACATCCAAGCCCTCCAGAATGCAGCAGAACATAGACGCCTTAAGCATCCAGATCACCCCTCATGAAATCCGCTGGCTGGATCTGGAAGAGGAGTGATACGGGAGCCTTTCTATCCGTAATCTTGTACAGTACATGACAAGGGCGGCAGTATAAACTGCCGCCCTTGATGCGTTCACAGACAAGATGAAATTAGCGCAGGCATTGACTCCAGATGACCGGAATATCATTTGCTCTGGTCCTGGTTTTCGTCTCCGCCGCCCTTCTTTCTGTAACGGAGGGAGTCCGCTATTATGGACAGATAGTATATTACAAGCGTGAGGAAAGTGATTACAATCTGGATGACGATGCAGACAGATATTGTAACTGCCATGTTTTCCCTGAGTTTGTAGTATAACAGCGAATCCAGCGCACCGAAAAATATAATCAGAATAAGTGAGATTATGTTAGCCCAGTACAGGACCTTTTTCCTGGTCCAGTACTTCTTTTTCCCGGTTTCTTTTTCGGCGGTGTGATCCGAATCGCTCTTTGCATCTGTTTTCTTCATTAATTTACCTCCTAATACGGTATGCCGGAAACATCAACTTGTATTTGCCATGCATTTTCTGATGATGACATAGTAAGTCCGGCCGAAAGGGACCCGTTTGATGAAAGAGAAACAGTAAAACCGGATTCAAGTGTCCCGTATGTGTGTATGTAAGTCAGTTTAGCGTTTGTTTCCTTTCCCTGTTCTGCGCCTATAAGAGAAATGTTTGCAGTTACAGTTGCGTTTTCGAGTTCTTTGCCCAAAAATCCCGATTTCTCGTAGAATTGCCATACATATCCGTTGTAAGTATCAGATATGCACCTGGTCATTGTTGCGGATTTTCCGTTATAGTATGTTCCGCTTGCTGAGTAAGAGAGTGCTTTGAAAGCACCGTTGCCTCCCCATGTCAGTCCAATGTAATCCTCATAATTTTCCTCTGCGGATTTTTTTGAACTTGATGAAACAATTTTATCCCACGATGCTGTTCCGGTAACAGTATAGTATCCGTTACTGGTATTATGCAATACTTCAAGGACTATAGTCAACTTATAATAGCTTTCGGTGTCGCTTCCTATTTCCGTTTCCCCTGAAGACAGCAGCTTGATTGAAGCATCGCCGTTTTCAATTTCTTCAACTTCGGCTTTGGAGAGAAGACGGCTTTCATTCACAACGCCATTCTCATCCTCGGTTTCGCAAACCCACATAGACTGTGCGGTAGCGGATGTGAATTCAGTATTGTTGCCGAGAGATTCTGTGGCTTCAGAAAAGGCTGCTGTACCGGATGAAGCCTTAAGGTATGAATCAAAAGCTGATTCAGTTGCGAAATGTGTTGTTTCAGAATAATAATCCTCGTCCGCATATACGGTGTATGTACCAGTTCCGGCTGATTTTACGGCCAGGCTTAACGATATTGCCAGGACCGCGAATAATGCTGCGGCCAGCAGAGCGGCTGACCTGAGAAGTGATGATCTAATGGATTTCATGTTAAATCCGCTCCTTATTGAAATACGCACTGCAGTTCGCGGCTTAAAAATAGCATTGAAGGGCGGTCAAGTCAATATATTTGCTGTCCCGCTTTTGTCCCGTTTGTGTCCTGAAGCCAGTTTTTGCCCTGAATGATGATGAATAAGAGATAAGAGATTGCATGCAGAATGAATCATATATTGTTGATTTTCCCGTGCAAAAAGTGGTATACTGTATGAGGTGGGGGTCTTCGCATGCAGAGGATTGACGGAAAATATTTGCAGGAGCTTAGGAAGGAGCACGGGTATTCTCTCCGCGCGTTTGCGGAGAAGATTTATGTGTCCAAAACCACGGTTTCCCGCTGGGAGAGTTCCGTCTTGCCGGAGGATGAAAACACCCTTGCAAGGATTGCTGAAGTGTTCGGCACAACGGTTGAAGACATGCGTACCCAGTCTGCTTTGAAGTATAATGACGGAAAGCCGATTCCGGCCCCTAAAAAAGAAGAAGACGAGGAAGACCTTCTGAGCGCGGAGCAGCGGGCCGAGGCGAGATTCGGCATCCGCGGCCTTGCAATCTGTCTGGGTATTGGCCTTGTCGCTGTGCTGGTGCTGATGGTCTTTCTCCTGCTCTAGACCCGTTTGGTTCCCATGGCCTCAGAGGGCGTGCCGGAACATCCCGGACAAAATGCCGGACAAAATGCCGGACAAAATGCCGGACAAAATGCCGGACAAATTTTCCCGGAAATGTATAAAAACTGTTGAAACGCCCGCAATTGTATGTTATACTGGATAGCGTTGAAGGGCATAAAAAGCCCCGTAATTCACATTCCGCTTTAGCTCAGTCGGTAGAGCACTCGGCTGTTAACCGAGGCGTCGTAGGTTCAAGTCCTACAAGCGGAGCCAGAAAAAGGCAGCGAACAGCTGCCTTTTTTGGTGTCTCAAAAATATTTACGGCCTGTACGGAATAGGTTCCTGTTTTTCGTTTGGAAGACCCTATTAAGCCGGATATAATGTGTGTCCCATCGCAAAAAAACGCGCTTATGCGCGGTCCAAGGCTCATTTAAGGCCTTTTAGGAGGTGGCGGAGAGACATGGCATACATCAAGAGGCATATAGAGGAAACTCTTCTGGAGGCGGCCGGGGCCGGCTCTGGGATCACATTGTGCGGCCCGCACCTGGCGGGCAAGAGGACAACCCTGGAGCATCTGTTCCCGGGCAGGGAGATTCTGCCGGCAGAAGGATATACGGACGCTTTGCGCATATCCGGCACGAATCCGGATGCGGAGCCCAGGACATTCCATCTTTTAGGCCTTTCCATGCGAGAGCTTGCGGGGGATGATTTCCGCGAGCCCTTCATGCCCACAGTGGAGTATCTTGAAAAGCGTATGCCCAGGATATCATTGGACATGAGAAAGGCTGAGGACTGCTTCTGGCTTATGAATTCCGTATTCCGGGGAAGGCTGCCGCTGCTTTTCTGTGATGAAAAGTATTCCAAGGTGAAGGCGGAGGATTTCCGTGTTGATGATTTCGTTGACGGCATCTGCGCGTTCTGGAATGATTACATAGCGGGATACAGGGATACGCTTGCAGAGACTGGAGTACCGGCAGGACAGTACGCTTACTATATCCAATGAAAGGCACCGGGCAGCAGGTGCTTTTTTGTTGCCCGGAAAACTGGTTTCCAGGCCTGTACAAGAGACTTGTGCGCGCTTTGCGGCGGTTTTGTGGTAGTTTGGGACATTTGAAAAAAAGGCCGGCTCCAGCGTTTGACTTTCCCAAAATTCCTGTGCTATTATGCCCAAGGATTAAAGGTAAAGGAGCTATTGCCACCATCATGGATGACGGACATGGACGAAACGCCATATATACAACGGAAGATTCTGCCCGTCCCAGTGGTGAGGCTGCACGGGCATAGCATGCTCTGGAAGACAGCTGTACGCACGCTCCATTTGCGCCCTTTAGAGGCGTAATGCGCCCATATGGCACCAATATAAGACAGGTAAAGTCTTCCCCGGCGGAAGGCTTTTTTGTTGCATACGTGCCCTTTTAGGCCGTCTGCGTTCATAACGGGAGGGGTCCGGCCCCGTGCCTCAATGAGAGGCAGACGCCGGCCTGCATAAATTCATGGAAGGCAATGATTCCGGGCACTGTCAAGTGCCAGCAGGGAATGCACGGGTAAGACAGAAGCCAATGTAATTCATCCGAAATACAACTTAAAAAGGAGGGCCGTCATGAGCATAAGCTGGGCATGCCTCGCTGTGGGCATAGTAATTCTGGTAATCGGAGCGGTCACTTTCGCCGGCAGGTTCCATACGCTTTTCAAGGACTGGAAGCGGATGCCGGAAGAAGAGAAGAGAAAGATACACATCAAGCCGCTATGTCACAACATAGGGGCTGCAATCATGGTGTGCGGGGCGCTGATCCTCGCCGCTGCGTTCTCTTCTTTTTTCTTGCAGAAAATGTTCTCCTGGTTCATGCTGGGATGGTTCATCCTGGCGGCCGCAGACATATGGTTCATCTCCAGGAGCAAGAGATACATGGACAAGTAATCCGGCTTCAATGGCCGGATTCCGCAGCCGGAGATCCGGAGACAGTGGAAAAGGGCTTATGCCCCGGACCATATTCGCTTTGACGCCTTTTTGGCTCCTGTCCGGACAGGGGCCGGGACGCTATTTTATATCACAGACAACATAACAGCCGGGCGGATTCAGCCCTAAGCAAAGGCATGCGATGCCAGAGGAATACACAAAGGAGGCTGGAAAGTTAAGATGAAAAAGACAAAAGACAAGCAGACGCGCAGCGTTAAGGAGATGGCGGCCGTCCGGGACCGCCAGAACGCCTGGCTGCGCAAAATGGCTCATGAGGACACGGACGCGGTGTTCTCTGAGCTCGGAACCCGCATGAGCGGCTTATCCGAGGAGGAGATCCACGAAAGCCGCGAAAAGCACGGTTCCAACAAGGTTACAGACCACAAGAAGAAGTCCCTCGGACAAAGGCTGTTGGGCGCGTTCATAAACCCGTTCTCCGTAATCCTCATGGTGCTTCTCCTTGTATCCGTGATAACGGACGTCATATTCCCGCTGTTCACGGATGATGACATGGACTTCATGACCATCATAATAATAGCCGTAATGGTCATCGTGTCCGGCGTCCTGCGCTTCGTGCAGGAGACCCGCTCCGGAAACGCAGCGGAAAAGCTCATGGCATTGATTACCACACAGTGCACCGTGGACCGCCAGGGCTATATAAAAGAAGACATACCACTTGAGGATGTCGTGGTTGGAGACATAGTCCATCTCTCCTCCGGAGACATGGTCCCCGCAGACCTTCGCATAATCCAGGCCACAGACCTGTTCGTATCCCAGTCCTCCATGACCGGCGAGAGCGAGCCCGTGGAAAAGATCCCCGCGGCTGCAGGCGCGGACGTGGATACCATAACGGATTACAGCGGCATAGCCTTCATGGGAACCAACGTGATTTCCGGCAGCGCCAAGGGCGTTGTTGTGGCAACCGGAGACAGGACCCTGTTCGGAACGATGTCCGCGGGCGTCTCGGACGAAGCCGTTGAGACCAGCTTTTCAAAGGGCGTGAACGCGGTGTCCTGGGTGCTCATCCGTTTCATGCTTGTAATGGTCCCCATAGTATTCCTTTTGAACGGGCTTACAAACGGCCTCATATACGGCGGCGGAGCGGAGGCGTGGCTCTCTGCCTTCATGTACGGCATGTCCATAGCCGTCGGCCTCACTCCAGAGATGCTGCCAATGATAGTCACCACGTGTCTTGCACAGGGAGCCGTCTCAATGTCCAAGGAAAAGGTGGTTGTAAAGAACCTCAACTCCATACAGAACTTCGGCGCGATGGACATCCTCTGCACGGACAAGACCGGAACGCTCACACAGGACAAGGTGGTCCTTGAATACCATATAGACGTCATGGGCCGCGAGAACTCCAGAGTCCTCCGGCACGCGTATCTCAACAGCTACTTCCAGACCGGCTATAGAAACCTTATGGACCAGGCCATAATAACCAAGACGGAAGAGGAGGAGGAGAGGGACAAGTCCCTCACGGACCTTTCCGAGACATACACGAAGATAGACGAGATTCCCTTCGACTTCGTCCGCAGGCGCCTTACAACCGTAGTGCAGAACAAGGACGGCAAGATCCAGATGGTGACAAAGGGCGCCGTTGAGGAGATGCTCTCCATATGCAAATATGCCGAAGTGGACGGCGAAGTGAAGCCACTTTCGGATGAAATCAAGGGGCGCATCCTAAAGACCGTGGACACCATGAACTCCAAGGGGTTCAGAGTGCTGGCAATCGCCCAGAAGTCGGACTTCGGCTACACGGCCAAATTCTCCGTGGAGGATGAAAAAGAGATGGTACTCATGGGCTACCTCGCATTCCTGGATCCCCCGAAGGAAACCACGAGAGGAGCCATCCGCGCCCTCCGCGAGCACGGCGTCATGACAAAGGTCCTCACGGGAGACAACGAAAAGGTCACCGCCACAATATGCGCGCAGGTAGGTCTCAACGTCCGCGGCATGCTCTTAGGGCGTGACATAGAACTCATGACGGATGAGGAGCTTGAAGAGAGGGTGGAGGACACGGACGTGTTCGCAAAGCTCACCCCGGACCAGAAAACCCGCGTTGTGTCCGCGCTCCGCGCGAGGGGGCACGTGGTAGGATTCATGGGAGACGGCATAAACGACGCCGCGGCCATGAAAGCGGCGGACGTGGGCATTTCCGTGGATACAGCCGTGGATATAGCCAAGGAATCCGCGGACATAATCCTTTTGGAGAAGGATCTCATGGTCCTTGAGAAAGGAATTATCCAGGGCCGCAAGACATACGCCAACATGATAAAGTACATCAAGATGACGGCGTCCTCGAACTTCGGCAACATGTTCTCCGTCATCGCGGCCTCGGCCCTTCTGCCCGGCTTCCAGCCCATGCTCGCGCAGCATCTCATTTTCCTGAACCTCATATATGACTTGTCGTGCATCACTATTCCCTGGGACAACGTGGACCCTGAGTTCATACAAAAGCCCCGCACCTGGGACGCCTCGTCCGTGGGAAGCTTCATGATATGGATAGGGCCATCGAGCTGTTTCTTTGACTTCACCACATACGCCTTCATGTATTTCGTCTTCTGCCCCATGGCAAACGGCGGATATCTCTACTCCGAGATAACCCCGGAGCTCGCGGCCTCGCTAGGCACCACGTCGGAGGCCATGAAAGCCTCATATGAGGGCATGTTCCAGGCGGGCTGGTTCATAGAGTCCATGTGGACGCAGACACTCGTCATCCACATGATCCGCACGGAGAAGGTTCCCTTCATCCAGTCCCATGCAAGCTGGCAGGTCACAACCCTCACGCTCATCGCAATCGCCGTGCTCACAATCATACCCTTCACGCCTTTCGGCACCGTGGTCCTCGGATTCACGTCCCCGCAGCCCATCTTCTTCGCATACCTCATCCCTTGCGTAATCCTCTACATGGCTCTCGCCACATGCATGAAGAGAGCATACGTGAAGCATTACGGCGAGCTTCTATGACGCCCTCCGCGCAAAATTGCATCTTCTGCAGGCCCTGTACTGGCCTGTGCGGAAGAGCGGCAAACCAAGGCAAAAACAAGAAAACAAGGGCAGATGAGACACACAGCGCCAAAACACTTACCCGGCGCAAAGGAGGCAAAAGACAATGCTTAACCTGCTTGCATACAATTTCTGGTACAATCTCTGGAACCCCATGTACGAGGCCATGTTTGGCTCCATCCATGACGGCTCCGGCTGGCTCAACTGGGGCTTCTGGTTCTCAATGGTAGTGGTGGCTATCCTGGCCGTCGTATACATCGTAGTCTTCTGGTGCATGAAGCCCAAGAAGAAGGACGCGCTCCGCAACGCCCATAAGCATCATGAGCGCAAGACAGACGATGCCCATGATTCCGGGACCGCAAGCTCCAAATAATCCATATTGCGGGGCCAACTCACTTTACGCCCGCAATATCCGCAAAAGACCATATACTCCCAAGCACCCCGGCCAGGCGCCGGGGTGTTTTTGCGGTACATGCACGCATATGCCGGATTCTGCATAGCCGGCGTCAGGACGCATGTAATGTTACGGAAGATAAGCAGGCGTTTCATGCATTGCATCATGGGCAACAGAAAGGGCCGTCCTGCTGTTTGCAGGGCGGCCCCGGGATTTTATATGCATGAAGCGTTACTTCTCGTCATCATCCCGCGGCCACGGCGAGAGAGGCTTTACAACAAACTCATCATCCTCAGGCTGCCCGGCAGTCTGCTGTGCGGAATCCTGCACGCGGGCCATGGTGGGAGTGTTATACTCATATCTGTGCTCTGCAGACGGAGCTTCTGCTGCAGGGTACGAAGAGAATGGATCATCCGCACCTGACGCGGGCGGAGCATCTCCGTAATACATGGGCTGCATGGGAACGGGTGCGGCAGGCCCTGCGGGAGCGGGAGCGGAAGGCTCAAAGCTGTGCGTGTTGAATACGGCGCACTGGAGAATGAGCAGGATTATGGTGATTGCAAGGCAGACGATGGTGAGGGCGGTCACGTTCGTGAGCATGGGCCCCATTATGTCTATGCCCCATTCAGACAGATAGGAAGCTTCATACAGGAGCCCGGTGCCGCACAGCTTTCCGTACGCATAGCCTATGGCTCCCAAGACTAAACAGTACAGGAAGAGGCAGAACAGGGTGCGCTTTACGGGCTTTATCTGCCGGGAGACTGCATTTATTGTTTTCTTCCTGCGCCCGAGTTCCACCAGGACGGAAATGAGGCCCACAAGCAGGCAGAATGCGCCGCTTGCGCCAAGCACCCACATGGAAGTGCTGAGACCGTAGTTATCATCTGAAAGCAGGTCATACAGGTTTCCGCCGTATCCGGCCGCTTCCTTGTTTATCAGCGTGCCCCTGAACAGCACAAGGAGAAGAGCTGCGAAGATGAAGAACAGCAGTGAGCTTCCGAGCACGGTCCAGTAATACCCTCTGCGCACTCCGCTTGTAGCTGGCATTTTGATGTCCGTATCCGGAGCGAGGCTGTCCAGATTGCCGTATTTCTTACTGGCGGATCTTTTGAGAACGCCGAACACTATGCTGCCTATGATTCCCACTATGCAGGCTATCATGACGGCCACAGGCGCGGCTCCCAGGCTCATCTCAATGTTCGCGGAATAATACGAATAAGCCGAAGAGCCCTCAAACTGGAGGTCCACCCTGTTGAGCACGAAGCAGCTGTACACGGCGGCAACCGCAAGAGTGAAGACGTACATCACGATGCCCCAGTTCAGCGTTCTCCTGTAAGCTTTCGTCCAGCTGTCTCCGGCCTTGCTTCTCGCCGCCATGCCGAATCCCCTGCATCCAATGATCAGGGACAGCGCGGCGAACGCAATGAGCACGATGCCCATTATCCAGAACGGATTGCCGCTCTCCTCGCCCAGCATAACGTCGAACAGGTCAGATCTTGCAAGCGTGTTGAAGAAGGATTCCTGGATGGTCTCATATCCGTTATAGAAAGAGAACCCGGACCCCAGGAATGAGATGAAGCACGCGGCCGAGAAGATTATGAGCAGTATGGCGGGCAGAAACTTGATGACCCCGGCCGTTTTATTGCCTCTCTTGTCTCCCGAAGGCTTTGAAAGCACCTGGTCAGGCGCTGCCGCAGGCATGGGCATGACGGGAGCCTGCTGATATGCCGGCGGGTTCGGAGAAGGAGCCGGCATTCCGGAGATCCTTGCCCCGCAGCTGGGGCAGAAATTGGATTCCGCCGTAGTGACGGACCCGCAATATGGGCATCTTTTAACCTGGCTCAAGGCGTTCCCGCACTTGGGGCAGAAGTTGGCGTCATCATCTGTTGTGAAGCCGCACCTGTTGCATTGTTTCATATTCTCACCTGCATAACGGTCTCTTGCAAGACATACTGCCGATTTTACACGCAAAAGCGGGAGAGTGTCAATATAATATGCGTCATTTAAGTTGAATATGTTGTGCACTTAGTCACTCCTGCAATGAAAGAGCCGGGTCCGATGCGCCAAATCCTCCGCCGTTTTTCATGATGTGCCAGTTTGGCATAATCCTCGCAATCTTATATGCGCCAAAAGGTAAGCCGCCGGCAAATTGCCGGCTCCAAAGCATTGACTTTTCCCTCCCTTATGCATTTATTCTTAGAGCATGAACAGGTGAGGGGCTTTTCAGACCTACATGCGTTAAAATTGACTGCACAAATTTCAGAAGAGTTGGATTTAGTGCATTAAACCGCAGGAGATAAACGGAGCGTATTATGAGTGACAGTAAATTAAAAACCATCGGAACAGAATCCATGACATTTGCGGATACCCAGAGGCATTACTATGCGGATAAGACGCTGTTTATCCGGGATATGATTGAACGGAACTGGGAAGTATCGGTCATAACCTGTCCCAGGGGATTCGGCAAGAGCTTCAATATGGATATGCTCAAGGCTTTCTTTGAGATATCGGATGAGGACACATCCAAGTATTTTCGGGACAAGAAGATATGGGCATGCGGAGAGGGATGCCTGGCGGAGCAGGGGAAGTACCCGGTCATATATATTGCATTGGGATCCGTGGATGAAGACAGCTGGGCTGAGGCATATGAAGCTGTTAAATCCGTGATTGCAAAGGAATTCAGCAGACACAAAGAGCTTGCGGCAAGCGAAAATTTAACCAAGGCAGATATCGGCACGTATAAAAGAATTGTAAATCACACGGGAGGATGGGCAGATTGCCGTTCATCCTTGAAATCCCTGTCAAATATGCTCAGCAAGCATTATAAGAAAAAGCCAATCATTCTCATTGATGATTATGATACCCCGATACAGTCCGCATATGACAAGGGTTATTATGATGACATAGTGGATTTCATGAAGGGATTCCTGCTGGATGGGCTGAAATACAACCCTTATTTTGAATTCGGGGTTTTGACTGGCGTGCTGCCCGTATCAGGGCAAAGCCTGTCCGGCAGCCTGAACAGCTTTGATTACTATCCTGTTCTGGAAAGCCGTTATGCGGAATATTTCGGTTTCACAAGGGAAGAGGTCCGTGACATGCTTGCATATTACGGCGCCGGGAACAAGTATAGAGAGGTCTGCAAGCGGTATGGAGGATACATGTTTGGCGGCACGGAAATCTTCAATCCTTGGTCTGTTTCCAACTGCGTTAAGAAAGGGTTTGCTCCGGGCATATACTGGGTCAATGCCGGTATGAACCCCGGTTTGGACAGGCTGCTTAAGAATGTGACTTCAGAGGTTGCCGCCAGAATCTCTGAGCTCGCAGCCGGAGGCACAATTACCGCCAGGGTTGATAAAACTGTCTCATACCCATATCTTATGGAAGATAGTGAGAATGTCTTCACCCTGCTTCTTCATTCCGGATATCTCACATCAACGGGGGAGAACACCAAGTATCCGGGCATGTATGATTCCAAAGGCAGATGGAAGACAGCGGAACGGTATTATTATCTCAGGGTTCCCAATGAGGAAGTTGCCGGAGTGTTCAGAAAAGAAGTTTATGACCGGATGACTGTTTCCGGAAAATGAATTCAATGCCGGATGAGGGGCGGATTAAATCTCCGTCCTTTTTTTGCTTGCCAGCAGCAGCTTCAGTTTTTATGCAAAGCATCCAGTCCTTTAAAGGCTGCATAACCCTCATATAAAGCCCGTACGGGCCTGTATCGCAATCCCTGCGGATATGCGTCATTTTAAGCTTAAATGCCGTCTAATCCTTTACTTTTCACTTTTTGGGGATTATAATTCATATGATACGGACCTGCGCATGCGTGCGCGCGTGCGGAAGCGTGCAGGAAAGGGAGGAGGCTAGAGCATGGAGATATCATGGGCATGCTTCGGCATCGGAATAGTCATCCTCGCTGTGGGCTTCGTAATGTTCTTCGGAGGCCTCCATGTGTTCTTCCGCTCATGGAAGAGGATGCCGGAGGCGGAGAAGAAGAGGATCCATATCAAGGCCCTCTGCCATAACCTCGGAATTGCAATAGGGCTTTGCGGGGTCATAATCCTTGTTGCGGCATTCTGGCCGTTCTTTCTGGAGAAGATGTTCGCCTGGTTCATGGTGGCCTGGTTCGTCCTAGCGGCCATAGACCTCGTCTGGATCTCCAGGAGCGGCCGTTATGAGGACAAGAAATAATGAGGACAGGAAATAGCGCGCAGGAATACGCGCCCAGGGCGCATTGCAGGCGCGGCATGGCGGCTTCAAGGCCGCATATGAAGGATTCAACCGGCTTTGCCGGATAGATTGGATTGTCCGGAGACCAATCCGGATTACAGGAGTTATATAAGTAGCAGTTGTAGTGCAGACATAGTATACTTGGGAACTTGAAAGCTTCGAAGCATATAGTGCGATGCAACATAACAGCCGGACCATGAAGGCCCAAAGCAAGGGAGCTGCAGACCTGAAAGGGTTTGCCCCTCCTTTGAAAAATCTCTGCGAAAGGAGGCTGGAAAGTTGAAGAAAAAGAAGCAGGGGCGCAGCGCAAAGGAAATCCAGGCGGAGAGGGAGAGACAGAACGCCTGGCTGCGCGAGGCGGCTCATGACGACGTCCGTACGGTGTACGGGAAAGTGGGCTCCAGGAGAGAGGGGCTTACCGAGGACGAGATAGAGGAGAGCCGCGAAAAATACGGCACCAACAAGGTTACGGGGCACAAGAAAAAATCCCTGGCGAGAAGGTTCTTCGGGTCGTTCGTGGACCCGTTCTCGCTCATCCTTTTAGTGCTGCTCATTGTCTCTCTGGTGACAGACGTCATAGTCCCCGTCTTCACCGGGGATGACATGGATTTCATCACCATAGTGATAATTGCGCTCATGGTGATCATATCCGGCATAATGCGCTTTATCCAGGAGTCCCGCTCCGGCAACGCCGCGGCAAGGCTCATGGCCTTGATTACCACAATGTGCACCGTGGACCGGGAGGGGTACATCAAGCATGACATCCCCCTGGAGGACGTTGTGGTGGGAGACATCGTTCACCTTTCCAACGGAGACATGGTGCCCGCAGACCTTCGCATCATTGAGGCGAAGGACCTTTTCGTGTCCCAGTCTTCCATGACCGGAGAAAGTGAGCCCGTGGAAAAGCTTGCGGCTCCCGCGGAAGGCGAGGAGGAGAGCATAACGGATTACGCTCCCATAGCCTTCATGGGCTCCAACGTGGTTTCCGGCTCTGGTCTCGGTGTCGTGATTGCCACAGGGGACAGGACCATGTTCGGGAATCTTTCCGCAGGGATTACGGACGAGCCCGTCGAGACCAGCTTCACCAAGGGAGTGAACGCGGTCTCCATGGTCCTCATAAGGTTCATGGTCATAATGGTCCCCATCGTGTTCATCATAAACGGCATAACAAGGGGCCTTGTGTATGAGGGCGGCTCTTCCGGATGGGTAAGCGCCCTTGTGTACGCCCTTTCCATAGCCGTAGGCCTCACCCCCGAGATGCTTCCCATGATAGTCACCACCTGCCTTGCAAAAGGCGCCGTCTCAATGTCCAAGGAGAAGGTTGTGGTGAAGAACATGAACTCCATACAGAATTTCGGGGCGATGGACATCCTCTGCACGGACAAGACCGGAACGCTCACCCAGGACCGCGTGGTGCTGGAATATTACATGAACGTGAACGGCGAAGAGGATTCGAGAGTCCTCCGGCACGCGTATCTCAACAGTTATTTCCAGACAGGCTACAAAAACCTCATGGACCAGGCCATAATCCTGAAGACCGAACAGCAGGAGATGCAGGACAAGACCTTGACGGACCTTTCCGAGACCTACAAGAAGATAGATGAGATTCCGTTCGACTTCGTCCGGCGCCGGCTTACCACTGTAGTCCAGGACAAGAGCGGGAAGATACAGATGGTCACAAAAGGGGCCGTGGAGGAGATGCTTGCCATCTGCAGCTTCGCCGAAGTGAACGGCGAAGTCACGCCCCTTTCGGATGCGGTAAAGGCCCGTATTCTTGGCACCGTGGATGAGCTGAGCTCCAGGGGATTCAGGGTGCTGGCCTTGGCGCAGAAATCCGATTTCGGCTATACCAAGGCCTTCGGAGACGATGACGAGCATGACCTCGTTCTCCTGGGCTATCTGGCCTTTCTGGATCCTCCCAAGGAGACCACGGCGGACGCCGTCCGCGCTTTGCGCCGGCATGGCGTAACGACAAAGGTGCTCACAGGCGACAACGAGAAAGTCACGGCCACCATCTGCGAGCAGGTGGGCATAAAGGTCAGGAACATGCTCCTCGGCAAGGACATAGAGTCCATGACGGACGCGGAGCTTGAAGAGCGCGTGGAGGACACGGACGTCTTCGCAAAGCTCACCCCGGACCAGAAGACCAGGGTTGTGACGGCCTTAAGGAACAGGGGGCATGTTGTAGGCTTCATGGGAGACGGCATAAACGACGCCTCAGCGATGAAGGCCGCGGACGTAGGGATTTCCGTGGACACGGCCGTGGACATAGCCAAAGAGTCTGCGGACATCATCCTCCTCGAAAAGGATCTCATGGTGCTGGAGAAGGGCATCATAGAGGGCCGCAAGACGTACGCCAACATGATAAAGTACATCAAGATGACCGTCTCCAC
>JAJPZA010000173.1 GCA_021204625.1 Clostridia bacterium | reverse complement strand
GGAATGGTCACGCCGTTTGTGTCGGAAAGCTCACGCCGTTTGGTCGGAATTTGCACATAGGAGCTCGTTTTTGAACTTGCATTCTCCGAGTATGTAATTGCCCTTTTCTGTGCCGTTAGCAACTATGTCAATCTCTACTGTACTGGTTTTAGGTTTTCCGTTTTCCATCTCTGTTATTTTGCCCCAGTAACGTCCGGCATCTCTAACTCTGAACGGCAGCTTGCCGCGCTCGTCCATCTCATTCAAGTAATCTTTGCATGCAATCTCAAAAGCTTTGGATGCGTAAGAATGTATCCCGCCTCCGTCTGTATTGATGATGTCCATCACAAGTTCTGTTTTTCGCTCTTCAAGCATCCCCCTGTTTGGGAAGGCATAGCGGTACCAGAATCTGAAGAAGTTGTCGGCAAGGAAATATCTTCCGGAATTTTCGCTGGACATGCCGGCGTTTGACAATTCAACCGGATAGTCCTTTACGACTATTCCCAGATTCGCAAGGGCGGAAAGGTAGACGCTCAGCTTGCGCGCCTCAATCTTCGAAGCCTTCATTATGCCGCTGAATTCTGTGTTTCCCTGTGCAATGACTTCGATGATACGGTTGTATGTGGAAGGTTCACGGAAGTTCTCTCTGAGCGCGATGGCGGCGAAGTCATATAGCGGAGCTCCCTTCTTTAGGATTATTTCCTCGACGTTCTGCACTATTGTTTTGCCGGCGTCGAACTTTTCAAGGCAGCAGGGCATGCCTCCGAGGATGGAATAAGCGATGATTTTGTCGGCATCCGAATAGTCGGGAAAGAATTTTACGGCATCAAGGCAGGGGAGCGGATCCAGCTTGTAATGGCCGTTGATTCTGCCGAAAAGGGGCTGTTTCCCGCCTAAAATGTCATTTTCCATGAAGCTCACGGCACTGCCGGATACAATGATCAGAAGATTTTTATGCCGGAGCTCCAAATCCCACAGCTTTTGAAGGATGCTGGGGATGCTCCTGTTGTTTCTGACCATATACGGGAATTCATCCAATACCAGAACGAGTTTCCGGTCCCCGCAAAGATTTCCGGCTGCACTGAAAGCCTCTGCCCAGGAAGTAAAAGTGGCGGAACAGTGGATTTTATCGCGGCCAAATGACAGGACAAGCTGTGAGAAATCAGAAAGCTGTTCTGTGTCGGTTGTCTCATTGCAGTAAAAGTATATTGAGGGTTTCCCCTCGCAAAAACGCCTCAGAAGTTCGCTTTTTCCAATTCCGCGCCTTCCGTATATGGCAAAAAACTCAGCCTGGCTGCTGTTGTATTTCCCGTTCAGCAATTCCAGTTCATATTCTCTTCCGGCAAACATTTGCGGCACCCTGCCTGAAACAACTGTCAAATCATGTTTTGTCAAATCATGTTTTGTCAAATCATGATTTGATAACATATTAGCTTCCGGGCTCATAAAAGTCAAGCCACTTTCATATATAAGTCCAGTCCAAATTTGGATGCTGCGGGATGGTGTCTGCGGCAGCCGGGTTATCCAGCCAGCCTGTCCGGACGGCCATAAAGGGGCAGGGCAATACATGGCAAAAGAAAGCACCTGCAGAAAATCTGCGGGTGCTCATTTATAAATGCAGCTCCTTTGGTCCGCGCCTTATTGAGCCGCGCCCACTCTGGGGCATGGGCAAAGCTCCTTTGGCGCACGCTGTATTTACCGGAGGAACAGGCGGACGAGCCAGTCCTTGAGACGGGTGTAGGGCTGGTAGCGCATGGGCATGTCTATCCAGGTCTTCTTGTCCAGGATGGACTTGTTGTGCGTGAAGCAGTTGAATCCCTCGTGGCCGTGGTATGCGCCAATTCCGGAAGCTCCGCAGCCTCCGAAGGGAAGGGTGGATGTGGAGAGATGGATTACGGTGTCGTTCACGCATCCGCCGCCGAAGGCGACGCGGGATGTCACGTACTTTATATTCTTTTTGTCGGATGAGAAGATGTAAAGGGCGAGAGGGGTGTTGTGTGAGTTTATCTTCTCCACAATCTCGTCCGTGGTCTTGTATGTTATTACCGGAAGGACCGGTCCGAAAATCTCTTCCTGCATGGCGGCGTCTTCCCAGCTTGCGTCCGCAAGGACGGTGGGGGCTATGCGAAGGGTGTCAGGCTCCGTCTCTCCGCCGCAGTATATTTTGGCCGGGTCTATGAGGCCGCAGACCCTGTCGAAATGCTTCCGGGAAATCATCTTGCCGTAGTTGGCGTTCTCCAAGGGGTACTCCCCGAACTGCTCCGCAATCTGCTTTTTCATCTCGGCGAGGAACTGGTCCTTGACGCTTTCCTGCACGAGGACGTAGTCCGGGGCAACGCATGTCTGCCCTAAATTGAGGAATTTGCCGAAGGCGATTCTCTTTGCGGCCAGAGGAATCTTTGCAGTCTCGTCCACGATGCAGGGGCTCTTTCCGCCAAGCTCAAGGGTGACGGGAATGAGCTTCTCCGCCGCATGCCTCATGACTTCCTTGCCCACGGCCTGGGAGCCTGTGAAGAAAATCTTGTTGAATGGCATGTCCAGAAGGGATGTGTTCTCCTTTCTGCCGCCCAGAACCGTTGTGACATGCTCCGGGGCGAAGGTCTCGCGGATCAGCTTGTCTATCACGGCCGAAGTGGCGGGGGAGTAAGCGGAAGGCTTTACGATTACGGTGTTTCCGGCGGAAACGGCGTCTGCCAGGGGCTCTATCGTGAGCATGAAGGGATAATTCCACGGGCTCATGATGAGCACGTTCCCGTACGGGGACTTGTGGATGTAGCTGTGGGAGTGGAACTGGGCGAGGGGCGTGGAGACGGTCTTGTCCCTGGACCACTTGTTCACATGCTTTATCTGGCAGCTTATCTCGGCCAGGGCCATGCCGGTCTCAACCATATAGGTCTCGGCCGCGCTCTTCCCGAGGTCTTCCTTCAAGGCCGCGTTTATCTCCGGCTCCATCTTTAAAATGTTGTCATGAAGCTTTGCAAGGCACTCCCTGCGGAAGTCCGGAGAGAGGGTGGCGCCTGTCGCAAAATATGCCTTCTGGGCATCCAGAAGCTCCTGTATCTTTTCCTTTTCCATAAAAATCACTTCACTTTTCAGCCTTCAGCGGCATCCTGCTTTTCATCCCGGATCTCGTAATATATCTTCTCCAAAGCCTTGGCGTTCATGAGATAGGGAACGGGGTAAAGGGGATTGGCCTCCGCGTCCGCATGGGCTGCGAGAGCGGGGATGTCCTCCTTGTCCACACGGGTCTTTACGGGGATGTTCATCCTGGCGTTGAGGTCCTCAATCCAGGCAATGAACTCATTGCAGGCAACCTCATCCTTTGTGTTGACCTCGGAGATTCCGGTGAGCCTGGACAGCTTTGCTATGCGCTTGCGCCCGTATATGCCGTAATCCTTCAAAACGTAGGGAAGTATAACGGAGTTTGCAAGGCCGTGAGGGGTGTTGTATTTTCCGCCCAAAGAATGGGCGACCGCATGCACGTATCCGACGTACGAGATGGTGAAGGAGAGGCCGGCGCAGTATGCGGCGTACTGCATCCTGCTTCTTGCCTGCATGTTGTCCGGATGGATGTAGGCCTCGTACAGATTGGCCCTTATGGCCTTGACGGCCTCAATTGAGAGCTTCCTTGTCTTCTTGACCGTAGAGCCTCCGATATACGCTTCCACGGCATGCGTCAGGGCATCCATTCCGGTTGTGGACGTCATCTTCGGAGGAAGGCCCTTTGTCATGACGGGATCCAGAAGGGCGTACTTGGGACAGAGGCAGAAGTCTATGACCGTGAACTTGTCCCTTGTCTTTTCATCCACTATAACCGCGGCTATGGTGGTCTCCGAGCCGGTGCCGGAAGTGGTGGGGCACGCTATATAGAGAGGGAGCTTTCCGAAAACCTTCAAAATGCCTTTCATGCTCTTAAACGTGCGCTTCGGCTTGAGAATCCTTAAGCCCACGCCCTTGGCGCAGTCCATGGCGGACCCGCCGCCTATGGCTATGAGGCAGTCGCACCCTTTTTCCAGATACAGCTTTGCGCCTTCCTCGGCGTTCCGGATTGTGGGGTTCACGACGGTGTCGCTGTACGCTTCATACGGAATCCCTTTTGCGTCCAAAGCTGCCTTCACCGGCTCCACGAGCCCGCAGGCCACGATTCCCCTGTCCGTAACGATGAGGGGCTTTTTCTTTCCCTCTTTCACAATGGTCTCTGCGGCCTCGGCGCAGGAGTGCAGGGTTGCGGGGCTCTTGTACGGAAGGAAGGGGATGGCCACGTGGAACACGAACTGGAATGCCCTGCACCACAGCCTCTTGAACACGTTCATATGAGCCTTCTGGGGCTCGCACCCTTCAGCCGGATATACGGCGGGAAGAAGGGCAAGGATGAAGAGGGCGAGGTAATAGAACACGAGGCAGCACACGTCCGCGGCCCTGCCGCCGTCCGAGAAGTTCCTGAAGGTGAGGCAGAGGTCTGAAACGTAGAACAGCAGAGCCCCGAGCCCGGACAGGATTCTAACCCTTCCGCACACGGTTCCGTCCAGGGCAATGCCGAGCGCCATGCCCACCATGCCGCTTATGATGACGGCATACACGACCACATAGGCGAACTTGTCCCCGAAGTCAAACCCGTTGTACAGGCATACCATGAGCACTGAGAACAGGCAGAAGACCACGAACGGCAGTATATGCTTCCAGCCGAAAATGTCCACCCTGGAAAAGGTTGCGATAAGCAGGATATGGGCCACGGCGAACACTATCATGCCGGCAATGAACATGTAATTTATGGCCACGTCCCCGGCGAAGCAGAGAACCAGGGCAATGAGCATCAGGACGGGGAAGGCCCCGACATTTCCGCCGGCCTTCTTTGCCAGCAGAATGTTTGCGGCTCCCTCAATGACGAACAGAGCGCTGGCCACATACTTGTACGCGTATGAGGCCCCGGCTTCCGCATCATCATAAATGATGTACAGAGTCGCGAAGACGGCAATCAGCACGAACAGCAATGCGTTCAGCCCTCCGAAAAGCTTCCTGTTGATTTTCATAAGATCTCCCTATAGCGATGGAGGTTATTAGCAGTTAATAAACATTTTATCTTAATCTGTTGATTAACTCTACAATAATTATATAAAACCCCATACAAGCCTGTCAAATTCTGAAAATGAAAATAAAATGTTCGATATTATGTGATATATTAACATTTTTGCCTAAAAATACGACACTCTGTCCATTTATTCAGGCCAATTTTCATGCACTCTGCCCGGTCCGTTTGTATACCCGCACAATCCACGTCTATTACCATATTAATACTGCCTGTCAAAACGGCCTGTCAAAACGGTCTGTCCGGATCATGATACTGCCTGTCAAAACGGCCTGTCAAAACGGTCTGTCCGGATCATGATACTGCCTGTCAAAACGGCCTGTCCGGATCATGATACTGCCTGTCAAAACGGCCTGTCCGGATCATGGCCCTGAAGCCCGCTCACGCAGGCACCCAACGCCTGGCGACGGAGGAGGCAGGCCGGAGGCGCCGGATTGAAAAAATCATCCGGCCGAAGGGAGGTGTCTGCTCCGTCCAAATCCGGCTCTCTTGCCATATTAAAAAAATAGGGTCCGGATCATGGCACTGAATCATATAAGGGCTCTCAATGGAAGAAGCCGGAGGCTCCGGGGCGGGCAAAATCCGTCCGGGCCAAAAAGAAGGCGTCCGGTCAAATTCCCTGCTCCGAATCCGGCCTGGCCTGCGGGAGAGCCGAAGCTAGACCTGCTGCAATGTATACTTGAAGAACGAAATGGAGTAGAAACATATGTTTCTAAACAAGTCCATTCGTCCCGAACCCGTCAAAAATGAGCGGCAGGAAAGGGGGGTGTCGAAGGGCAGTCCCCTGCGCCAGAAAAGCCGGCCCGCGGCGGGCGGGAAACAGATCCTTTCTGCCCGGAAGATACGGCCGTCAGATTCATCCGGATCCGTTCAAACCCGGAATGCAGGAGGGAGCTTTAGGCTTTTTCATCTCCCGCAGACCTCGCTGTTCCGGCTGAAATCCGCGGAGAAGAGTAGCCGTCCGGACACGGGCAGAGATTTCAAGAGTGAAGCTGTAAAACGGGAAATTTGTTGCGTGATACGGTAATTTTGCTGTGCATATTTCCTTTTTTTAGTATTTGCATAGTAATTTTTTCTCAAAATTGAAAATCCAAAACCCTCTCTGGCTTCTCTGTGGCATCTGGTACAGGAGGAAATGAGCCGTCATAATTTGCGTCATGATTTCGTCCGGAAGCCCTCAAAACAGTTGTGCAGAGCCATGCGGGTGTGTTAAAATACAGGCACTGAACTTGAAGGTTCGTCCTGAGGGCAAAGCATAAAACTCCAAAGCGCAAGGCTCCTTGCGCCCGTGTTTTGTGTGCCCTTCGGATCTGTTCCGGAGGATTTTTTGTATGTCTGAAAAGAGACTGGCGGTCATCAGCATCATAGTGGAAGACAGGGCCTCGGCTCCCAGGCTCAACGCCCTTCTGTCCGAGTTCGGTGACTTCATCATCGGCCGCATGGGAATACCCTATAAGGAAAAATCGGTCAGCGTCATCTGCGTCGCGCTGGACGCGCCCTCTGAGATCATCAACGCTCTCACGGGCAGAATCGGCATGCTTTCCTGTGTGAGCGCCAAGACGCTCATGTCCAAAATTTAGAAGATGTTTTAATTTGCAAGCTGTTTTGATGCGGAAGGGGCTGCAGGCTTTCTGACGCGGAAAAGGAGATGATTATGAAAAAAATCTTGCTTGGCGCTGCCTGCGCCGCTCTCTGCGCCTGCACGGCTCTGGCCTTCACTGCATGCACAAACGGCACCAGGGATGACGCCGTGAACCTCAAGGGGATTGAGGCTTCCCAGATAGGCACGGACACGGACTGTGATTATTACCTTGCCGCGGAGCCGGCGGCCACAACCAAGGTCAATGCCATGAAGGAAAAGACCGGGCTGGATTTTGCGGGAAGCCTGCAGGATTTGTACGGAGGAACGGACGGATATCCGCAGGCAGTGGTAGTGGTCAAGGCAGATCTTCTGCAGTATTCCGTCATCGGAGATTTCCTGGATGCTCTTGCAGACGGAGCGGACTGGCTCCTGGAAGATTCCACGGATGCAGAGACCATAGTTAAAGCCGTGTCGGACCATCTTCCGGATGACACGGAACCCACATTCACATCCTCTAATCTTAATAAGAATGTAATAGCCAACTGCGCCGTGTCCTATTCGCCCGCCAGCGATTGCAAGGATGCCATAAACAGCTTCATGACGGAGATCAACGAGGTTTCAGACGGCTTCGGCACAGCTCAGGATTCATTCTTCGCCACGGAAATCGCAGGCACTTCAGAATATGCGGGAGAGGCGCTCCAGGTATACGCCCCGGACGGAGCTCCGGCCCTGGGGCTTGCATACATGATGGCGGGGGAGAGCGGGCTCTCAAGCACCCAGTTCGAGTATCATGTCGTAGCCTCGGACACCATCCAGTCAAAGGTGACCGGAAACACTCCCGCGGCGGACATCTGCATCCTGCCGGTAAACCTTGCAGTCAAGCTTCTCGGCTCGGGCAGCACATACAGGCTCACGGGCACAATCACGCACGGCAACCTGTACTTGCTTTCAACAGACGGCTCGCAAATCACAGCGAGCAGCCTTTCAACCCTTGTGGGCAAGACGGTGGGATGCATCCAGATAGGCAACGTGCCGGGGCTTACCATGAAGCTCGTGCTTAAAAAGAACGGCATAGCATACAGCGTGCTGGAGTCATAATTCTGCATACGTGCTGGAGTCATAATTCTGCATACGTGCTGGAATCATAATTCTGTATGCATAATTCTGCATAATTGCATAAAATCGGCTAGAGTGATGAAGTGATGAAGAGATACTTCAGGGAAAACTGGTTCAATGTGCTGATGTCCGTCCTAGCCATCGCGGCCATGTGGCTGGTCTGGGTCATCGTGTACAGGATAGTGGGGAATGATTACATCGTTCCGTCCTTTGCAGAGTCCATGAAATCGTTCGGGCTGCTGTTTGTAAGCTCAACTTTCTGGACTGCCTTCGGCATGACCTTTTTAAGGATGATTCTGTCCTTTTTAATCTCCTTCGTCCTGGCGGCGCTTCTTTGCATGCTGGCCGCGGCGGTGAAGGCAGCGGAGGCTTTTTTGAAGCCCGTCATGATTTTCTTCCGGACCCTGCCCACGCTTGCCATAATCCTTGTGGTCCTTGTCTGGACCAATGCCACAATAGCTCCGGTGATCGTGACGGTCCTTGTGCTGTTCCCTGCCATGTATGCCCAGATGATGGCCTCCGTGGGAGACGTGGACAAGGGGCTCATCCAGATGGCGGACGTATACCATATCAGCCGTTCCGCCCGGATTTCCAAAATATACCTGCCCCTTGTGGCGCCCAACATCCTTTCCCAGTGCGGGGCCAACATTTCTCTGGGGCTGAAGGTCACCGTCTCGGCCGAGGTCATGGCCAACACCCTAAGGAGCATAGGCGGCATGATGCAAAGCGCCAGGATGTACGTTGACATGCCGAAGCTCGCGGCCCTGACGCTTGTCACGGTCGTTGTGGGAATCATAATAGAATTCGCGTTCTCCTTCACAAAGCGCATCTGGTGCAAATGGAGAGAGGAGGACGCCGATGCTTGAGATCCGCCATCTTGCCAAAAGCTACAAAAACACAAAGGTATATACGGATTTTTCCTTCACGGCCCGGGACGGCGAGATAACCTGCATCCTTGGGGAGAGCGGGTCCGGGAAGACCACACTTCTCAACTGCGTGGCAGGGATTACGGATTATTCCGGCACAATATCTCACTGCCGGTGCTCATACATCTTCCAGAGCCCCAGGCTGGTTCCGTCTTTAAGCGTCCTTGGAAACCTGAAGCTGGTGTGCCCGGATGAGGGGAAAATCATGCGGATGCTGGAAGCCGTGGGCCTCGGGGACAGGGCGAAAAGCTATCCCGGAAAGCTGTCCGGAGGGCAGCGGCAGAGGGTGGCCATAGCCAGGGCCTTCCTGTATGACGCGGACGTCATTCTGATGGACGAGCCGTTCTCCTCGCTGGACCTCAAGACCAAGGACGAGATGGCCAGGCTGTTCTTTTCCGTATGGGAGAAGGAGAGGCGCACCGCGCTCCTCGTGACCCATGACGCGGACGACGCCCTTTCCATGGCGCACAGAATTGTGGTGCTGAAAGGCGGGAGCATATGCCTCGATCTTGACATGGGAGGCAGCCCTCCGAGGGAGATAGGCTCCTGCGAAAGCGAGAGGGTGAGGCTTGTGAAGGCCCTCATGGAGTAGCCGGAAACAGCGGAATAATCCGGGAAAACCGGGGGAAAAATTGGCTGAAAATTATCCGACAACTGTCGGTATTTTGTCTTCAATTGCTTGACTTCCAGGGGGCCAATATATATAATTTCTCTCGTAATTTTGCTGCATATACAGCAATTCAACTAAAGAAGGGTAAACTGTCATGAAATTTTTCAAAGAGTTCAAGACGTTTATAACCCGCGGCAATGTAATGGACATGGCTGTCGGCGTTATAATCGGCAGCGCGTTCTCAGCTATCGTTACAGCTCTGACAGACAATATCTTAACGCCCCTTATTAACGGCCTCATCTATCTTTGCATCGGAGATCAGGATGCCACGGCATATTCATATCTCCACAAAGTAATAGATACCACAACCGGCTTGGTAGATCTGGATTCTTCCATATACATAGACTGGGGCGCATTCATCAGTGCGATTATCAACTTCATTCTCATCGCGCTCGTTCTGTTTCTCATTGTCAAGGGAATGAATTCCCTTTCCAGCGGAACCAAGAAGATTAAGGAAGCAGCAAAGAAGTCTGCTGAAGAGCACAAGGCAGCCAAAGAGGCAGAGAAGGCCGCAGAGAAGGCCGCAGCAGAAGGCGCAGCAGCAGAGGCTGAGGCTCCCGCAGCAGAGGCAGCTCCCGCCGAGGCAGAAGCAGCGCCTGCAGAAGCAGCGCCTGCAGCTCCCGTTGAAGAAGCTCCCGCAGCAGAGGCAGCACCCGCTCCCGCATCTGAAGCAGTTCCTTCATCCGATAACATTGAGAAGCTCCTTGAGCAGATCCGTGATCTCCTTGCGGCTCAGAACATTTCCATGCCCAAAGAGTAACATGGCCAGACTGAACTGATTGAATTGAAAGACCTTCGTCCGTCGGATGAAGGCCTTTTGATTATATTGGACCCCCTTGTGCATCCGCGGAAAAGGCACGGGATGCGGCAGAAAAGGTCCGGCGCCGGGCATAACGGAATGCCTTGACACAGCGCCGCGAAAGAGCCTTTGAAGAGGCTTCGGGCCTGTGATTTGCAGGTCTATGCCATTTTATGCGCAAGCGGCTGAAAGCATGCGGTTATATTAACGCTTCTGGCCATTGAAGCGGGAAGGTGCCTATACCATAACGGCATTGTTTTGTCAAATGTTTGAAGGGGTGGTGCGGGAAATTTTCATATCTAAATTTTCGCCAAAAGGGCCTCAAACATTTTTCAAAAAGAGGCGGCCCGTGTTATAATGCAGACGTAGCTGAAAAGCTCGCCTAAAACTTGCGTTATACGGAGATTGCGATGTCAAAGGTTGCAGTTGTAATGGGCAGCAAGTCAGACTGGCCTGTCGTAAAGCCCGCTGCGGATATTGTGAAATCGTTCGGCGTGGATGTGGAAGTGAGAGTCATTTCCGCGCACCGCACCCCGGAGACGGCCCATGAGTTCGCCTCCAAAGCGAGGGAGAACGGAATTGAGGTCATCATCTGCGCGGCCGGAAAGGCGGCGCATCTCGGAGGGGTGATTGCGGCATGCACCACGCTTCCCGTCATAGGCCTTCCCGTGAAGACCGACATGATGGGAGGGCTGGACAGCCTGCTTTCCATAGTCCAGATGCCCTCCGGAATTCCCGTAGCCACGGTGGGGGTGAACGGAGGAACAAACGCGGGGCTCCTTGCGCTCCAGATTCTCGGGATCAAGTATCCGGAGATCGCCGCAAAGCTTTCCGCATACAAGGAAGACATGAAAGCCAGGATTGCCGCAGACGACGCGGCTCTTCAGGCCGAGTACAATGCATGATTATGCCCGCAGAATATCCTGCGGGTTTTTAACTTAAACAGCCGGAAGGCCATACGGCCTTCGGACTGTTCAGGGGCAGGGCGGATGCCGCAGGCCATTTCGGCCGGGGCGCCGGAAACTACAAATAAACCGAGGTTTGACCATGGAAAAGAAAGAGATGCTTTATGAAGGCAAGGCAAAGAAAGTGTACGCAACCGAAGATCCGGACTGCGTGATTGTGACTTACAAGGATGACGCCACTGCGTTCAACGGCCTCAAGAAAGGCACGATAGCGGGGAAGGGGGTCATCAACAACAAGATGAGCAACATGCTCATGGTCATGCTCGAGAAGAAGGGCATCCCCACGCATCTCGTTGAGCAGATAGACGACCGCAACACCATCGTGAAGAAGGTCCAGATAGTGCCGCTTGAGACAATCGTCCGCAACGTGGCCGCCGGCAGCTTTTCCAAGCGCTACGGCGTTCCCGAAGGCCTGGCCCTCAGAAACCCGACCGTTGAGTTCTCCTACAAGAGCGACGCCTTAGGGGATCCTTTCATCAACACGTCCTGCGCCACGGCGCTCGGCATCGCAACCCTCGAGGAGATAGACACAATCACCAAGCTCGCCCTCGCCGTGGACGACGCCCTTATAGCCTTTTTCAAGGAGCTTGACATAGACCTCGTGGATTTCAAGCTGGAGTTCGGCCGTTACAAGGGCCAGATAATCCTCGCGGACGAGATTTCCCCGGACACCTGCCGCCTTTGGGAAGCGGGCACATGGGACACCACGAAGCACACATCCCTGGACAAGGACCGTTTCCGCAGGGACCTTGGCGGAGTGGAGGACGCATACGAAGAAGTCTTCAAGAGGATAAGCGGCGAGGAGTAATCCTTTTGTTTCCGCCCGTCCGGCGCCTTCCCAGGTGCGGGGCTTTGCCGGCAAAAAGGGCCGGCGGGGAAACATATACCGGCATTTTTGCTGCCTGACCGGAAGGCTTAAAGCCTGCTGTGGATGAGACTGCGGCCGCAAGGGTTCTGCGGCTGCGAGAGATTTTAAGAGGGCCTGAATGGAAAAGAAAGAAGAGGAAATCCCCTGGATGAGGACAGACAAGGCGCCGTTTGACAGCATGCACGAGGAGTGCGGGGTGTTCGGCGTGTACCTGCAGGAAAGCCGCGAGATAGCGAGCACGGTTTACTATGGGCTGTTCGCCCTGCAGCACAGGGGCCAGGAGAGCGCAGGAATTGCCGTAACGTATGCGGACAAGATTTTCTACCACAAGGGAATGGGCCTTGTGTCCGACGTCTTCGGAGGAGGGGAGCTGGAGAAGCTTCCGGAGGGAGACATAGCGATAGGCCATGTCCGCTATTCCACAACGGGAGCCAGCCAGCTTCTGAACGCCCAGCCGGTGGTTTTCACCGGAAAGTGCGGGAAGATGGCCTTAGCCCATAACGGAAACCTTATAAACACCCGCCAGCTCAGGGACGAGATGATAAAGCAGAACGCCGTCTTCCAGACGGCCATAGACTCTGAGGTCATGGCGGTTTACATCAACGCCCTTTCGGACGGCGACATAGTGACGGGCGTAAAGCGCGCCTGCCCCAGGTTCAAGGGCTCGTACGCCCTCGTGGTCATGACCACGGACAAGCTCATCGCGGTCCGCGACCCCTTCGGAATCCGCCCGCTCTGCGTGGGCGAGATGGACGGGGACTATGTGGTCTCCAGCGAGACCTGCGGCCTGGACGCGGTGGGGGCCAACTTCATCCGCGACGTGAAGCCCGGCGAAATCCTGGTCATAGACTCCGAAGGCCTCACGTCCATAATGATGGACGGCATCCCTGAAAAGTCCCGGATGTGCATATTCGAGTACGTCTATTTCGCCCGTCATGACTCCATAATGGACGGCCTTGCGGTATACGAGGCGAGAAAAGAGGCGGGCAAAATCCTCGCCCGCAGTTATCCCGTTGAGGCGGACCTTGTCTCCGGCGTACCGGACTCCGGAAACGTCGCCGCCAGGGGATACGCGGAGGAGAGCGGGATACCCTACATAGAGGCCCTGGCCAAAAACCGCTACGTGGGCCGCACATTCATACAGCCGGACCAGCACCAGCGCGAATCCTCGCTGTCCGTCAAGATGAACGCCCTCCGGGCCAACGTGAAGGGCAAGAGGGTGATTCTCATAGACGACTCCATAGTACGCGGCACCACGATGAGGAAGATCATAAAGCTGCTCCGCAACGCCGGCGCCACCGAAGTGCACGTCCGCATATGCTCGCCCATAATCAAGCACCCGTGCCACTTAGGGATTGACATCCAGACCTACTCGCAGCTCATCGGCGCGTACCGGGACGAAAACGGCGTCTGCCGCGTCCTCGGCGCGGACAGCATCCATTACCTTTCCATCCCGGAGCTTCTCTCCACATGCAAGGGAGCGGATGTGGACTTCTGCACCGGCTGCTTTTCCGGCCAGTACCCGTATCCTCTGGACGGCTACGAGGGAGACAAATCCAAGCTGGAGTAACCTCTCATCCGCAGGCGTAAAGCATGTAAAAGCGGCGCATATGCCGGCAAAATCATCCGGACACACAGACACGGCCCGCACGGACGCAGCCGTGCGGACGCAGCCCGTAAAAGCCCACAGGGCGCAAATACAGATCCCAAGGAGAATAACATGATCTCATACAAAGACAGCGGAGTGGACGTAGAGAGAGGATATGAAGCCGTGCGCCTCATGAAAGAGAGCGTGAAGTCCACGTACACGGATGAAGTGGTAGGGGACATAGGCTCCTTCGGCGGTTTTTTCTCCATACCCAAGGGCTATTCCAATCCGGTCCTTGTGGCCGGCACGGACGGCGTGGGCACAAAGCTTAGATACGCCATCATCTCCGGGAAGAACGACACCATTGGCATAGACGCCGTGGCCATGTGCGTGAACGACATCGTCTGCCAGGGCGCAAAGCCCCTCATCTTCCTGGATTACATAGCCACGGGCTCACTCAAGCCGGAGCAGGCGGCCTCCATAGTCTCCGGAATTGCGGAAGGCTGCCGCCAGGCGGGCTGCGCTTTGATCGGCGGCGAGACGGCCGAGATGCCCGGATTCTACCCTGTGGGCGAGTATGACGTCGCCGGATTCTCCGTGGGCATCGTGGACAAAGACAAAATCATAGACGGACGCTCCATAGAGGCGGGGGACGTGCTCATAGGCCTTCCCTCAAGCGGCATCCATTCAAACGGCTATTCGCTCGTGCGCCGGCTTTTCGGCGAGGATATGGAAACGCTTTCAAGGACGGATGCGCGCCTCGGCGGCCCCGTGATAGACGCCCTTCTTGCTCCCACCAGAATTTACGTCAGGACAGTCCTTTCCGTAATACAGAAGGTGGAGGTCAAGGGCATCGCCCACATAACCGGCGGCGGTTTCATAGAAAACATCCCCAGGATGTTCCCGGAAGGGGTGGGATGCGAGATAGACACTCATTCATATGAGATCCCGGCCATCTTCCGGATCCTTCAGGAGATGTCCGCGCTGCCCCCGGAAAAAATGTACAACACGTTCAACATGGGCATTGGCTGCGTATTATGCGTGGCGGAAAAGGACAGAAACGCGGCTGTTTCCGCCCTCAGGGATCTCGGCGAGGCCCCTGTGGTCATTGGCCGCACGATTCCCGGCAAGGGAGTGACGCTCATATAAAAGGGGATGGCAGGGATGAAGAAGATAGCTGTTTTCGCCTCCGGCGGGGGCACGGATTTTCAGTCAGTCATAGATGCCAACGAGAAGGAGCCCTTTTGCGAGATAGTGTATCTCATAGCTTCCAAAGACGGCATAGGGGCAATGGAGCGCGCAAGACGTCACGGCATCAAAACCGCCGTTTACGCCAAGAAGGACTGGCCTGACCTCGAGACCCTGTACGCGGACCTCACCAGGCTTCTCAACGGTGCCGGCGTGGACTACATAGTCCTTGCGGGATGGCTGAAGATCATACCCAAGTCATTCATAGAGTCCTTCAGGGACCGGATCATAAACATCCATCCGTCCCTGATTCCTTCATTCTGCGGCCCCGGATTCTACGGCCTCAAGGTGCATGAGTCCGTCCTTGAATACGGAGCCAAAATTTCCGGATGCACCGTCCATTTCGTGGACGAGGTTCCGGACGGCGGGGCAATAATAGCCCAGACTGCGGTGAAGGTCAAAGATACGGATGACGCCGAGACCCTTCAGCAGCGCATTCTCGTCCAGGAGCACATCCTGCTTCCGTACGTGGTCCGCAAGCTCTGCGAGGGCAAAATCATCAAGAACGGCAGAAAGGTAACCGTCCTGGATTAAGCGGCATGAGGCCGCTCCAAAATGCGGCTTCCGGCATCCGGGCTCTATACCATATTATATAATATGCACTATTATATAATATGCACTAATAATATGCACTAAATGCAGGCGCCAATAGCAGGCGCCAGTTGCCGCGGCACTTAAAACGCATAACGGCCAAAGGCATGCGGCCGGATTGCGAGAGACAATAACGGGAGGAAGGTTGTATGGAAATGAAAAAGCGCGCGCTTGTCAGCGTGTCAGACAAGGCCGGCATCGTGGACTTCTGCAAAGAGCTTGCAGCTTTGGGGTATGAGATCATCTCAACCGGCGGCACGGCCAGGGTCCTCAAAGAGGCGGGACTGGATGTCATAGGCATCTCGGAGATAACCGGATTCCCGGAGTGCCTGGACGGAAGGGTGAAGACCCTTCATCCCAGCGTGCACGCGGGTCTTTTGGCCATGCGCTCCAACCCGGATCATATGGCGCAGCTTGAAAAGCTGGGCATAAACACGATAGACATCGTGTGCGTCAACCTGTATCCGTTCAAGGCCACGATAGCCCGCGGGGCGGACTTCGCGGAGTGCGTGGAGAACATAGACATCGGTGGGCCCACAATGATCCGCGCGGCCGCCAAGAATTACCAGGACGTCGTTGTCCTTGTGGATCCCAAGGATTATGAGAAGGTGCTCACGGAGCTCCGCGCCGGCGGCGTTTCCATGGATACCAGGAGATACCTGCAGTACAAGGTATTCGCCCACACGGCCGTGTATGATTCGCTCATCTCCAATTACCTCGCGCAGCAGCTTGGCATAAAGTTCCCGGACGAGGTCACTTTCGCGTACAGCAAGGCCCAGGACCTCCGTTACGGCGAGAACCCGCAGCAGGACGCCATCTTCTACAATGAGGAGTTCATCCGCCCCGGCTCGCTGTCTTCCGCAGAGCAGCTCTGGGGCAAGGAGCTTTCATACAACAACATCAACGATTCCAACGGCGCCCTTGAGCTTCTCAAAGAGTTCGGCGACACTCCTGCGGTTGTGGCTTCCAAGCACGCCAATCCCTGCGGCGTGGGAACAGGCGGGACCATATACGAAGCTTACATGCGCGCGTACAACTCGGACCCCGTTTCCGTATTCGGAGGCATTCTTGCCATCAACGGAACGGTGGAGGCAGACACCGCAGCGGAGATCAACAAGATTTTCATTGAGATAGTCATGGCTCCGGACTACACTCCCGAGGCCCTTCAGATACTGGAGCAGAAGAAGAACATCCGTCTTCTCAGGATACCCGCAATAGCCGCAAAGCGCCAGAAGGACGCTCTGGACATGAAGAAGGTGTACGGCGGCCTCCTCGTGCAGGAGTATGACGAGACCTTGCTCCGCGGCGAGGACGAGGGCCTGTTCTCCAAAAAGGCCGAGGTCATTGAGACAACATTGCCTTCAGGAAAGGTAAAGACCTCATACGGTCTGGGAGTTGTAACGGACAGGGCTCCCACGGCAGAGGAGATCCGCGCCCTTGAGTTCGTCTGGAAGGTAGTGAAGTACACGAAGTCCAACGCAATCGTCATCGGCAAAGAGGGAAGGACCACAGGAATTGGCATGGGCCAGACCAACCGCATCTGGGCCGCCCAGCAGGCCATAGAGCATGCGGGCTCCGAGGCCGCAGGCTCTGTAATGGCGTCCGATGCATACTTCCCGTTCCCGGACTGCGTTGAAGCGGCGGAGCAGGCCGGCATCACGGCCATCATCCAGCCCGGCGGATCCATCCGCGACAAGGATTCCGTGGAGGCCTGCAACAAGGCCGGAATCGCCATGGTCTTCGTAGGGGACAGGCACTTCAAGCACTGACAATTCCGGCGCATGATCCGGCGCATGATCCGGCTCGGAATTCCGGGCCGGAAAGCCATGGAAGCACGGGCCGTGTTCCCCGGCACCGCGGGAAACAGTGCCCGCCCGGGCTGCGCGCCATGCACGCCCGGGGGCTCGCAGAAAGGAATGCAACAAACCTTAAGAATTGCAAGAAAATGTGCACATATATTTCAGAATTTGTGATATTTTCTTGACAACGGCAGGGTGTGAAATTAGAATATTGCAATAATAAAAACAACGGGAGGGATATTATGAACGTACTTGTCATAGGCGGCGGCGGAAGAGAGCACGCCATCCTGAAGGCCCTTAAAAAGAGCCCGAAAGTGGACAAGCTGTACTGCATGAAAGGGAACGCAGGAACGGCGGAGATTGCGGAGAACGTCAATGTGGATTTCATGAACTTTGACGCTGTCACGGAGTATGTGAACGCCCATCCCGAGATAGACTATTATGTCGTGACCCCGGACGATCCTCTGGCCGCAGGGCTTGTGGACGTTCTGGAAGGCCTGGGAAAGAGATGCTTCGGGCCGGAGAAGAAGGCTGCCATCATAGAGGGCTCCAAGTCTTTCTCCAAGAACCTCATGAAGAAGTACGGCATACCCACAGCCGCAAGCGAGACCTTCGACGATTATGACAAGGCCCTGGAGTATGTGCGCTCCACAGGAGCACCCGTCGTTTTGAAGGCGGACGGCCTGGCCCTCGGAAAGGGCGTTCTCATCTGCGACACTGAGAAGCAGGCGGAAGAGGGGCTCAAGGAGATAATGCTGGACAAGGCGTTCGGCTCCGCCGGGAACAAGGTGGTTGTGGAAGAGTACATGAAAGGGCTAAAGTACACGCCGGGCGAAGAGGTTTCCGTTCTGGCATTCACGGACGGCAAGACCATAGTTCCCATGATAACCTCATGCGACCATAAGCGCGCGTATGACGGGGACAGGGGGCTCAACACCGGCGGAATGGGAACATTCGCGCCCTGCCCTTTCTGGACTCCGGAGCTCCAGAAAGAGGTGATGGACACCATAATGGTTCCCACGATGAACGCCATGAACGCAGAGGGGCGGACCTTCAAGGGATGTCTGTATTTCGGCCTCATGAGAACCAACAAGGGCATGAGGGTCGTTGAGTACAACGCCCGTTTCGGAGACCCTGAGACACAAGTCGTTCTTCCCATGCTCAAGACGGATCTTATGGAGATTTTCGAGGCCGTCACGGACGGGCGCCTTGCGGACGTAAATATAGAGTGGGAGGACGGCGCCTGCATCTGCGTGGTTCTGGCTTCCGGCGGATATCCCATCAGCTACACCAAGGGCAAGGTCATCACCATCGGCAACACCGAAGGCGTGGACATCGTTCATGCCGGAACGGGCATGAAGGACGGCAGGCTCGTCACGGCCGGCGGAAGAGTTCTCAACGTGGTGGCAAAGGGCAAGGACATAGAAGAGGCCCGCGCCAAGGCATACAAGGCCATTGGCAGCATCTCCTGGGACAACATGCAGTACCGCAAGGACATAGGCATCAAGTACCGCGAGGGCTGACCCGGCAAAAGCCGGCAAAAGCCGTCACTTTGTCCGGCTTGAAGTCCGGGGCCTGAAGTCCGGAATCCGGGCCGTAAGGGCCGTAAATCCGGGCCGTAAATCCGGGCCGTAAATGCGGGCAGGCAAAGATATTGGCATATATTCGCATATAATTTACATATAAACTGTCAAGGGATTGTATAATGAAAGGGCCCGGCGGGGCCCGGGCGGCAGCTACGTGAGGCTGCCGCGAAGAGAATAAGGAAAGATTCAGATGATATACAGAATTTACGTGGAGAGGAAGGACAATGCTCCGGCCGTAAAGCTCGCGGAAGAGATATGGACGCTGTACAGGCTCAGGGCCCAGGACATAAGGGTTTTCATAAGGTATGACGTGGAGGGGCTCACTGAGGAGGAGATGGAGGAGGCCGTGCCTACGGTTTTCTCAGAGCCTCCCGTGGACAACGTCTATTATGATAAGCTCTCAATGCCCGCCTCTTACGATGTGTTCGGCGTGGCCTATCTCACGGGTCAGTATGACCAGCGCGCGGACAGCGCCTCCCAGTGCGTCCAGCTGCTGACGCAGAAGGACAGGCCCATCGTGAAATGCGCGACTATGTACGCGATTTTAGGGCTCAGGGGCAATGATCTCACGAAGGTCAAGAAGTATCTCGTGAACCCGGTGGAGAGCGAGCTCGTGGATGACTCCATGCCGGAGTCCCTCGCTCACAGCGCCGTGGTGGCCCCGGACGTTCCGGATGTGGAAGGGTTCATACATTTCACGGACGAAGAGATTGAAAAGTACCATGACAAGGGCGGCTTTGCCATGTCCAAAGAGGACCTGTGCTTCGTTAGGGATTATTTCAAAAGCGAGAAGAGATGCCCCACTGAGACAGAGGTCAGGGTCATAGACACGTACTGGTCGGACCACTGCCGCCACACAACCTTCCTTACCCTTCTGCAGACCATACTCTCATCCGGGAACAACAGGAGGGTGGAGGACGCCCTTCAGCTGTACGTTTCGCTTTTCAGGGACCTGTACGCCGGCCGCAAGGACAAGTACATGTGCCTCATGGACATTGCCACAATAGGAGCCAAGGCCTTGAGGAAGCAGGGCCTTCTGGACAACCAGGACGTGTCGGATGAGATCAACGCCTGCTCCCTGAACGTTGAGGCTGTTCTGGACGGGAAGAAGACCCCGTACACGCTGATGTTCAAGAACGAGACGCACAATCATCCTACCGAGATAGAGCCGTTCGGCGGGGCGGCCACCTGCCTCGGCGGAGCCATCCGCGATCCCCTGGCCGGACGCACTTACGTCCTCCAGTCCATGAGAATCACGGGAGCGGCGGACCCTACGGTTCCCGTGGATTACACCATTCCCGGAAAGCTTCCCCAGAGAGTGATTACAAAGACCGCGGCGGCGGGCTTCTCCTCATACGGAAACCAGATAGGCCTGGCCACAGGGCAGGTTGACGAGATATACAATGACGGCTACAAGGCAAAGCGCCTTGAGACCGGATTCGTCGTGGGCGGAGCCCGCACGGACATGATATACAGGGCAAAGCCGGAGGAAGGGGACGTAATAATCCTTCTCGGCGGAGAGACCGGGCGCGACGGCATAGGCGGAGCGACGGGCTCTTCCAAGGCCCATGACAAAAAATCCGTCCTGACATGCGGGGCCGAGGTCCAGAAGGGCAACGCCCTCACGGAGCGCAAGCTCCAGAGGCTCTTCATGAACCCGGACGTCACCAGGCTCATAAAGCGCTGCAACGATTTCGGAGCCGGCGGCGTGGCAGTGGCAATAGGAGAGCTTGCGGACGGCCTCGTAATAGATCTGGACAAGGTCACCAAGAAGTATGAGGGCCTTTCCGGAACGGAGCTCGCCATCTCGGAGAGCCAGGAGAGGATGGCCGTGGTCGTGTCCGACAAGAACGTCAAAAAGTTCGTGTCGCTTGCCGCAAAGGAGAACCTGGACGCCACGCCGGTGGCCACGGTGACCGGGGACAGGCACATGCGCATGCTGTGGAGAGGGAAGGATATTGTAAACATATCCCGCGATTTTCTCAACACCAACGGCGTCCGCCAGTCCGTCAGGGCCGAGCTTGACGACAACATCACCCACTATTTCGACGCCCCCCAAAAGAGGCCCTTCGCGGAGTCCGTCATAGCCGTTATGTCGGACCTCAACGTATGCTCCAAGAAGGGGCTTTCCGAGACCTTCGACTCAACCATAGGCGCTAAATCTGTCTTCATGCCTTTCGGAGGCAGGAACCAGCTCACTCCCGTCACTGCGATGGCCGCCAAGTTCACTGGCGGCGAGACGGATGACTGCTCCGTCTCGGCGTACGGCTTCACTCCGGCCCTCATGGAAAGCTCTCCTTTCACGGGAGCCATATATTCCATCGTGGGCTCCGTCTCAAAGGTTGTGGCCGCCGGCGCGGATTACAAGGACATCCGCCTTTCCGCGCAGGAATATTTCATGCGCCTTCGCGATGACAAGCGCAGATGGGGCGTTCCCCTTGCCGCGCTCCTCGGCGCCCTCTGGGCCCAGATGGGGCTGGGCCTCGGAGTGATAGGAGGAAAGGACTCCATGTCCGGGTCTTTCGAGGACATAGACGTGCCTCCCACGTACATCTCGTTCGCCCTGGCTCCCGCAAAAGCCTCAAAGCTCATTTCCAACGTCTGGGAGCCTTATGAGGAGAAATGCGCGAAGCTCTATCTTCTTCCCATAAAGCGCGACGAGTGCAACACGCCCGATTTCGACTATCTCAAGAAGCTGTACGAGCGCGTGCACGACAAGATAGAGACAGGCAAGGTGCGCCATGCCACCGTGGTTGAGAACGGAGGAGCCGTGGCGGCCGTGATAAAGTCATGCCTCGGCAACGGAAACGGCTTCGATTTCGACGGCAGCTACGACACGCTGTTCAGCGAGCGCTACGGCGACATCATCATAGAAATGGAGCAGCCGTACGGCCTTTCCGGCCTGGATTATTACTTCATAGGCAAGACGCAGCCCAGGGAAGAGGGCTTTTCGTTGAACGGCGAGAGGATTCCCTATGACGCCGTCCTCAGGGCCTATATGTCCAGGCTCAGTTCCATATTCCCCGTCACGGCAAAAGCGGAGGGGCGTGTGCCCTCCTGCGACAGCTTTGACCGGGAGCGCTTCACAAACATCTCAATCAAGACCGCAAAGCCCAGGGTGTTCATCCCGGCATTCCCCGGAACCAACTGCGAGCTGGACACAGCCCGCGCCTTCCGCCTGGCCGGCGCGGAGCCTGAGATCCTGGTCATCCGCAACCGCAACCCGCAGGACATCGAAGAGAGCATAAAGGCCATAATAAAGGCGGTGGACAAGGCCAACATCATAGCCTTCCCCGGCGGCTTCTCCGGAGGAGACGAGCCGGACGGCTCCGGCAAGTTCATAGCCACAACCTTCCGCAACCCCGCGATCGCGGACAGGGTGATGGAGCTTCTCAACAAGAGGGACGGCCTCATTCTCGGCATCTGCAACGGCTTCCAGGCTCTCATAAAGCTCGGCCTCGTTCCGTACGGCGAAGTGCGCCCTCTTGAGGACAGCTCGCCCACGCTGACGTACAACAACATCGCCCGCCACGTCTCAACCCTCGTGGACATCCGTGTTGCATCCGTCAAGAGCCCCTGGCTTGCCGCCTGCAATGTCGGCGACGTCTACACCGTTCCCGTATCCCACGGCGAAGGCAAGCTGGTAGCTCCCGCAAGCGTCCTTGAAAAGATGCGCGCCGGCGGCCAGATAGCCACGCAGTACGCTGACCTTTCCGGAAAGCCCACAATGGCAAGCCCCTTCAACCCCAACGGATCCATGTACGCCATCGAAGGCATCACATCTCCGGACGGCCGCATATACGGCAAAATGGGCCACGCCGAAAGGTGTGGCGAGAACCTCTACAAGAACTGCTCCGGAAACTTCGACATGAAGCTCTTCGAGAGCGGCGTCAAGTACTTCAAATGACCTAAGGCCCGCGCAGAATCCGCGGCCTGCGGCATCCAAAAAAGTTCACAGGCAATCTCATGCAGTTTTAGGAAAAGCGGCCCTCTCCGGAGAGCCGCTTTTTCCGTTCCGCACGGTGCTGCAACCGCGGGCGGGCGATTTGAAACTTAATCTCATACTTTTCACAATTGCGAACGTGAATTTTACGGCTTAAATCTGACCTTGGGCAGACGGCAGAGCCGGGGCTGTGTTTGTGGTGGTGGAGGGTCGCGTTTGCGCAAAAACGGACAGCACGAAAATTTCTCTTCCAGAAATCCAAAAATGCAGCGGATTTCAGACAGTCTGTTGATTTATGTTTCCAAACAGCGTTATACTATGGTAACTGTTAAGGAAGTGAAGATGCAACATGAGAAAATGTTTGATTGTCAAGGTGATAATGAGTGCGGTTTTGTGCACATCTCTGTATGCATGCGTCGCGCTTGGTGCTTGCGGCGGATCAGACTCAGATAACGGAACATTGGCCACCTACAGTGATGTGTATGACTACAAGAATGCAATGAATTCGGCGGGCGGCTACAGCGGTTCGTATTATTGTGAGAAGGAAAGAATGGTGAATGGAGCTAAAGCATCGAATGCGAAAGTCACATATGACAGCGAGACCGCTGACTTGTATTGCGGTGCCGTCACATATGATTCCGGTGCTGCAATAAGCGATGACATTTATTTTGCAAGGGAAAACGGCGGCACAGACACTTACATTGAGCACAAAGATTCCGCGGACACGGGCAACAACTCCAGAACAGTGGGCAGCACATATGATTACCTGTACAGCCTGTGCAATGATTTCTCTTATTTTTTCCTCGGGAATTATATTGTCGGCAGCATATCCAATATGCAGGATGTTGCCTTTTTTCTGCTGAAATACACCGAACTCGATTATGTGGGGGGAAGCAGGACCGGAGAGGCCAGCACGCTCACCGTCAAGACGGATGGCAGTGTGACTCAATATTATCTCCGGCACACATTCAGTGTATCAAACAGTCAGTACAGTGAACTGATCATGATGAGTTTCAAGGACGGGATGCCGTATGAAGTTGTCTCCAATGGCGGTGAGACAGGGTCCGGTCATACTTATTCCGCCCCATCCTGCATCAGGGAAAATTTCAATGATGACACCGCATATGCGTCAATGAGCACGACGGGCATTTATTTCGAATACTCATTCAAAAGCACTCTCTGGATCACGGATTTCTCCGATTTCACCTGATTAACGGGAATCAGCGCCCCGGCCTGCGGCAAAAGCTGCGGGCCGTATTTTTGCGTAAAGACCAGAAGGATATGCTGTCAGGCTGGCGGAACAGGGCTCTCTCCGGAGAGCCGCTTTTTTCGCTCCAGAAGTCCAGGCCGGGGCGGGCCAGGCCCTGCCAGGCCCGGCCGGAACACGGCCGGAAACTCTGCAAAAATGATGCTACTCTAAAAGTAGACACGAAGTCCTTAAAAGTACAGGGGACAGACATG
>JAJPZA010000004.1 GCA_021204625.1 Clostridia bacterium | reverse complement strand
AATCATAGATCCTCCGTATCCACTGAATTTCCTCTTCGGTAAGAACGTCTTTCTGTAGGATGCTCTCTATCTGCTTTATGGAATCCACGATAAAATCGGAATACTGGTTGACACCATAATAGTCCTCAACGATACTCGAATAGGAATATTCGCTGAAGTCCTCGAACCTTTCGCGCCTTTCTAAATCGAAGATTACACTATCGCTGATTGACGAGAGCACGAACGGGGAATGGGTGGACACGATGAACTGGATCTGCGGGAAAAGGCTCGTCAGAAACGGCATGACCTTCTTCTGCAGCTCCACATGAAGATGGTTCTCGATCTCGTCGATCAAGACAATGCCCTGCCTGTCGTACAGATCAAGCGGCTCCTCTATGCTCATTCGCAACATCAACTCTGAGACAATGGATAGCAGAGCCGAATAGCCATCGGAAAGCTGGCTAAAATGGTACGGCTCCTTGTTCTTCTCCTTTATCGTGAAATTAAATTTACGGGTATCGAACTGAAGCTCGAAATCCGTGTGTCCCAGCAATTTTGACAAGGCGTTGTCGAAGTTGTCAAACCATTTCTGGATCTTGTCCACGGTCTCGACATCACCGTCATCGTTGGCGAATGACTTGCGTGAGCGCAGATTCACCAACAGCTGCACGAAATATTTTCCTATGCTCTCTTTCGAAGATGTAGGCCTGTCGATTTTTGACGGTCCTTGCGGCTCAATGAATTTCGAACTCCTTTGAGCGTCGAAAGAGCATATAATGAACTTGTCGCGCAACAATGCCATATAGACATCCTCATCCGTCTTTAACGACATGACTGCCGCGCTTCCGGATATAAGATCATTCTCCTTTTTGGCAATTACATTCCTGTGTGTCTGACCTTTCTCTCCGGTAAATATGTCTTCATAGTGGCTGACTTTAGCATCCTTCACAGCGTGATCGTAGTACGCCGCAACGGATGTCAGCCCCTCCAAATACTTATTCAATTCATTTATAACGGTAGTTTTCCCAGACCCGTTAGGCCCCGTGAATAGCAGATGCTTCCGTTTCGTCTCACTGAGAGGGATCTCTACGAAAGGAATATTCCGAACTTTCCGTAATACAACACTCTTAATGTATATCATAGTCGTGCGTTTAAATTATCAATCCACAAAATTATCAAGAATTAGCCAAAGCGCAAATAAATGCAAATATATTCTGAACCACTGTTGCCGATAAATATCGGGCAACGAGGATTTTAAGGCTTGTCTGCCAGTAACTTCGCAATCTTGTCCCGATAGCGCGAGATCTTGCCCCGCCGATCTGCGGAATAAAGCTCCTCGGTCATGTATTCCCTGAGAGAGTCATCAGATATCAGGCGAATCGTACGTCTGGCCTCATTCTTTTCCTCCTCAGTCACTTTAACCGCCTTATTGTCATCCTGCATGATCTCCTTATTCTCTGCCTTAAGCTTTTTAATCAGATCTCGAACATCCTTTATCTTGCCCATGGCAAATTCGCCGATCATTCCCTCTCGCAGAAAGAAGCTGTTATGGTATAAATCGAAAATATTGGCTCCGAACGTTTCCCGTGTAGGTAATGTTTCGTGCTTTCGTGAAAGGTAATTAGTACACGACCGAGGAATATCGGAGAGAATGAGTGGAGAATGAGTAGTTATAACGACTTGAAAAAGGAAATCCTTGTCTGGCACATTCAAACTATTTAAGAATTGAGTCAAGTTGTAGACAAACTGTCGCTGCCATTCAGGGTGATAACCGATTTCCGCCTCGTCAATCATGATCAATGATATCGGGAGTGTCTTCCTTTTATCGTTCTGCCTGCGAATCGAAGCATCGTAAAGGGCTGCATAGAGATTGATCATCTCCTGTTCTCCGGAACTTAAGGTCGTACGATCATTCAAGTCCCGTGTATATTCCAGATCAAAAAACCTCGCTGAAATAAACTCACGATTATATTTCCTGCTCGAATGCATCAGCCTCTTAAAAGCCTTCCGATCCGACTGTATAGTCAGATCAAAGTAGAATGTCCCTCCCTGATCATTGAATCTGCAGGAAGATTCAATAGCCGTTAGAAGAACCACCGCTTTATTGACAATATCGGCGGTCAATGGCTCATTGCTTGAAACATCCTGATAATCTTCCAACAACTCATTGTCATCGGAATACACTTTGGACTTTAACATGTCGGTCCACCTTTTTAAAACGTCCAAAGTCTCCGTCTTGATGTCCCTGTTATTCGTCGCATAGCTAACAAGAATGTCATACGAGAACCTTGCCATTGCCTTGCACCCATTGGCTGTCTTTTCATTTATGTCGAATTCGGGGAATTCCGGCAGTTTATCATCGATGAAATACTTGCTTATAACCGAGTATTCTCCCGATCTGTTCGGAATTACAAGCACATATCTTGGCGAATTGAGGTCGAAGGCCTTCATATTATCGTAATGGTCAGCCAACAGATTGGATATAAGAAATTTGCCCTGTGCATCGCAGCCGAGCATGTGATTACCCAAGGTCTGTTTCAGTTCTGTCAGATCAGCGTCACAGAAATCTTGATAGTCCTGCAATAGTCGGAATCCTTCCGATGCGTTGTAGATATATTCCGAATTTTCTATCACAGCCGGATCCCCATGATAAGGAAGGGAGAAATGAGCACTGTAATAAAAAGTCGGAATTCTGTCGATAAATTCCCTCACCTCTATCAGACATTCTATATCTTTAGTAATGTGGGCTTTCAAACTCTTGTTCGTGGTGTAGGCTTTCAGCGCCTTGTCCGTCTCCAGCACAATAATGTTTTCGTCTGCTTCCTTGCAGAACTTCGTTGAGACAGAATTCAGAATGTACCTCAAGGCCGAACTCTTGCCACTACCGTTCTCGCCTACGATGGTAGCGAGACTGCATATCCTTTTCCCCCACAGGCCATCAATATGATCCTTATTAGGACGGGCTATCAACTCATTAGCATCTTTGTCATAATGGACAAAGAACCTATCGTCAAAACACAATTCCACATCTCTCGCGCCTTGATAATGCTCTATGTATACGTATATTAATCGAGGATAGCTCATATTCAGTCTTCTCCTTTAGCCTGGTTGTAAATGTCCTGATACAGTTTCGTAAGAGGACGTCGTTTAATGTCCTCCTTCCTGATATATGTCCCGTGACGCAATCGGTCGACAAGGGTAGGATCCCCGTCTATCAGATCCCCATATGTCCAACTATAATGATCTTTCTTCACGTATGCCCGCGAAAACGCCTCAATGACAACGTCTTTATGTCGTTCGGCCTGCGCCTTGATGTGAAAGACATCGTTGTAGTCATCCAACTCTTTGCGAGTGGTGCCTTCTTTCGGCTCCAAAATCAGAGATACTTTGTCCGCTTTCATACCTCCAAGGAGCAATCTCGCCGGCGACTTGACCTTATAAGTAAACATCTCTGCGATTTCCTGATAGTACGGATTAAACTTCAACGGGAGTATTTTCGTCGACTTGCCATAATTGCACATCGGACAGGACGGAATCAGGTTATACATCGACATACTCAAAAACGGATATTCGGACTTCCCCCAAAAATGGTCGTATTCAAACTTCGCCATGCCGATCTTTCCCTTGTTGTCTCCCTCAATATACAATGTATATTGTTGATTGCAGTAAGGACAACATTTCACGTTCATGTTTCCTCCGTGCTCGATTAAAAAGCCGTCCCGATATTTCTTGTATCCAAAACAATCACCGATCCTTTTCCCAAAATCAGTCTGATATTCCTTCTTTTTCTTCCTTATCCTGATCAGACTTGACCACTCACTATCGAACTCCTTTCTCAATTCGTCCAACTTCTCCGGTTCTCCGATCAGCAGACTGTCGAGGTTGGTCAGAATCCATTCGACGGCATCTTTCTCTTTGCCGAATGCATCATGGAATTCATCCTTAAGCCGATCTCCAATCCCCAACTTAACATTTTTGAGGAAAAGGTCCTCTATTTCGGACTTAGACTGTGTTTTGCCGTTAACACCAGTTCGAGGGAATGTGATCTTATTCATGGCTGTCTCGCTTCTCTAAAGATTTTATTTTCTCTTCATAATATTTAGCAGCTCTGTGCGGATCAACCCTTTCCAATTCCTCCACAATGTAGTCGCTGACCCGATTGTCGGCTATATGCCGAATTATCTGCATATCCCAATCCAATTCATCATCTGACGGAGGATTGTCTTTATTCCATTCCTCAATCCGCTCGAGAATATCTTCAATCTTTTTCAATACAAACTCGCCCGTCATGCCTCCTTTCAGGAAGAACGAATTACGATACAGATCAAAAACGTTCGCGCCAAAGGTTTCCCGCATGGGCTTCCGCTCATTTTCCTGACATAAATAATTCGTGCACGACAACGGGATGTCGGACAATATGATCGGAGAATGTGTCGTCACGATAATCTGGAAATAACTCTCTGAATTCTCAATAGAGTTGAGAAAACGGGTCAGGTTGTTGATGAATTTCCTTTGCCATTCGGGATGGAACCCAATCTCCGCTTCGTCAAGTACAATCAGTTGAGGACTTAAAATATCACTGTTGGCGGAAACTTTAGGGCGCCGTACAATCGCATCGTAAAGCCGAGAATAAAGATCCAACATGGCCTGCTCCCCGGAACTGAGGATTGTATTGCCGCGAGGGTCAAAAGAGCAGACCATGTCGAAGATCCTGCCTGTCAGAAAGACCCTTTTAGCCTCCACATACCTCAACAGTTTACGTAGTATGCCCGAATCTTCCGTCATATCGAAGTAAAAGCGGACATATTCTCCGGTATCATAGAATTTACAGTTTTCAAAAATATACCTCAAAATCTCGCAGACCATATCAATGTCAGGGAAGGAATTGAATGCTTCCCCGAATGAACTTATCATGCTGTTCTCGTCCAAAACTTTGATTTTAAGGATTTTTATCCAGTCCCTCAGCGACTTTACAATTGACTTATCAATTCTCCCTTCGTTTGTCGCCGCGTTAATAAAGATGTGGTATGTAAATTCCGCCAAAGTCTTGAAACGCTTTGAGGCATCGGGCCGCACTGAAAATTCAGGGATTTCTATTTCTTGATGATACCTGGCTTTCTTGTAGTCCAAAGACGTTTCTCCGGATTTGTTAGGGACAATGAGGATATATTGCGGAGGACGTATGCCCCATTGTTCCATATGGTCATAGTAATCAATTAGGAAAGAGCAGATTTCAAAATTATTCTGAGAATAGTAGCCCTGCAAGTAATTGTTCAGCGGCAGGGAGTATTGAAGCGCAAAGGTGTTAGAATACTCCACCAAGTATTGCGCGAGGCGGTATCCTTCGGTGGCATTATACATTCCACCAAACTGAGAACTCCAAATTTCGGAGCCATCGAACGGAAGATTAAAATGCGCCCCATAGAAAAAAGCCGGGATAGACGGATACTGGCTGTTTTTTATAGTTCCTACAGGCAGACCGGGGATTCCTGACTTAATTTCAATTTCCTTTTCAGTATAAACGTCTATTTTCCCTTTCCCGTTCATCATAACGACGATGTTCTGGTCAGTTGGCTTATTCCGTCCTCCGACAACTGTCTCCAAGATGAAATGGACGAAAGTGCTTTTCCCTTCGCCGTTTTTCCCGACAAGGGTGGCGAGACTGTAGACATTCTTTCCCCAGAAGCCCGCCGTGTTCTCCTTCCGCTCCTTGATTATCAACTTATTGGTCACCTTGTCGAAATGAATCTCATACCTGTCGTCAAGATTCACTTCCTTATCTCTAACCCCCTTGTAACAATCTATGTATACATAAAGGATTCTCGTGAAAGACTCCCAAGCGTGCGCCTTTAGACGTGTGATTTTAACTTTACTCTGATCAGAATCCATTTGTTCCATGGCTATTCTCCTTTTAAGCGGACGTCTGTGCTCAAGACAGATTAATCTAAATTGCAAATTTATTCATCAGGAGTCAAAAGGCCGGTGGGTTCGCCGTAGCCGACCATGTAGACGAGCTGACGCGCGCGGGTAATGGCGACATATAGCAAAGACCGCTTGGCAGATAGATACTCTTTCTGGCCGAGAGCATCCATTCCGGAGAAAGGATAACCATTCGTGGCCTTGGACGGCAGATTTCGTTCATTAACTCCCGTCAGGATTATCACCTTGAACTCCAAGCCCTTCAACGAATGAAAAGTACACAGGGAAAGACCTTTTATCGAACCGGTCCCGCTCGAACCCTTGAGAACCCTATATTCTGTTCCATCGGCGTGCAGGCGAGTCTGAAGTTCCTTCAACTGCGCCATACTGGGCGCTGCAATGCATATGTCTGATGGCTTAATCCCTCCATCCTTACAGGAATTGACCCACTCTATCACCTGAGCCACTTCTTCCGTCACATTGTTTACCATCTTATATAATGGCTTCTCGCCACCATGAATCAGCGAAACATAGCCTTTAATCGATTCCGTGCCGCCATCCATATCGTCATACGTCTGACCCTTGACAACTCCGACCGCATACCGCTTGATCGGCTCAGTCGTACGGTAATTGACCTTCAATCTGCGACTGCGCACACCCTTGACATTAATTCCGGCCGCCGAGAAATTGATCTTACGGCCACTGTAAATGCGCTGCAGCGGATCTCCCGTCAGGAAAATGTCATTTCTGCCCTCGGCGACCAATGCACGAAGGAATTTTAGTTCGGGATTGGAAAAGTCCTGAAACTCATCCGCAATTACATTCGTGAAAGGATGGGTATCATTCTCATTGAGATACTTGGTCGTCTCATTGAAGAGTTCAAGCCGGTCAACGACATGGCGCTGTTCCTTCAGAGCGACATATTTCTGGACTAAATTCCACACCTCAACTCGCTGCTTGCGGCTCAATGCCCTGGTTCTGCCCACTCTCTGCTGCATCATATACTGCTGAACTATGGTGTTGCCATAATACACAATCACATCAATGTATTCATCATAGAGGAACTGCTCGTCAAATTCGGTCACTTCCGACTCAAGCACCTCGCGCCACAACTTCAAAGACTCCTCATCCCCGGAATAGTCTAGAATTCTGTATTTCTCCTTTACCTTATAATCCGCTGCGCATTTAACCAAAACCTGATCGATGTTACTCAGTGTATATCGCGACGGAAGAATGTCCAATTTTTTTACGAGCCCTTCCAGATTCTCCTTCAATGTTTTCGTATATGTCGTAAAAAGGACATTTGCATTCGGATCACTGCAAAGTTTCTTCAACCGGTGAAGAGCCGCTATCGTCTTGCCTGTGCCGGCACCGCCGCTGACCTTCATCGTGCCCTTGTAGTCCGCCTCGACAAGTTTCCTTTGCGAAGGATGCAGAAAAAGCTGCCACTTGTCCATATCCTGGTCAATGATCCTCTGCAGTTCGTCATCATCAGTCAATTCGACAAATCGACGTTTGTTATTATTGCTCAACAGCTTGTCCTCATTCTCTTTTGCCTGTCCCTCTTCAATCTCAGCTATCAGGTCATCTATGTCCACCCCGTCCATGAGATTGAACAAGTTCTCGTACGCGTCGGAAGGCAGCCTTTCCTCTATTGCATCAAGATCATCTAATGAAGTCATCTGCATAACTTCTCCGATCAGATCAGCCGGAACCCCCAATTTGAGAATCTTCTCCACCGGAATATCCTTGAACAAGGCCGAACAACCTGAAACCTGTCCCGATTCTGCCATCGGGTCAGTCACTTCTCTCTCAATGACTGTGATTAGTTGTGCTGTCTGCGTAAGGTCATTCCACACAAATCTTTTCCTCTTCCCCCACTCGTATGCATCCTCATGCTTCCCCACAAAAAGCAAATGGTAGGAATCATCGCCGAGAACACCGAGAACAACACGGTAATTGTCATCCACTCTGGCCGTACGCATGGCATCGTCATTAAACTGCGATATCGGCTCAAGATGCATTCCATTGGCGGTCGTATTCTCTCTGAATTTCTTCTGAAAAGCCACGACTTTCTTCTGCGCCGCCTTCGGAAGACCCAGCACAGCCTCATAAAAAGTGTCTGAAAGGAAAATTCTCATATTATCATCCAATTAAATTTTTCAAATTAAAACCTTTTGAATCCATGATTTCATATCCATGGGCAACGAAAATTTCTTCAGTCCCCGGTGCCGGGTCTATCGCGACCTTATATTTTTCGAGCAACATGCCCGCCGTCGCGATCACTATTCCCTCTTCATCAACAAGATCCACATCTCCGTCATGACTGAACTCGATGCCGTTGTCCAAAAGGATGTCAACAATCTCCTCCAATCCGGGATAATAAATCTTAATTTCATCACGGTCAATGGTCTCGTAACTATCTACACAATTGCCGCCTGCCGGCCTTTCATTCGCAAAGAACTGAAGAATGTCGTATCTTCTCCAGAATCCGATCCACTCCTCCTTGTCAATGTCATGAAGGCCTTCGGTCAGATGCCAGTCATAAATAACACAATTGCGAAGGGCCGCTTCAACTTCCGCGTCCGTGGAGTCTTCTGTAAGATTGTCATACACGCTCTCGTCAACTTGAAGTTCTCCTTTATACAAAGAACCGCCATTAGACAGGAACTGGTTAAAATCCGGAATATGATTAAGTGCCGTTTCCAACAAGTTACCGCCCTGCGGGTTCTGCAGCAATTCGATCAATCGCGAGACGGAATCATGCTCCAAGGAATCCTCCTTCCCCTCCTCGAACAACTTGATGTCCTCCCATGTCAGAGTCCACGAATACATCCTGTACAACTTGGAATCCCGGATCCCGTCCCGTTTCTGCTTGTCCCCGTAAAACCTGACGTTCGGTGCCTTGGCGTGATAACTGTATCCGTCGAGAAATACCGACCACATCGGCAGGCCTTGAGCAGGAACATCCTTTCCGAAAATTCTGGCCGAAGCACAGATGATCTGGAAATCCGGAACCGTGTAATGTGACACTCCATACGCGCCGGTCAATTCAAACTGAGGCCTTACATAATATCTTATGTCCGTGTCATCTTCCTCATTGACAATGTGCAGGTCATATCTGTAAGAATCCAGATCCGGTACCTTCTCGAATTCCCAATGTCTGTCCATCGCAATCGTCTTCAAAGCCCGGACAAATTTCAACTCAAGCTCGCTGTCCTCCGCTCCTCCGCTTTGGGAAACACTTCCGACTGAGCCGGAAACACTATCCCATGAATTTTTGTGAGCCACCAATTTTTCAAACAGAGCATCAGCCTGCTCCCTGCTGAAATCCTCACGCTTGTATCGGTTTCCGTATGACATTATGCAGTGATAGCAGCCATCCTTGCCTTCAAGCTGGCAACTGCAGTCGTGTATCCTCTGATAGGCCTTCTCCAACATCGCTGAGAATTCGACAGGATTGAACAGCTTAGCCAAATAACCCGTGCCGCCCGGTATGGTGTCATACATTACAAGGTAGTGGTCCATGTCTGCCGTGACGGGATTTTTCTCCAAATAGTGATCTATCCTTATATGCTCCGGCGAGGACTTGTAGTATTCCTTCATCCCGAGTTCTATCCCCGCCTTGAACATTTCCACGTATGAATCTGAGTCCATTATCTGGATTGGAAGCAGGATTTTAATGGCTTCGGTCTTCAGGTGGCGGTACAGGTAAAGTTTCTCAAACACCTCGCCCTTTTCACGGTCATCCTGAAAACTTATGTCGTTGTGGGTGCAGAATTTATAGTGCTGCTTGTCCGCAGTCTGAGCCTGCGACAAGAGGTGGGTCGTCTTTCCGCAATACCTGCAGGTAATAAAGCCATTGTCCGGGACCAAAGCTTTATCTACCTCTTTCCTTTCCTCCGCCTGCGTCTCCATCCCGTAATTCACCTCATACAGGTCAAGATTGTTGCAGAACTCGATGCCGAATCCGACTCCCCGCATTGCGTATGACGTGACGACGCCGGTGTGCCGGAACATAAAATGCTTCCTGACAATGTACTGTTCCGATTCACGATCCTCCCGGGAATCATCCAGTGCCGCCTTGTCGTTAGACATTACACTGCGAGCACCGGTAAACTTCAAAACCGGATGAACGCTCATGCCCCAGGACGGATCTCCGCATTTCGGGCATAGGGCGGAATCATATCCCGGCTCCCCCTCAAGAGCAAAGCAGTCACATTCGGAACAGCACCGCATCTGTGTCTTCGACTCCTTCCAGTCGAATGTGGAAAGGCCGCTTATATCCAGCTTGTATTTCTGAGTATAGAATTTATTGCCCGGGGCAAGTTCCCTAATACCTTGAGAGGCAGCCCGGACAAGCCCGACTGCCTTGGGCTCAACGATGTTATTGTCACTGTCGCACTTTTCACGATGGGAATATATGCTTGCCTCAAGTTCAACTCCGGTCTCAGGAAATGCATAATTCGGCAGCAGGCCGACATCGGTCATATATTCTATCGTACGGGTTTCCATAATAAGCCCATACTGCTTGTTCGTGGCTCTGATCAGATTCTCCATCGCAGCGATGTTCACCTCATCGTTCTTCTGAATATGCTTTTTCTGATCCTTGTACTGCTCCAATTCCTTTCCGAGGTGAAGAAGTTTCTCCCTCAGTCTTTTAAACTCGCCGATAAAATGATTGTAGAACGATTCGTCATCAAGGCTCACGAACAATTTGGCAAGGGCGTCTTGCGTCCTCTCCCCATATTGCGAACAGAAGGCCGAACGCAAAGAAACCTTGTTGACCTTGATGAATGTTAGGATCCTGTTAAGGACAAACAAATCGGATGAGAAAACGTCTTCTGAAGTCAGCCTCAGATCCCTGATACGGCGAGGCAAGTCATTGTTTTCATCTTCACTCACCCATGAATCAATGCAGAAGGCGAGAAAATGGCGTCTGAGGATGTCCCGAGCCTCAAGAAAACATCCGGGGGTATTGATCTCTCCCTGCATCATTTCATCCGGATAGGTGAAATAGTACATGTCGTGCGGCTCCCCGGCATGGGAATAATTCAGCACAAGCGCAGAACCTTCCTTACGGCCGGCACGTCCGATGCGCTGCAGGAAATTGCCCGGTTTCGGCGGGATATTCGTATTGCCCACCACATTCAGATCGCCGATGTCAATACCCATTTCCAAGGTGGATGTCGCGGTAAGCACATTCAGGGAATCAGGATTAGGATGCTCCTTGAAGTCCGTCTCAATCTCCTCCCTGTCTTTCCTGTTAAGGAGGCCTGTATGCTCGTGAGCGTGCACGCGGGGAGACTTGCTGCGGTTGTAGACCTGCTGGTAATAGTTCAGTTCCGGCTTCGTCTCGTACAAATATGTGCCTTCGCACTTGTAGTCGAGACATTTAGTCCCTTCGGCGAACTCATCCTCATCCGCGACATACAGCATGGACTGGCAACGATTGCACTGAACATGCTTGACTTTCCTGCTGACCAAGATCTGTTCTGGACAGATGGCGTAATTGCCGGCTCCCTGCGTCCCTTTGTTGAGCAGTCCGACTTCAACCATCGTGTCAAAGAGTTGACGGACAAACTCATTAAAAAGGAAAATGTTGATCTTTGTAAAGACATTGTCGCTGTCGCGGCGGAAGCACTTATTAAAATAATTATAATACCAGTTCGGCCTCCGCTCGTTCCTCAGACACGCCATGTCAAGCATATCGCCGTTTCTGTCAGTGAAATATGTGCCGACCAATTTCGGGAACTGCATACTTCCTCCCAAATTCTTGTTCAGAAAATGCCTTTTTTCCGGATAACTCCAGTTCAGTCCCCAGATCGTCAAAGACTCGTTGCGGTATTTCTGAAGGAACGGATGGTCCACTCCGCCGTGGATCCTCATCCTCTGCAAGATGCCATAGACGAAATGGCAGAAATCGTCCTCCCTTGCGGCAACGGACTCCATATTATTCTCGTTGAGCCAGTCTTTCATCCTGGAGAAGACCTCGTGAATCGGCTCCGGCCTGAAAAAAGCGGCAGATGCGCCTGTCTTTTCAAGTGTACGGCCAAGTTGGGATGAGAGGGCAAATTCCGTCAGGATCTCCCAGTCCACCCTCAGTTCAAATTCTTCCCTAAAACCGGCCATGAACGACCTTTCATCCTGATGATAATTTTTTTTGAGGTCAAGGTGTGAGGCCAGATCGGCCGGCAGGAACCTGTCATAGTAATCCTTTTCTTCAAGCTCCTTGTGCCAGAATGCCCTGAATCCGGACTGCAATTCCGGAATGTTCACGGGTCGGTCCAGTGTGTTGATGTACTTCTGCATGGACTGACGGAAGATGAAACGGAATGTCCTCGCCTCATAGTACCCCGCCTGATATGCTGCGTCCTGGACGCTGTTGGTGAACACAAGCATCTTCCTCTCGCGTTCATCAGAACTGTCAAATTCAGTTGACAGCACCTGGCTCACCGCCACGCTTGAAAGCGTCGACGTGCGGCCGCCAACTTGGGAAACAGTATCCTGCCCGTTACACTCTGGACAGGCTCGGGAAAATCTCTGACTGCCTTTCTCAAGGGAAGAGTATTTGCAGCACTCCACCAATTTTATGACATTCTCATCATTCCTGTTCGCATCAGAGAGATCGTTGAGCCGCACATAACAGGACTGGCAGGAAGCGTTCTCGCCGCTGTATTCTTCAATCGGCGTATGTGAGCCGTTGCCAATATTCAAAAGCACGACATCCTTGTCCCTGTCGGCAAAACGGATGTTAATCTTCTTTATGTCCGAACTGTATTTGTCATCAGTCGCAAGGCGATGGCTGATCCATCCGCTCGCCCCGCAGTCGCGACAGAACCACATTGGCAGCGCCACCCGATCCTCTCCGGCCTTGATGCTCCCGCGCCACACGAACTCCGGCTCCTTCTGCACATAGCGCAGAATGCCGCTCAATTCCCGCTGCCAGAGCTGCACTTGAAGATAAAGCATGGGCGACTTATGGTTTTCGTCCACTCCAGGCAGTTTGGCGTAAGCTATCAACGCGAGCAGGTGCTCGACTGCGGTAATACATACTTTCTCGGAATACCGCTGCCTCAATCTGCGGAATCCGGCATTGTCTTCCAGCCTGTTCTGCAATTCCTCCAAAGTCAGCACGCCGTCCTTCAACGCGCTGAGCAGATCCTTCACGATCTCCATCTCACGCAGCGCATTCCCGACCTGCTCGGGCGTGGCGGCGCCGTTTCGAAGCCATACCCTGCAAATCTTCCTTATGTAGTCCGGGACCGTGTCACCGCTCTTGAACACGCATTCCTTGATCGCCTGACCGTCCGGAAGATTGAAGTTTTTGGCAATTACATACTCTTCAACCGGGATGCGGTGCTCTTCTATGACATTTTCCTCCGAAAACGGCTCGCCGAACACATCCGCAGCGTAATCGCACAGACGCCTCTTGCTGTCCGCCCCATTCCCGATTGTGGCCGAAGTCCCGACAGGACAGAGCCAGCCGTCAGGGAGATGCAGTTTCAGTTTCAGCCGTCGAATCAGATTGGCCACATCCGTCCCCTGAGCACCGTCGTATGTGTGAAGCTCATCCAAGACGATAAACCTTAATGGCTTCTGATCACTGTCTATATTGCCCCGCCACAGCTTCATGAACGTCTGCCTCATCAGGCCGTAGTCAAGCATCTTGAAATTCGTGAGCACGATGTCCGGCGCCACATCGAGGATAGTGTCCCTGTTCTCAATAATGTGGTCCTCGCCCATGTCACGTGGATAATCCTTGGCGTCAATCCCTTCGCCCACAAACAGCCCGGCTGTAATCTTCCCATTCAGACGGCTGTCGTTGTAAATGGTTTGTGCAAGACGCTTGGCCTGGTCGGTCGCAAGCGCATTCATCGGATAGAGGATGATCGCCTTGATGCCGGGCTGATGCTCGTATCGGTTGCAGTGATAACAATAGTCAAGAATCGGGTAGAGGAAGCACTCCGTCTTTCCGGATCCCGTGCCGGTGGTCAGTAGAGTCGGCTCAGGCCTGTGGCCGTCCTTCATCGTCAATTGTCCGAATGCCTGCAACTGGTGCCTGTAGGGAGAGAATTTCGGCGCGATATCAAGCGGAATACTTGCAGTTTCCTCCTCCGTGGCGGAGACAAAGGGCGTTTTCAGGGAAATGTACGGTCCCTTGAACAACCCGTCACGGCCGTCCTCAATGAAGCGGTAAAATGCGTCGTTCACATCCTTCTCCTTGAATCGGAAAGTCGCCTTGATGTACTCAATGACCGAATCCTTGACCTCGCGGGCCTGTTGCAGCGGCAGCATAATTACTCGTTTTTAGCATTGAAAATCTTATCGAAGTGCTCCCATGCGCGCTCGTAGTCCTTTATACGGTCCTGACGGTTGTACGGAGCATAATAGGTTACCTTCTGACCGCCGTAAAGTTCGCTCTTTTTCGGGTCGATGGTGTGTTCGAATGTCGGTGCCTTGCCGAAATAGACCATGCCGTCCTCACTAAGATCGCCGCGCATCGTCTCCCATTGCTTACGATCGAGACCAACGCCGGTAAGTCCCTTTGAACACGTGAAAACGATATTCCCTTTGGCATCATACCATGTATCTTTTTCATTATCTTGCAATACAGGAAACTGAACTTTATACATCATTATAAGTTCCTTCAAACTTAACCCCAAAGCCATAGCTGAAATCACGTCTATCTCCACTAACGCCAATCTTCGTTCAAAATAATTTCGCAAGGGAGTGGAGTGTTGCCATGTAGGAACAAGCTCATCCCATGAAGCAAGACGATTATCATCTATGCTCCAATTGTCAGATTTAAATAAATCATCCCAAACCTCTTCCCACAATTCTGAATATCTAATTGAAAGACAATTTAGTCTAAGTGTACGAGACCGTAATGAATTCAAATATTTAAAATCAACACCCATTGGGAATGATTCAAGCATCTCTCTTCCCAATTGTCCTATCCCAATTGTCTTAACAAAAAAATCCAATGGTAACGACATACATAAAGCAGCCATATCAACACAGTTGCGATTATCGCGAAATATCGTAGATACTACAGCATGTATATGCGCTGTTTTTCTATATAAAATGGCGCATATTAGAGCTCTCTCTCCTGCTTGATTTAGCATTCCTCGCATAGTAACCTTATAATAATCCATAAAACTATCATAAACAGCGATACCATCTTTGTCTTGTCCAATTGGAAAGCCGCTCACTTGGGACAAGTATTCATTCAATGATAGACATGGAGTATAATTTGTCCTCTGCTCAATATCATCAGGCGAATTCAATAAATCAATCTCATCAAATTCATCTTTCTTTTTACATTTTTTTCGTGGTGTTTTGTAAAACGGATTACCCACATAAAATTGCGGTCCGTTATAGATCATTTGATACGAATCAATATTTGGATAACATGTGTTTCTTCTAATAATCCCATTATCAACTGAAATTGTTTCATTAAGACAAGAATCTATATGACTTTCATAATCACGGACATGAGATTTAAAATTACTAAATGCTTGTGAAACATTCATGATCTCGTTATTATGAATTCCAACCATTTTGGCTGATTCCCAATTGGTGGAATTTTCATATGCTTTAGCAAGAATATGCAATTCATTTTCTCCAATATAAACGATCCTATCTTTATGTGGGTCAAGATTCCAGTTCCCCTTGTCATCTTTGATTCCTCCACATTCCCCATGACCATCATGGACAAAACAACCCTCAATTGTATTTGGGTGAAACAGATTACTAATAGATAAAAATTGTGGAGTTGTTAACCTCCTCGGTCCAAAAATCTGATCCCCATAAATCTGACGATGCGCCACTTCTGAAAATAGTTGAAGTTCATTTTGATACTGGAAATGATATCTTAAACGCATATAGACTTCCTTCCTAAGTTCCTGCCCCTTAGGATCATCATAAATACTTTCTGGCGTTAATAGTCCGATATATCCTTCTTTGTTGATCAGAGTAAAACAATTTACCAATACACACTTATATAAATTTGTTTTTTGTTCAGCAAGTAGCGGGTAATTACTCATTGCACTCAAAAAAGAAGTATGACATGTCATTTCAATCTTCTCTCTATCATATACATCTTTCGTTAATGAATCACTCATGAATATAATCTTATCTTTTCGTACCTCTGGCGCAGAATAATCCCTTATAAGCACCTCAGGAAAACGTTCTGATATGATACCTTTTTCGTCAAATTCGTATTTTATCCACGGCGGATTCCCGCAAATGATGTCGAACCCGCCCTTGAGCCAGAACACTTCGATGAATTCCAGCATCGGATGGAAGAAATGATAATGGTCGGCAAGCCGCCTGACGATCTTGAATCGTTCCGGCTCGATCTCTTCGAAAAGCGTCATCTGCGCCTTCGTCCCTTCAAGTATCTCTTCCTTGCTTTTCTCTACTATCATTGCCTCTGCCTCGGTCAAACGTTCTGAATTGTATTCTAATTGAGGATCAGCCACGTAAGCATAATTTCTTTTAGAGAAAGCCCGCAGAGTACTGGCATTCAACTTCTCGTCGCTGACATCCAGCAATTTGTCTATTTCTCTCCAGTATTCGTCCCGCGTCGGCAGATCCTTGGCATCCTCAAATTCCCAGAACCAGAGCGAGCACCAGTAGTCCATCACCATTTTCAGTTTGTAATAGGCATTGTCCCGGCGGTAACGGGTGTCGAAGATCCTCTCCTTCTCCGCATATCTTTCCTCCTGCATCTGATTCTCGTACAAGGAGCCGGTCTTCTCTTTCGGCCAGATGTCGTTTCGGTTGTTGGTCAGACGCTCAATATTCACCTGCGTCTCGAAATGTTCGCGCAACAGGATGTCGATCTTCCCGGACAATTTCTGAAGCGTCAGAAAATCCATCGGATCTATCGGCTTGGTCCAGTCATTAAGCCGGTCCCGCATCCGCCTCGTCTCGACCGGATGAGTCTCCTTCATCTCCTTAATACCCAAAGCCCCGAGCATGTTCTTGTCCGGCAAAAGGAAATGATAGACTTCGTCCGTCAGCCGGTTTACCCTATTGCGGAAAAACTTGACTTTGTGCGGGGCCTTTGTCCACCATTCCGCAGGGATTATCTTGGTCTTGTACTCGTTGGCTTTGGAAACCACTTCATCCTTGGAGTAAACTTTCAGCCATGCTCCGATCACGGCATTGCCGACTGCCATTCGGTTGGCAAAGAACGGAGTCTCCATGTCCTTGTGGATGACATTCAACCACAGAGATAGTTTCCCGAGTTCTATCGCTGTAGGATTTAGGTCCACGCCATAAACATTATGCGTGGCAATGTAGGCTTTTACTTTCTGGAGCTGATCGCGATATTTGTCCGGGGATGTCTTCTTTTCCGTGTATGTCATGTAGGCATCCGCAAGCTGATTGATGACCTCATTGAGAAACGCTGCCGCGCCGACCGCAGGCTCAAGAATCTTCAAGTCAAGCAACTCAACGGGTTTGCGCTTCCCTTCACGGACCTCGTCGACAATCTCCTTAATCGTGTATTTAACCGTTGATTTTGTCAGGACTTCCGGAGTGTAGTAGCTGGCGGATTTCTGACGGTCGCGCCCGTTCAGGCGATAGACGAATGTGCCTTTCGGTAGTTTTTTCGGCTCGCCAGTCACATTGTCGCAAAGGACCTCGCTAATGTCGAAGGCCTCCATCCTGGAATACGGGACCAGGAATGTCCCCTCCTCCAATTTACCGGGCTTGAAGACCTCAATGTAATCTTCCTCGGCATAGAATCCGCGATAGGCCAGAAGTGATTCGTAAACGGATCCCAACTGGTTAATCCCGAGATTGGCGTATGAGATACGTCCGCAATATTTGCCGTGAGACAGGGACAGAGACTGTATGATTTCTTGCCATTTTGAATTCCGGATTTTCACATCCTTGAGATGATGCAGACGGTCATCGTTGAAAATAGGGGAATCAATCGGCCGGGTTCTGAACGACTTGTCAACATTTGCATCAGAGCCGGAATGATAGCCGGAAGAGAGTATCCGGAACAGATGACGTATGCTGTCATCGAAGAAATATCCGTTGCGGCTGTCATCCGAGATGAGCCGCACCTGCTCCAGATCGCGCAATGACTCGAAACTGTAACCGCGTTTGTAGACCTCGTCGTTGGTCGGCAGGATTTCAAGTTCCGGACGGCTCTCAGCGAAGAGGATGAAGAGAAGGCGGTAGACGATGGTAAGGCAATCATCCTTGATTTCCGATTCAAACCCGTCATCAGTCTCATCGTATGTGACGGTACCGTCTTCATGCTCAATGCGCTTGCCGAAAGGTTGTTGCGCCACATTTTTCATGTAGTAAAGGGCTTCGTTGGCAAAGGTCTCCACGGCAAGGATCACTCCTTCCTTCAAGTCCTTAGTCACCTCGTAGGCCTTCTTATAGCTTTCCTCGACTAGCGTGTCCATCAGAACGGTCTGCCCGTCCGCCGCGAGGGCTTCCTTGGAAACGAGCAGATAAAACAGCGCATAATAGTTCCTCAACGCCCTGATCTGGCCCTGGGCGAACAAGTCATCAATTGAAAACTGAAGATATGACCCTCTTGCCCACTTCTCCTGATCGAAGAGGAACACGACATTGCCAGCCAGCATTAGTATGTAGTGAGGTCTGCGCTCCTGCGGCATAAGGAAAATTTCAGTGATGGCCTTGTTGATGATGGCAGGAGAAAATTTATATTTCGTACGGTCAAGGTATTTTTCATCAATGACATCTGCCCATTGAGCGGCGGAATACCTCTGCTGGCCCGTAGTCTTGTCCGGTTCGCTCTCATACTGCTGGTCAAACAGGCCGGCCGGCTGCTGATCGCCGACGGCAATGAGATTCTGCATCTCCATTATCAGAAGGCTGACCCTGTCTCCGGAGCGGAGAACATGACGCACAGGGATTATTTCAGTAATGTCTTCTTTCTCGGCAGTAACATACGCTTCCGTGTATACATTGTCTGCATTGTAACCCAAGGTCTTGAGCAGGTCCGTATGCCAACAATGCGTCCAAGTGATTGCATCCTTGGGGCGCAAGTGCCCGTTAATGATCTCATTCTTGTATGTTTCATAACCGGCCCGCAGTTTCACAAAAGGTTTGTTGAGCTCCGTCATGTCATCGGAACTGCGACCTGCACATTTCTGAACCTTGTCTATAAAATCTTCGGTGAAATATCCTGACGGGAAATAGTCCCCGACGTTCTGGATGAATCTGTATGTTACGTTTTCTGCCATACCCTACGGTTAAATGTTATGAAAGACTGCTATGAGACGCATATATGGGTCAATATTGTCAAGAGTGAAAAGATCCTGATAGAACTGGCTTGACTTTTCCGTTATGTTATGGATTTCCTCCCTTTCCTTTTTGATGTTGGTCCGGGTGATCTTCACTTCCGCGTCATTGAGCAGCAGGTTAGCGGCATCCGCCCAATTCTGTAGTTTCTGCCTGTAAATTTTCAATTGCGCATCCATTTCTCCGCTCACTTTAGCCTGAGCAACTTTCATATAAAACGTAGTTCCAAATTCTATCGCGTCGTTCAGATTCTTCTGAAGGATTTCGATCACACTCCCGTTCGTCCCCCAATTCTTGTCCAGAATCTTGTATCTCTCCGTAAAATCACTGAATGACATCGGCTTATCCATACGCATCGCTCCCTCTTTATCCAAAGGAACTACAAAGAATTTGCTGACTAAGTTTTGGCCCAGCCTGTTGGACTGGCTTCCATAGAACAGATAATAGCTCATCCCCGCCGGCAGGTTCTGATTCCTCACAACGAGGGCTTGTGATTTCGGGAGGGAAGCGTTGAACTTGGTGAAAAAATATTGGATTATCGGATGCAGGTCATACAGGGGCAAGAACTTGCTCCATCCGCTCTTGGCGCTCTTGCGAGACTTGGCGATTGAATCATTTAATTTCGCCTTATCAATCGCCAACAGAAAATTTTTATTCTTGGCGGGGAACGCTTCACGAGGAATGTCATATAGAACATTTTTGAGATCATCGGTATTCTGAACTTCAACGTATGGGATACTTGCATCTTCGTGCAAGACAACTTCTTCAGACTTTATTTTACTAATCGCCTTGAGTTCTTGAAAAAGATCCCTGTAAAAACCTAAATCGTCCACTTCTCCATTACCGTTCCTATAGAGAGAAAATCTCTTCTCGAATATATCCGCAGACTGTCGTTCCTTCACCAGTGTCTTGTCGATTGCGAACTTCACCTCGCCCCTATTTCCGAACCCGGCGGGACGACGGCGTCTGCGTATCGGCTCCGGCTCAAGCACATCCGGGTCTGCGTCTGGACTATTGCACAAAATCTTGCTGATCGCGTCCTCTTCGGCCTTTACGCTATATAGTTCCATGACGCTCATGGCATCGCCTAAGGTGTTGTGCACTTCCTGCTCTTTCTCGCGGAGCTTGTCAATTATCCGAAAATCGGCCTTCAGATCATCTCTCTCGCTCTTTGCCACCAAGTAATAGATGATTGGAGGCTGTGTCTGTCCGTAACGGTCGATTCGTCCGTTGCGCTGTTCCAACGTGATGATGCTCCAAGGAATGTCGTAGTTGAACATGATATGGCAGAAGTAATGGAGATTGACTCCCTGCGAGCCGCTGTCAGAAGAGATAAATACACGGACCTTGCTGTCTTCCTTCGCAAAGTCGGAGACCATTTCTTCCTGTTCGGTGTCGGACAGAGACCCGTCGAACCGTTTTACCTGCTCTTCAGACAGCCCGAATTCTTTTCTGATCCGCTCGTCCAAATATTTCATCGTGGCTATTCGCTCTGTAAAAACCACAATCCTCTTTGTCGGATTGGCTGTCCAAATTTCCCTTAATTTGGCCGCAAAAGCGTCGTATCGGCTGTCTACGTTTTGGTCCACAATCTTCTGCACGTCATCTGCAAGTCTTAAGACCTCTTCCAAGACCTCCTCGCCGTCTTCCTTCTCCATTCTCTCATTCAATGATTTCAGTGCCGCAGTCGGCGAAGAGAGAAAGCCCTTGAAGATGGTAAGGGCGAAAAGCTGAGATGCCTGGCCATAATCACTCATGGTATGAAACCGCTCATGCTGCATGCAGAGGACGGCCTCTTCAGCGTCCGTCAAATGTACGTCGATGGAAATAACCTGTCTTGTCTGAAACTGTTTCCGAATGTTATCATCTTCGATGTCGTTCTTGAAACGGCGTACATAATATGGCTTCACATCGTCCTGCGTGTATTTTCCGTTGCGCGGAATGGAAATCGGATCAAGCATTTTCATAAGATTGGCAAATGAAGCCTTAGATCCGTTATGCGGGGTCGCAGAGGTGAGAATCATGGAGTCACATCTCGTGGCGAGGAGCTGTGCGAGGTCCCCGCGAAGACTGGCATCGTTGGCGACCGTGTGGCACTCGTCAATCACGATAATGTCCCAGCGCGTCTTTTCAAGCAAAGAGCGAAAACGGGCGTTATTCTTCAAGGTGTCGATTGAGATGATGGTCTTGTCATAATAGTCGAACGGGTTCTTGTTGAGCGGAATTTCGTTTTGGATTTTGGCCACACCAACACTGTCAAGGCGGACCAGCGGAATTGCAAATCGGTTCCAGATTTCTTCCTGGAACTGAGCAAGAATGCTCTTCAGTGCACAGACGAGAATTCGTTTGCCCCGGCCACGGTGAATCATTTCGGCGAGAAAAATACCGACCTCAATCGTTTTTCCAAGGCCGACGCCATCGGCAATCAGCAGACGCGGGCGCGGCAGTTCGAATGCCTTTAATGTGGGCGTCATCTGATATTCAGCTACGTCAAATGCACCACGTTGTGCAATGGTTATCTTCTTAGAAAAATATGCATTGCTCCTCAAAGCGGTCTCGATCAAAAGGCGTGTCTTTCTCCAGCGGGCATCATTATCGCAGACGAGTTGTGTGTTCCTCGGATCTATGATGTCAATTTTGTCAAGTCCTGTATCAAAGATAAAATCATGATTGCTAACTAATTCAGAGATCCCGGTGACATATAGCAAATGGTTGTTGTCCACGTTGCGCTCAACTTTCGTAATGAGGAAATCCTCACCGCGAACGGTTATGCGCTGGCCGGCAGAATAATTGGTTTGTTGCGTCATCTCAACTATTTGGTTAAAAAGCCTGCAAATTTAATGAATCGTAAATAGAAACATTAATTTTCAAGAGATTTTTAATATGTCTCGTTTTTCGGCACGAAATTATCTTTCCGGATTTTCCGGCATTCAGTCATTCGACCTGCGGTAAATAAAAAATTATAGGTATTTTCGCACCAAATTGGATAATAGCATTTTACATGTATGACAGACTGGTCTGATTTCATCAATTGTCCCCGTGGGCTGTTGATCGCTCCGGCAGGGCATGGGAAGACGACGGCAATCGCCGACTGTCTGCTGCAGTGTCCGGAAAACTCATGTCAGCTGGTGTTGACGCATACCAACGCCGGACTTGCGTCGCTGCGGACGAAGTTCTGCGACAAGAATGTGCCGGGAAATAGGTATCAGTTGGAGACGATTACCGGATTCGCGCAAAGATATGTGCTGAACTATCTGGGGCCTAAGGCCCTGCCGGAAGAGGATGATCCAAACTATTTCGACATCGCGATCGACAAGTGCCGACAGGTTGTCGAGTCGAGCGCAGTACAGAAAATCATACAGACCTGCTATGACGGAGTCTTCGTGGACGAGTATCAGGACTGCACTGTTGACCAGCATGCGATGATCATGGAATTGGCCCGCAATCTTCCGCTCCACTTACTTGGCGATCCGATGCAGGCAATTTTCTCCTTTGAAAGCACTCCTTTAGTGGATTTTGCGAAAGATCTGCCGCTGTTCAAAATCTTCCGGTCGCTCCCATATCCATGGAGATGGGATTCCGGCAACCCGGCTTTGGGTCAGGAAATTCTGCGGATCCGGACGGATCTGGAAAAAGAACGCCCGGTAAGGCTGATGGATAATTATATGGCCCGGCTGCGCGTGCTGGACCGCTTCCCGGACGATGAATCAAAGTATAGATACATAGGTAATTATCTCCTGAATCATGACTGCAACAGTCTTCTGATCCTATGTCCATCCTACAAGGAAACAGATTGGCACGGGCATACGCGGCTGAGAGGAGATCTGAACGACAGAATCAGGCTGAAGCAACGGATTGACTACAACAACACCCTTACCGTAGTGGATGCTATAGACAGCGCCGAATACTACAATTGCGCGAAAGGCATTGACCGCTTCGTGAATGCCTGCCGGGAAGGGAAAATGATGAAGCGAGTGACCAGCCTGTATGACGTTCTGGAGAACCTGCATTTGGGCAAGACCGAGCTTAACAAGTGGATTAACCGGGAAGACAACTCCTTCAAACACAGACAGGGCGAAAACGCTCCGCTCAGTTCCGAATTGATCAGTTTATTCGAGGCCTTTGAGACCGACAAATCTCTTGCAAGCCTCAAGAAGGTCATTGACAGGATCGTAAGTCTTCCGGGGATAAAAGTCTATCATCAAACCGTTTGCGACACAATCTCGAAGGCTTTTGACACGGCGATCACCGACAGGATCTCAATGTTTGAGGCGATGAAACAGGTTAAGGACAGAATCCGACATCAGGGCCGCAAGATCGAAGGTCGCTGCATCGGCACAACTCTTCTTACCAAGGGCCTGGAATTCGACACGGTCATCATACTTGATGCTCACAGATTCGAGGATGCCAAGAACTTCTACGTGGCCATTTCCCGCGCTTGCAAAGAATTGATAATCATAACTGACAAGACCACATTAGAATTCAAAGACAAGCCCGCCCAAACTCAACATGAACATGTCTATCAGCCGACTCTTTTCTGATGAAAAACGTTTTATGTCGGTCCACCAGAACGGATCATGCCGATCCACCAGATCGGCTCATGTCGGTCCACCGAAACGGCTCATGTCGGTCCACCCGCAGGAATGAAATCTTGTACCCTTTCCAATTCAATTGCTCCACAAAAAAGGAAATAATACCCCGATCTCGTAGATCCTGTTTCTGAATCGTATGCCATCTATATCCCATATTCAGATGTAAGTTTTTAAAAATATGCGTCTGAGCCTTGAAATGTCAGCCTTACCTTCCGCGAGAATACTTGTTCTTCTTCTCACCCCAAGGGAGTTCGGAGGAGGAGCCGCCGATCGTATGTTCCATTGGTAATGCCCCAAACTTTGCTGTTGGCGTGGTCGCGCTTGATTTGCCGAACGGGTGTCGGGTTGGTGAACTGTTTTGGGTGAACTGTTTTCGGTTTTTGGTGAACTCTTTTTGGCGAACTCTTTTCAACCCCTATGAGTCGGTATCTGCCGAAGTTTCATGTGGTAGTATAATGTATACCAGTGATTTATATTCCAGAACACACAATCTGTAGACTCGATTGGCGAATGTTTTTTGGTGAACTGTTTTGGTTTTTGGTGAACTCTTTTTGGTGAACTCCTTTGCAGAGTTCGAGATATTTTCCGATAAATAGGCGACAAGCAGAGACTCGCGTTCATTCGCGTAGGCAACGAAACGGTGGTGG
>JAJPZA010000229.1 GCA_021204625.1 Clostridia bacterium | reverse complement strand
CCCCCCCCCCCCCCCCCCCCCCCCCCCCCCCCCCCCCCCCCCCCCCCCCCCCATTATTTTTGAGTTAAAATAAAACCCTGTTTTTATTTCCTGATAAAATCGAGGATTTTAAAATGGGGATGTTTTTCCAAAAATAAAAACGGGGTTTTACTTTTAGGGTCTCTTTTTAAATCTAGGATTAGGGGTTATAAATCCTAGAAAATTTCGGGGGTTATACATGGGGCTTTACCCCCTATCCCTATTTTTGCAGCATATACGTCCGTACATATAGGGGCTATTTCCTGCCTCTTTGTCTATGGGAGCCCCCCGTATATAGGTGATCGCGATGGGCGCGTCTGAGCATATCCTGTATATCGGGCTCCTCCAATAAGAGGTCTATCCCCTCGCCATACAGCCTCCAGCACGTCCCCCGGCTGTAATGGAGCGCGTCCGCGACACGCTGCCATTCGAGGCAGTCTATGTGCCGGTATTCGAGGACGATGCGTTGCTTTGACGCGGGCGGCAGATAGTCGAGGACTTCTTGCACCTTGTTCATCGTCTTATAGCACTCTTTGATTTGAGCGTTCAACTTTTCCTCGAGCTCTGCCGCGCTTATCGCGTCATCCGCGATTGTCCTTCCCTCGCCGCCGCTCGGCGTAAGCCGATATTGGACGGCTTTTGCGCCGGTGGATGCCCGGAGGGCGTGAAGCCGTTCCTCGAGCTGATCTCGGCGCATTGCCTGATCGTAATATTGGCCTAGGATTTTTCGGAGCAGCTTACGCTGCCGGTTCTTTTCCCTCTCCTCTTTTTCAGTCACTTTTTACCTCCTGCTGCTTCTTTTTGTTTCTTTGGCCGCCTTGATGTTCTGATCTCCTGCTGCACCTTTCGTGTTTTCGGGGGCCTCCTGCTGCCGCCCTTACTTTTTCTCGACCTTGTACTCCACAAATGATCTGCCGAAAGCGTCTGACGCATCTCGGCTCCAAACATTGCAACTTTCGGCCACAAACGTTGCGCCAGTGTCTTTGTCGACCCAATCGCCGAGCACCGGATCCTGATTTTTGAATATCCCTCCGGAGCAAGTTATGGATGAGCCTGATCCATCCTGAATATTGAGAACCGTGCGCTTTTCGGCGGTGATTCCCAAGCTGTCACTGCCGGTGTTTTTGAAATAGCCTCCGTGAATATAGATGTTTGATCCGCCAGATGCGTAAATTGTGCTATTGGCCGCGCCCCCTGAATCGAGCCCGACTAAATATGTTCCGCCGTGGATATCGATCTGCGCCCCATTGGCCGCCCATACCGCGACATTTGACGGTGCTCCGGCTCCGCCATAGACCTCCGAGCTCGCATCTCCGTAAATGATGAGCTCGGTCATCGCGCCGCTTGCGTATATGGCCGCCTTGTTCGCATTGCCCTCGCTCCGGATGCTTATATCATGTCCATTGAGATACAGACGCTTTGTTGTCGGGGTCTCGCCGTCCCCGATAAGCTCCACGGCGTTGTCCGCCGTCTCCTCGATGATGTCCGCGCCGAGCGCGATGTCCATGATCTCGTCGCTTAACATGAGTGCCTGCAGCTCTTCGGCATCGCGAGCCACGACCGGCACGTCGCCGTCCACCTGCAGGACGATTCGGGTCTCCGATCCGAGGCCGCTCCCTGTCGCCATGAACCTCTGCACGTCGAGATTCAGGATCAGCGGATTGACCGCGCTCATGTAATCCTGCTGCACCGTGATCAGCGGCCTGTCTTTGTTCGCCACCTTCACCAATGTTCCCATTGCTGCCTTTTCGAAAAATTCTCTTACCTTCATTTGATTTTTCCTCCTTTGGTTTTATAAATACGCCGTCTCCGGCAATTTTGCCTCTCCATCTTTGGTTCGAATAAGCGACTGGTTGTATTCGAGCTCGTCAATGCATCCTGAAATCACATCAAATGCGGCCTTGAGCTGCATCCAGCGGACGACAAATCCCGTCACGAGCAGCATCGCTTCAAAAAACTGATCCTTTTTCAGCCGACGCACCGCATTGATGCGCTTAATCTTTTCGTGATCGTATTGATACCATTCGCAGTCGAGCTCTTCATTCAATAGCAGCGGCTTCATGTCGATGTCATCCATGATGCTTACAATGCTATTCCACCATGAGATCCCGCTCGCGTCATATCCATCCCCTGCATCGTCATCAACGTAGAATTCCACGTCTTTTTGCGGGAGTTCAAAAGAGAGCTGTTGCAGTATGCCGGCGAATTCATCATCCATGTCTGCGGCCAGTGTCGCCATTTCCGCAATCTGGTCTTCGTATGTGGAAAAATAGATGCTGTTTTTTCCTTGCACTGCCATTCAAATTCTATCATGGAGCTCAGCGACTCGCGGATACTCCATGCATCGTAGGGTTGCAATAATGGCATTGTCAATTCCTCCTATTCCTTAAATCGTGCTATTGGGTATTGCAGTTCAATTTTTGTAAGTGCATCTCTTTGTGCTGCCCAGCATATCATAAGCTGTTGGAGCATCGTCTCAATTTCATCTTCTGTGAATTTCATGGATGTTATCCCGTTTGCTGACATGTCTTCCTGCGCTGTTTCAAATCTGTCAATCAATTTCGTGTTTGCTTCAAAAGCAAGCCTTAATTCGCGGAATCTCTCATTGTTCGCCATTAGATACTCCTGCTGCTTAAAGTATGCTCTTTCGTTTTTTTCTGCCTCTCTCTGAAAATAATCATCTACGTTCATTTCGCAACCTCCCATTTGTCCGAAGAATGTATCTCGGTGGGCATATATTGCTCATCGATAAAATGCACGCTCGCCGAGATGTTCGTCGGTTTTGCCCCGTTGATATGCTTTTTGAATTCCTCTATGAAATTTTGCGCCATTGATTTCTCGGCTTCCTCTTTGTTTTCTCCTGTCATCCCGAAATAAACGTCGGTCGGCAAACCTTTGGATTCGAGCGTTAAACTGTAAATTACCTTCATTTTGCCCTCCTATTTATGCGAGAACACCACGTTCTCGAACCTCTTCCATACGCCCGACCCTTGCAGGAACTCCGACTGGTAAACCACGTCGGCGGGGATCGTCGGGCCGAACCTGAGCAAGTCCTCGGCTATCTCTAGGCACCGCTCATCCGGCTCCCAGTTTATGTGGCCGTCCTCCGTGCACTGATATTGCAGTGTGGGATATGTCTGGTAGATCACGCCCCACATCGTATCGGGGTAGTCCGGGTCGGCCATGCGATTTAACACCACGCTCCCGACCGCGTACAGGCACTCGTCATCTTTGACGCTCCCCGCCTCGGCGTAGATCAGCCGCGCCAGTAAATACATCTCATCGAAGTCAACGTCATTCCCCATTGGTTCCATGTCCTCCTCGATGGGGTCGGGCACCACCTCGAGCGGCTCGCTCACCTCCGGGATGTCGTTCTCGACGCTTTCCGGCTCGTCCGCAAGCCACTCCGTGACCTGCGCGGAGATCCCCGCCGTCGGCAATGTGGCGTTCTCGATCGCCATCCGACTCACTTCTGCGGATATCCCCGCGAGCGGCAATGTCGCCGCGCTCGCCGTGATTATTGTCGTGGCAATGTCAACGGTGATCACCGCCGCTATCACCGCCGTGCATATGATCATGACTAGCCTGTCCGCCCATCTGCCCGTGTTCTTATGGTTCATCTTTGTCCTCCCTCATCTTCCTCCCCGTTTATGCGCATCCATCCTTCGACTTGTGTGACTTTGGTGCTAGGCTTAAAAAACACAAGATTTCCCGGCCCCGAAGCGTCTAGAATTACCGCATCATATTTCCCGTTAATATTGATGATTTTCATATGCAGGGATTCGTTGAATAAAAATAAATCCCCGATGCTCAGTTCTTCATATAAAACCTCGCCTCTTGCGTAACTGTTACCAATTCTTCTCATCCTCTCGCCTCCAGTCTCTCGATCACGTCTTTGGCGGTCAGGTAGCCGCTCATACCTTTGTCCATAACTTCACTTACCGCAAGCAACCCGGCCAAGCCTCCCATCGAACGCGGGTCGTAGTGCGCAATCCATTTAATCCACCCACCGTCGCCGTAAGCGAAAATTCGCTCACCGTCATCCTCCGTCATCCTGTCATACCTCATCCCGTGCCGCATGAGGTAGCCCTCGAGCTTGTCCATCTCGGTCTTTTTCTTCATTGAACGTCCTCCTGCTTCTTTTCCTCGAGCGTCCATCGCCAATTATTTTCTTGACACGGTTCCGCGAGCGTGTGCGTCCTTAATAGCTCCGCCAATTTGTCGAGGCAATATTCCGGCCCGGTGGGCGCGTATTCTGCGCCGTGCATTATGTCGCAGTCTCCGTTCTCGTCCCGCCATTTGTGGTGGTGCTCACAGGTGTCGCAGACAAACAAGTCCAAAAGTTCACGGACGCCATCCCAAAATTCCTGCGCCCCCATCGTGCCCTCCCATGAGTCCGCCGCGAAATCCCACATCGCATTGGCAATCTCATTACAGCGTAGATGCGAATTCCATGTGTAGAATTCGCCGTCATCATTCTTACCTGATTGGTGATTGTTAATCGTGCCTGTCGGTATCCCCTTTCCGCAATAATTGCAAAGATGGTCGTTTCATGCTTTGCAATTCTTCTCAGTACTAAATTCGATCATCGTCCGTCACCTCCCAATTAACGGCCTTGCATGAAAAACACGGCTCACAGCTTCGACACGGTGCATAAAATGCTATGCAAGCTCCATCGTGTATCCTGCAACTGGTGTATATTTCTTGCAGACGTTCAATTTCCTTTTTTGTGCCTCGTATTATCGCCGTCATTCCATGGCCGCATTTCATGTTTGTTGCTCCTTCTCCCCATCTGCCGGGTCCTCGTAGCATATCTCAAAACCCATCGCGTCGGCGTATGCGTATTCGAGCCGCGCCCCCTTGCTACCCTGCCATCCCTTGATCATATAAATCATGTTGCAACCTTGCATCTCGCGGAGGCATTGGTGCATGATTGAGTAATATGACGCGCCCATGCTCGCCATGACGGCGTTCTCTTTTGCCGGATTCAGGATTTTGATCCCGTAACCTAGCTCGCGGAGATGCCGTTCTGCTGCGGCGAACCGCTCCATGTAATCGTCCGTCCCGGTGATCGGACCGCTTATGTAAATCTTTGGTTCTGGCTTGCTCATATTGCCGTCCTCCTGCTGTCTCTTCTTAATTCCCATCTGATTTGCTGGTCGAGCTCCGCCTGTATATCTATCCCGCCGAGATCCGCCGAATCGAGCAAGGTGAGCATCCATTCGGACTTGAAAAATCTCGCGCACTCTTCGATTGTCCATTTGGCGATGTCCAGCCGCCCGCCCGACATTTTTCCTTTCGCCAGCTTTTTCGACGCGATCTTGTAATCCTCGACGGCGCGGAGTATGACCGCAAGGCCGAGCGCGTCGTAGCCGACCGGGCCGTCCTCGCCCTCCGGGTGATATTTGCTGCTACCGGGCGCCCGCCCGACGTATGCTGCCATCTTGCTCATTTAGAATTCCTCCCATCGGCTGCATCCAGCCTGATCTTTATTTTTGTGCTTTCCATATTCGTCGCTGTCTTCGCAGTTGCATTTTCCTTCTTCATCGTTGATTTCCCATAAGTGGAAGCAGTCGCCGCATCGTTTTACCGGGACGGCCTCCTGCTGCCCGTCTGCTTCGTTCGGCTCATCCTCTGATTCCTCCTGCTGCCCGCCGCCGACCTCATCGTCTTTGTCCTCATTGCCCTTGTACAATTTGCTGCTACCGTCAATCAGCGCGGCCTCTTCCGCGTCCGTGAGCGTGAAGCCGTATTTGCGCAAAACCTCATCATAAAATTTCTGCGCTATTTTCCGCACCCCATCGACGCATTTGTTGTTCCAGTCCGCGATCAAATGTCCTGTAAGGGCATTGCTCATGAGGCAAAGTAGCTCCTCGTGCAGGATGAGCTCGCCCGTCTTTTCGAGGGCATCCCGCTTGTCCGGCTCGGTTATCGCATATGATTCCTTGCCGGTGAAAAATTCCGCGAAGCTGTTTGCACTGATCGTCCCGCCAAGCTCAATCATGAGGTCGAGCGTCATCTGCGCCATATCGTCCGTGTCAATGTATGGATTTAAGCGTCCCGTTGCCTCGGTGATGAAATCGCGGCGGTCTGCCGCCATTTTCTTCCAAAGCTCCTTGATCCTGCTGCGGTTCTCGTCCGTCCTTGCCCGCTCGGCATCCTGCTCGGCGTCGCTCTCGTCGTCCTCGTCCGTCCTAGGCCTTACTATGCAGATCGCGCCGTATGCTGCCGCCCCGTCCGCGGTGTAGGCAAGCCCGTCTATGTCGCTTTCGCCCCATGCTTTGATTGCCTCGTCGAGCGCGCCGCGCGGCGCGCCGGAAAAGCCGATAGTCTATATGTTTTAGAATTTTTTTTTACTATTTTTATTAGTTTAGTGGGTTAACGGGGCCTAG
>JAJPZA010000014.1 GCA_021204625.1 Clostridia bacterium | reverse complement strand
ACAGCCAGCCGTTGGAGGCGGAGTTGGAGCGCACGGTGATCGTGAAGCTCTGGGACGCGCCGCTGCTGACGGCCAGAGAGGCCGTGGTGGTGCCCGTGGCTACGCCATGGACGGTGGCCTGAGTGCCGCTCACCGTCACTGTGGCGATCCCGCTGTCGGCCGAAGAGCAGCTGTAGGTCAGACTCTCCCCGTTCAGGAAATAGCGCGACAGATCCACAACGACATCGCCTCCGGGAGCCACGTACACGTTCGGCACCTTCATGTCCACACCGGCGCCGGGGATCGCCTGCAGCAGGGCGTAGGCGTTCGGCAGCCGGCCCATCTTGCCGCGATAGTCCTTCAGCTCCATCTTGGTCACGGCGTAGCCGAGAGAGGTGGCGTTGTAGTAGTACACCTTCTCGTCGTCGTTGCCGTAATACTGGTCCAGATCACTTGCGGTGGAGCTCATCAGGTCGACGAACTCCCCGGCCGTGAAGTGCCTCCTCAGCTTGGCGGCGTAGGAGAGCCCGAGGGCCGCCACGCCGGCAGCGTGAGGACAGGCCATAGAGGAACCCTCATAATAGCCGTAGGTGGCGTAGGTGTCGGTCAGATCCATCGGCAGGGTCGAGAGTATCATGCCCTGGGCCTTGCTTAGATCGTACTCGTCGTAGGACTCACCCGGAATGCAGTAGTATTCGCTGTCCCCGCCCGGAGCCGAGAACTCGACCTCGCTCCCGAAATTGGTGTAACAGGCCGGGGTGAAGTCAGCCGCGAGGGCCGAGACCGAGATGCACTTGGAATAGGCCGCCGGGAAGGCGGACAGGCCCACGTACTCGTTGCCCGAGGCGAAGAAGGCGAGCCCGCCGTCGATCGTCCCGTTCGGGGAGCCGGCGTTCTCGATGAAGTAGTCCAAAGCCTCCTTCTCGAGCGGATAAAGCTCGTACCACTCGTCCTCCGTCTCAGGACCCTTGGTGTAACCGAGGGCCTCGTTGGCATAGGCGGAGTTGTAGCCCCAGCTGCACTGGAGGATCACCGCGCCGTTGTCGGCAGCGTACTTCATGGCCTTGGCCTCGTCGAGGAGCGAGCCCACATACTCTCCCGAGAAGAGCTGCAGGGACATCAGCTTCACGCCCGAATCCGGGGTGCCGTCCCCGCCCGCGATGCCGCACACGCCGATGCCGTTGTTGTTGACGGCCGCTATGGTGCCGGCGATGTGGGTGCCGTGGCCGATGTCGGAGGCGTCGGTGTAGGTGATGACTCCCATGTCCTCCACGAAATTGTAGCCGTACTTGTCATCCTTGTAGCCGTTGCCGTCGGCGTCCTTGCCGGCGTAGAACTCCTCGCCCTCGTTGATCCACATGTTGGCCGCGAGGTCGGGATGGTCGTACATGATGCCGTCGTCAAGGACCGCCACTATGATGGAGGGATCGCCCGTGCAGATCTGCCAGGCTCCCTCGCAGCCCACGTCGCAGCCCGCGATCACCTTGGCGTAGGGGTTGTGTCCCTCGCCCACGAAGTCATAGTCGCCCCTGTTGATGTAGCCCCACTGGAAAGGCAGCATCGGGTCATCGAAGGGGAATTCGTCAGTCGAAGCCGCAGCTGCGGACTTCTGTCGGGAAGCGGAGATCTCCCGGGTCGCCGACTCGCTCAGGATCACCGGTCTGTCGCTCCTGCTCAGCTGCCTGGGAATCGGACGGTTGCACTGAACCATGGACACCTCGCCGAGCCGGCTGAGCTGCTCCATGGCCTCCTTCAGGTCCACGCTTTCATCGAAGTGCACCGCATACCACAGGTGCATGCCCGTCTCGCGGGTGCGCTCCTCGTTCTCGCTGTCCACCGGGAAGACCCTCTCGAGACGGCTTGCCCCGATCTGATCCAACACAGCGTCAGTGGCGGCCTCGCCTGAGCGCGTCAGGACGGTCGGAGTCTCCGCCCCCTCGGAACTGCGGGTGGCGACGGCCTTGTCCAAGGTCTCCGTCATCCCGGAATCGAACTTGACTATCAGCTCGCCCGCTATCGCCCCCTCCGGAATGACGCACTCCTTCCGGGCCTCGACGGACTCGTCCGGATTGACGGCCAGCTCCGCGCACCCGACCATCGCGGGAACGAGGGCGAGGAGCGCCAATGAATATATCTTCTTCATATCAAATTCTGATTTTTACATCAATTTCCACCGTACGTGCCGTCGTCATAAGTGTACTTGTCCTCGTAGAGAGGATATTTCTCATAGTAGTAGCTGTAGGAGCTCGGCGCGTTGTCGAACTGGACCAGATTGCCGTTGCTATCCTTGCCGAACTCGTTCTGGTTGAAGATGAACGTGTCCGGAACCCAGTCGATCAGGTAAGGGTGGTACATTATCCAGTCCGGGGCGTCACCCGTGAAGTAGTTGAGGTTGATCTTCAGACTTTTGCACTTGGGCAGGATACGCGGTATTTTCTGTCCCTCCTCGGTCCAGAGCCAGGCCACCGTGTCCCTCAGCGCGACGAAGTCCTCGCCCTCGCGGAACGGCTCCATAAGCTTCCCGTCGACCACGGTGCCCACGGCGAAGTCGGGCACATGGCCCTCGATGTAGTTGTAGTTGAGGTCCAGCTCCTCGAGGTTCTCCCAGAGGAAGAGTCTGCGCACGCCCTCGGCGGCCGCGTCGTTCTGCATGTGGATGTGCATTCCGATGTCGGGATCGTAGGTGTCCGCCTCACGCAGGTCGCTCGTGACGTACCTGCGGTTGCCCAGCAGGTTCAGTACGGTGAGGTTCGGGAAATTCTCCGGAGTGAGCACGTCAGGAATCGTAGTGAAGTTGTTCGACGATAGGGACAGGGTTTCGAGCCTTGTCAGCCTGCCGAGATCATCCGGCAGGGACACGAGGCCGTAGGCGCCGATCTCTAAATACTTCAGGTATTTCAGCTCGCAGATGTCGCTCTCGAGGGCGATGGACTTCAGGAAGCTGTTGACGTTACTGTAGAATATGATCTTCTCACAATATTTCAGGTACTTCACCGTGGCCGGAATGGTCTCGTAGGAGTGGAAATAGTAGAACGAGCACTCGCGGACGCGGCCTATGGCGTCGGTGATGACGTTGCCGTCGTCATCGGTCGGGAGATCCTTGTCGGTCTTCTCCCAGAGGACCACGCCGTCCCAGTTCTGCAGCTTCTCGCTGGCGTCCATGGTGAACAGCATGTTCAGCTGGTCCCTGATGGAGAGGATGGCGAGGGAGTCTCCCCGAGCGTCGTCCGTGATCTCCTCGGCGGCCTCCTGGCTTAGTTCGATGCCGGCTTCGGCGGCCAGCTCGGCCCCCTCGTCCTTGCCGCTCGGAATGAAGCTGATCTTCGCGGCCCTCTCAATCCAGTCGGTGTTGGTCTTCCACTCGAACTTGAGGATGGCCGTGCGCGGACGCGCTCCCCGGTCGAAGGTGATGTTGACGGAAGGCACGGTCAGCCATCCCGTCGGGGTCTCGTAGACTCCGTCCTCGTCAGGCTCCGTGTTCTGGAGGTACTCCACGTCTATGTCGAACTCCACGTTGGTGACGACGGTGGACTCGAAATACCTGTCGCTGTAATTGGCCGATGCCGGGATCGTGACTTTCGGCTCGCTCACATAGATGACGTTGCCGTAGCCGGTCTGGTAGACGTCGATGGTCCGGGTCGAGAGGCCCTTCGGCACGAAGCTGATCTGTCCCTCGCGCACTCCCACGATGAGGGTGGTGTCAATGGAGACGGTGCAGGTCATGCTGCCGACGCCGTTGGCGGGGGAGACGGTGATCCAAGGCTGGGTCGTGCTCACCGACCACTCCACGTCCGAGGAGACATTTACGGTCTCTGTGCCGCCCTCGCAGTCCACGGCGATCTCGTCAGTGTCGAGGGAGAAGCCCGTGACGGTCTCCTCCTTGGTCTGGCAGGCGGCCACGCCCGCCGCCGCGATGAGGCATATCGCAATTTTCAGTATACTTTTCATGTTCATTCCTTTCTGTCGGTTATTCAAAAAGATAGTCGCAGCCCCGGATATCCTGCGTCTTGTCGTAGATGAGGTAATAGTAGCCGTACTCGATGTAGATGCAGATGTCGCTGAGGTCGATCGATATATTCGGGTTGTCCGCGATCTCGAAGATGTAGATGTTCGTGGAGATCGTGTCGTCGATCTTGCGCAGGTCGTTCCCGCCGATGTAGAAGGCCCTCAGTCCCACGTTGGTGTAGAGGCCGGTCGGCCAGTCCTTGAGGCTGCGGTTGCCCTCGTCGTCCCTCTGGTGGCGGATCTCCATGACCGTCATCGTGCGGTTGTAGAGAGGCCCGAGCGGGAAGGAGGAGAACTTGTTGTAGCTCAGTCCCAGGCCGTAGAAGTAAGGCAGTCTCTCGGAGGAGAACTCGGTCGAGGAGAGCGAGGTCAGCTGGTTGAAGCTCATGTCGAGGGTCTGCAGGTAGGAGGCCCTGCTGCCCTCGAGGGCACCGTCCCTGACCTCGGTGATGCCGTTGCCGTTCAGGATCAGGATAGTGATCGGACTCCCCGTCTCGAAGAGCTCTGACGGGAACTCCGTGAGCCTGTTGTAGCTCAGGTCTAGATCATCCACGTTGATACCCCTGAAGTCCGGGTCGGGATTGCCGTATTTGTCCGTGCCAACTCCCGTGATGTCGTTGTAGGAGAAGTCAATCTCGTCGATGACGTAGGCTGAATTGGCGTTGAACGCGTTCGGGATGTATGTGAGTCGGTTGTTTGAGCAGGAGAACAGCTCCACGTCATAGTAGCCGAAGAAGTAGCCGTCATCGGCCACCGGCAGTTCGGTCAGCTCGTTGTGGTCGAGGTAGAAGTCCACGAGGTTGATGTCCTTGCCGAGCGGATAGATGTGAGTCAGACTGTTGTATGTCAGATCCATGAGACCGAGATTCGTCATCTGGTTGTACTCGTCGCTTAGGAACTCAGGCGTGTCCTCGAGGTTGTTGTAGCCGAGGTAGAGAATCTGCAGGGTCTTCGCGGCGTCGCCTCGGAGGATGTCCTTGAAGTTCTCCAGCAGCGTGGCCCCGTCAATGCCCGTGTTGCGGGCGAGGTTCGCGCTGACAAGGGCCGGAAGATTCGCAATCATCTCCACAGGCAGGCTCGTGAGCTTCGTGTTGTAGATCTCGATGTCGGTCAGTTCCGTGAAGTCGGACCAGCTGCAGCCCTCGATGCCGTAGTTGTCGGTGTCCTCCACGTCCACGAAGAAGTCCGTCATCGGGCTGTTGGCCACGTAGAAGATCTCCAGCTGGTTGCAGCGCATTATGGCCTTGGAGATGCCCGTGATGCCGTTGGTCATCGCCCCGCCCAGCATGTCGAGCGGTTTTATGGAAGATTCGGAACTGCCGGGGGCGGAGTTGAATCCGCTGGTCGTAATCGGGGTCTGCGACGGGTCGCGGTTGATGTAGTCCTTCAGGCCGTCAGAGAGGTGCTCGCGGATGTCGTGGCTGAGTACGCGGTCATTGTAGTCCCTGCGGAAGGCCTTCCTGTCCGCCTCGCTCCTTTGGGAGAGCTGCGAGACCGTGGCTATGTTGCCTCCCACGCTCTCGGAATGCGTGCCGAGATAGAGTGTCTCCAAGGCCGTCAGCTGCCCGATCTCGTCGGGAACGATACCCGACGGGCCGAAGCCGGCAAGGGTGAGTCCGGTGACGCGGCCGTCGGAGCCGAGCTCGACCCCCGGCTGGTCTCCCCACATGTCGATGTCCTTGTCGAAGTTCCACGCGACACCGATGGTGGATTCCTGGCCGATATAGGACCACTGGCTGCCGCCCATCTTCTCGTAGATGGTCTTCAGCGCGAGGTAGTCCTTGATGTACTCGGCCGTGCCGCAGAGCTGGATCGGCACCTCGACATCCTCGGTCAGCTCGTTGTCCGTGACGGTGAACGTGTCGGAGTCAGTCAGGACCACCGTCTCGAGCGGCTTCTTGCGCTTCTTGTCGGAGTAGGTCGTGTAGCTGCTGACCTTGTAGTTGCCGGCCCTGAGCCAGAACGTGCCGGCGCAGGTGGCGTACATTGTCGGGTTGTGGTACGTCCCTCCGTCAGTCCCGACGTGGGTCTGGTCGGAGAAGTCATCGACCATGGTCACGATCAGGCTGTCCAGTTCGGTGGTCACGAGGGTGAACTGGTTCTTCACCGTAATGTCGATGCATGCGATGTTCTCGAACGGATAGGAGCCCGCGTCATCGTTCGCTGCGGTGGCGCGTGTGGTCGGATCGTCGTTGATCTCCTTCACGAGCCTGAAGGAGACCTGGCCCCGCTCTACGGCGTCGGCGCTCAGCGGATAGACAACCAGACCGTCCTTCACCACGGTGAAGGTTCCGGAGTCCGCGCCCGTGTAGAGCAGCTCGTCGAGATTGTCATAGAGGTAGAAGCCCAAGACCGTGTACTCCCCGGTCAGGAGCTGAATCTTCTCGCTCCTCAGCCCGTACTCGGCCGTCTCGCTGTCGTAGGAGTTCAGAATCAGCGTCTGGGAGA
>JAJPZA010000071.1 GCA_021204625.1 Clostridia bacterium | reverse complement strand
CCATCTATCAGGACAGAAGCTTCACCTTCATCCTCAAGACGCCCCCCACGCCCGTCCTTATCAAGAAGGCTTTGGGGCTTGAGACGGCTTCCGCCCGTCCCAACAGGGACAAGGTCGGCCAGCTCACAAAGGCGCAGGTTGAAGAGATTGCCAAGACCAAAATGCCGGACCTCAACTGCACAAGCCTTGAGTCCGCAATGAGCATGGTCAAAGGCACGGCACGCTCAATGGGCGTTACAGTGGAGGAGTAATCGTATGAAGAGAGGTAAGAAGTACAAGGAGAGTCTCAAATCATATGATCACACCCAGGCATATGACCTTGAGACAGCTGTCAACCAGGTTCTCGCAAACGCAAAGGCAAACTTTGACGAGACCATAGAGCTTCATGTCCGCCTGGGCGTGGACCCCAGGCAGGCAGACCAGCAGGTCCGCGGCGTGCTTGTCCTTCCCAACGGAACAGGCAAGTCCAAGAGAGTGCTTGTCATAGCCAAGGGCGAGAAGGCAGACATCGCAGCCGCAGCAGGAGCAGACATCGTAGGCGCAGAGGAAATCGTAACCCGCATCCAGAAGGAGAACTGGTTCGATTTCGACGTAGTCATCACTTCCCCGGACATGATGGGTGTCGTAGGACGCATCGGACGTATCCTCGGACCCAAGGGCCTGATGCCTAACCCCAAGTCAGGAACAGTGACCCAGGACCTTGCCAAGGCAATCAGAGAAGTCAAAGCCGGAAAGGTTGAGTACCGTCTGGACAAGACCGCCATCATCCATTGCGGCGTGGGCAAGAAGTCATTCGGACCCGAAAAGCTCATTGAGAACATCAACGCCCTCATGGACGCCATTTACAAGGCTAAGCCTGCCGCAGCGAAAGGCACATACGTAAGAAGCGTCACAATAGCTTCCACAATGGGCCCCGGCGTCAAGGTGGCATACTCAAGAGTATAAGGCTCCAATCCCGTGCGGCCGCAAAGGCCCGCAAAACCAAGGCCCTCGGAAAGGGCCGGCTGAATCAGGATATGTGCGCTGCAGGGGCGGGCGAAATCGCTTGACAGCCCTTCATGGCGCGGATATAATACAGGCATAATCGAAGTGCGCAAGTCTCTTGCGCATGCCCAAGACAGCGGGTGCAGCAGTAAATCCCGCCGAGGCGACTTGAAACAGGATATTTGGTCCGCTTTTGTTTTGGAATGAAAGTGCGGCCGTGTTCCCTGTCGCTTTGGCGGCGGGGAATTGTTTTATCCGGCGCAAAGATTACAAGGAGGTAACATGTCAGCCAATTTTGAAGCAAAGAAGGCGGTTGTACAGGAGATAACGGACAAGATCAAGGCATCCAAGTCGGTTGTTTTTGTTGAATACAAGTCGCTGTCCGTTGCCGAGGTCTCCGCGCTGCGCAACAAGTGCAAAGAGAACGGCTGCGAGTACAAGGTGTACAAGAACACCCTTGTGCGCAAGGCTCTCAATGACCTTGGCTTCACAGAGTTTGACAATGACCTGAACGGCCCCATGGCCATGACATTCGGCTCAATCGAGACGAACGCCGCAAAGCTCATGCAGGAAGCTCAGAAGACCTACGACACCAAGATCACAATCAAGAGCGCCTTTGTGGACAACTCATATGTGGACGCCGAAGGCGTCAAGGAGCTCGCCACAATGCCCTCAAGAGAAGAGCTCATTTCCAAGATGCTCGGATCCATTCAGGCTCCGATCGCAAATTTCGCCGGCGTTCTCAACAACCTCGTGTCCGGCATCGTCAGGGTTCTGGACAGCATCGCGAAGAGCAAGGAAGAGAAGCCCGCGGAGGAGCCCGCAGCATAAAAGGTTCCATGGCGGCGTAAGGGCCGCAAGGCAGAAGGGATGCGCCCCCTTGACGCTAAGTTGAAGCGCGCGAATTTCAATCCGTAAAAAAACAGGAGTATATAACAATGGCAGACATTCAGAAGTTCATCGATGAGATCAAAGGAATGACAGTTCTCGAGCTCAACCAGCTCGTTAAGGCTCTCGAAGAGGAGTTCGGCGTTAGCGCAGCAGCTCCCGTGGCAGTAGCAGCTCCCGGCGCTGCAGCAGCAGCTCCCGTTGAAGAAGTTGAAGAGAAGACAGAGTTCAACGTAGTCCTCAAGGATTTCGGCGCCAAGAAGATTGATGTCATCAAGGTTGTCCGCGCATTCACAGGACTTGGCCTTGTTGAGGCCAAGAAGGCTGTCGAGGAAGGCGGAGTTCTCAAGGAGAACGTTCCGAAGGAAGAGGCAGAGAAGATCGTCGCAGACCTCAAGGCAGCCGGCGCAAACGCTGTCATGGAGTAATCCGGATTCTTCAATCCATCCATTTCCCTTCACGGATATCAAGTCTTGCAGGCGCCCGTGCGGCGCCCTGCATGAAAGGCTTGGCATGCCGCAGCCAGGAGAAAAAGGGCGCGGGCCTTCTTTCCGGCGTATGTACCCCTCGCCGGAAAGTGAAATATAGGCCGCAAGCTCCGTTAAATGCTTGACTGCAGGTTTTCAAACAAGTAGAATAAAGGCAGACCCTTCTGCAAAGAGGGGCAGTCTTTCTGCAGAGAAGATTCAAGATGGTAAAGCGTATATTAAAACCCGTCATATTATGCGTGCTGGCTGTGCTTTTCGCGCTGACCTGCTGCATGTTCGTATCGGGCTGCACAATCGAGACCAAACATCCCGAAGTAAAGATAACCGTGACCTTCAACGGCGAAGATTACGTGATGAAGTATAAGCTTTACAGGAACATGTACCCTCAGACGGTGAGACATTTCATAGAGCTTGCATCATCAGGCTTTTATGACAATACGATCATCCATGACTATGTGGATTCTGACTCTTGGATTGGCGGCGGATACAGCTACAACGCAACAGATGAAGAAGGCAACCTCATATCCGAATCATATGAGGATGCCATTGCCAATGACCGCATAGCAGATTATCTGGAACTCAACGACAAAGAGGCCGAGTACAACGCCCTTTATGAATCCGGAGCGCTCACGGCTTCCGTATACAGCGCCAAGGACGACATCAAGTACAACTCCAAAGGAGCAGAGGACGCTCTCCGCTCTGTGATGGGCGAGTTTTCAAACAACATCGGACAGGAAATCGAGAACGGAGCCCTTTCCGCTTCCTACGGAACCCTGAAGATGTTCTACTATCCTCTTGAGACGATGCAGCACGTGTTCGTGACCCCCAACAAGAAGCAGGTCATCGAAGCTCTGTACAAGTACAACAGTGCCACGTCTCTGTTCATGATCCAGACAAGCTCCACATCAACATATTCCGCAAGCAATTACGCAACGTTCGGCAAGATCAAGGATTCCGATGATCTCGACGATCTTCTGGACGCCGTATCCGATTACATTGATGACCAGGAATACGCGGACGGCGTTGAGTTCTATGTAGAGTCCGACACTGTTGAAGTCAACAGCCTCGAATCCTACAGCAAGGAAGAGACGGACGTCGGAATTCAGACGACGTTCAACGTAACCCGCGAGCCCATCATCATCAAGTCCATCAAGGTCACCAAGTACTGATTCCTTTTCGCCCCCGCGGAACAGTTTCAGCAGCGGATATACAAACCAAATAAAAACAGCTCCCCTTAAACCGGGAGCTTTTTTAATGCCTGTCCAGACATGCCGCATGGCTTTGTCCGGCAGGTTTCCGCGTATACAGACAATTGTCCGGGGATTGCCGCAAACTGTCAGATGGCGGAATTGCGGATATAGGTGTATGGCAGGCTGTTCCAGTTCACAGGCAATTATCCATGGTTTACCATAAATTATCAGCCGTATTGCGGAATGGCGTAAGCATGGCAAGCCTTTCCCCCTCACGGCATAATTATCAAGGGATTGCCGCACGGCAGGAGCGGAGAGGGGAGCAGGATTTTCCGTTCAAGGGATATTATCCGGCATTTGCCTGGAATGCCGCGCACACTTTGCACATGTCGCAGGCTTTTATGCATGGCGGCAGACAAGCCGGGTATGCCGGCTCCTGGCGGGCGAATCTCGGCGGCAGGCATGAATTATGCTACACATACAGGGGAAAACGGGGTAAAAATTTGCGACAATCTGCCTCAATCTATTGATTTTGGCTTGCGTATGATATAAAATACTGATATAACCCAGATTTTGATTTACTGTCGAGGATATTGTTATGAACCTTCTGGATTCCGCCTTTACGGATTTTATGTTATCACAGGATTTCTACCTTTGGAACTGGTTATGGATCGTTCTGGCGGTCATTGTCGTTGTTGCGGTAATCGTCATTGTTTGCGTGGCCGTGAAAGTGCGCCGCAAGAAGAGAAAGCTGAAGGAAGCCGCAAACGAGGCTGAGGCCAGTGCTCCTGCTGAGGACACCGCGGAGGAGCCGGCGGAGGCTCCCGCGCCTGCTGAGTCTGCTGAGCCCGCTGAGCCCGCTGAGCCCGTTGTGCCTGTTTTTGCCATTGTTTCCGAACAGGCGGCTGCGGTTTCTGATGTGGAGCCCGGCATGTCCCTCATACTTCTTAAGGTTCCGGAAGGAATGACAGCTGAAGGAGACACGTTCACCATCCGCGCCGCAGAGCCCTTTAACATCAACAAGGATATAATATTCAAGCTTGAGCCCGAGTACAGGCTTGCCAGCTGGACCATAATATCCAGCGGCCCCGCCGCCGTGGTCAATCCGGACGGATCCATCAATCCCATGACAGGCGTGGTTTACACATACATCCCTAATGTGGAGTATACTCCCGAGGTCAAGGCTCCCGTTGAGAATGCGACGCTTTACATACGCCAGGCGGACGGCCTCAAGGTAAAGGCGGACACGGAGATTTCCCTTCCCGTAACTCCCTCCGAGGACGGCAAGACAGTCATCACCACAGTGGACCTCAGCAAAATCGAGGTCTCCGAAGAGACCGGATTCATCTTCATGGGATGGAGCGTTGCGGACGGAGACGGCAACAAAGTCGAAGTGTCTGAAGACGGAAAGTTCATCGCAAAGCCCGGAGAGAAGTATTTTGCAACGCCTGAGGCTGTTCCTGTGGAAGACGCCACAATCGCCGCCATTCCTGAGGGAAAGGTTCTCATAAACCTTGCGAAGACGGAGGGCATAACGTTCGCGGCCGGAGACTCCATGCTTGTGGACGCGGGAGAGAAGTTCAACGTCAGCAGCATAGATTACACCCTCGATTCCGGATGCAGGCTCACCAGCTGGACAATAACCTCCAGCAGCGGCAGGCCTGACATTGACACCAGGGGCTCGTTCGTGGCTCAGGAAGGAAAGATTTACACCATAACGGCCTCCGTAAAAGTTCCCGTTGGAATCGTATTCACGGACGCCGCCCAGGTGGCAGATTACTTCAAGAACATCATCATCACCGTGGACGGAACGGTTGGCATCTCCATCAAGGATCCGACCATTATCGCAAAGCACGGAGAGAGGGTTTTCACAAAGAACATAGCGTATGACGCAGTGGACGGATACAAGCTTTCCGGCTGGACCCTGTACGCAGGAAAGAGAGTCCGCAATCTTGCACCGGACGCATCCTTCGCTGTTACGGAAGGAAAGGATTACAGGCTCATAGCCATTTCCAAAGCTCCCGCCAATGAAGGAGAGGCAGGCGTGTCCATAGACAGGGCTCCCGGAATCCGCGTTATCGGAGTGGATGATTCCATCAACACCGGCAGCATGTTCCATATCAGCGCGATAGCGTACAATCTGGACAGGAGGTTCGTTCTTCACGGCTGGAAGCTCTACGTGAACGGCATCCTGCAGGAAAATCATCTCACAAGCACAAACAGCTTCAAGGTTCAGCCCGGAGTATCGTACAGGCTCGTGCCGGATGTTGAGAGGAACGTTCTCGTCGCTGCAGACTCCGCAGAGGCAAAGCCTGCACCTGCACCTGCTCCCGCACCTGCTCCCGCACCCGCTCCCGCACCCGCTCCCGCACCCGCTCCCGCACCCGTGGCAGTGGAAGAGGTAGTTGAGGATGAGACTCCCGCTGAGGCCGCTGCATCCACAGCTAAGGAGAGGAAGTTCTCCGGCAAGGTATACCACGTGTCCAAGCGCAAGTCAGACGGAAAGTGGCAGGTAAAGCTTGCCAACGGCGTCAAGGCCATCAAGCTCTTTGACACCCAGGAAGGTGCCATAGTGCTCGCCAAGAGGCTGGCCATTTCCCAGAACGGAAGAATCATCATCCACAAGGAAGACGGCTCATTCCGCAAGCTCACATACAACAAGAAGTAATCCCGGCGCCCAAAAAGGGACCGTGTGAATTCCGGCTCCAAAGGAGCCTTTCATGGAGGAAGACATGGCAGCAAAGAAAACGGATGCTCCCGCAGAGGAAGTTATAACCGCGGAAGAAGTGGCAGCGGAAGACGCTGCGGCGACCAAGAAGGCCAGCACCATCAAGGTGTATCATATATCCAAGCGCAAGGATGACGGCATGTGGCAGGTCAAGCTGGCCGGCGGCGCAAAAG
>JAJPZA010000198.1 GCA_021204625.1 Clostridia bacterium | reverse complement strand
ATTGCCTTTCTGTACTTGTATTTTCATACTTTCGTCTATGCAGTTGTCAATCTTCGCCGGCAGGCAACAGCCCGCCCGTCTTTCCATTGAAAAACGTGCTGCCTCAAGTGACAGCTTTTATATCTTAGCAAAGGACCTTCTTTTAGTCAAGCGATTTTGAACGTTTTCCGCCCCCTTGCACCAATTTTTTTTCCATCCTCCCGGAGCCGGATTTACCCCTTGCGCCGCCTCCTCAACACTCTCATTTCATATGTCTTCCAGCCCCTTCAGTGTGCCTTCAAACGCGCATAAGTCCGCGCAAACCAAAAGGCCCCGCCAGCTGGCTACAATGGTACCCGTTACAATTGTAGCCGGCCAAGGCCCTTTAGACTGCTACAGCAGAGACGCAATTTTGTCCACGGCCATGCGCCAGTCAAACTCCGTTCCCTTTACAAGCAGCGGCTCCAGGAAGTATCTGAAGTCCCTGTCCCCAAGGCCTTCAAGCCTTGCCCTGGCATATGCCAGCGCCTTAGCAGAGTACCTGCAGGCATCCTGCCCGCATCTTCCGTACAGCTCTTCACGAGTCTTCACCCCGCTCTCCGTCATATAGCAGAAGACATCATATACGTCCACAGGGCTGGTGCGCTGAACGAGTGAATCCAGTATATCCCTGTTCAGCTTGTCCAAACTGAAGGTATTGACAGGCACACCCCCTTCATATCCAAGCACCTTGACATTCCTCTGAATGACAGGCTCCCCTGCATGACTGCCATAGTCTATGGTGAGGGAAAACCTGTTCATGTTGCGGTTGTAATTGGTGTATCTGCAGGCATAAGCTTCTGTCTGGCCCCCGGTGCTGACCCTGTCAGTGGAAATCAAATCAAACCCCATAAGCATGCGCCTAAGGTTCACCCGTATGCCCTCTCTGTCCGGATCTCCAGCACCTACATACTCAAGCTCAATCTCGGTATTGATTCTTGAAGCCGTATACAGCATATTCTTAGCCGAAGCTCCCTTGAGAGCAAGGCAGGAAGACTGGGGGTAGGAAAATATTGCCTCAATTGCTCCGGCAACCGTCAAGGCCTTGTCAACACACTCCTTTGAACATCCGGCAGCTGAAGACAGATGGGTTATATTAGCGTTTGTATAATCTATTATCATTTCGTCGTCCCTCCTTCCCATTCTGCCGGGACATACAGCTTCCATTCCTTATCATAGACACAGGGGCCGCTGTATGCTTCATCCAGGTGCTCAGCCTCTGCGGACATATTCTGCCTGCATACATCATAAAACTCAGGGGACATGCTGCATCTAAACATTTCTCCATAGAATCTTGAAAGCATGTAAGCACACTTCTTATACAGAATACCCTTGTTGTAGATTTCAAGATACTTCAAAAAACGCTCCTCATCCAGAGATATAATCAGCTTGTATGCCGTACGGACCTCCTCCAATCCGCCGCAGAGGTCCATCCTGTCCGTACAGTCTATAATAGTGCGCTCCATGTCCGTGACGCGGACATATGAATTTCTGAACTCCCCGGCCACTCCTTCATGGATATCCGTGACGTATCCCTCAAACCGCAGGCCGCACAAAGCCTGAGTCTTCAGCGGCTCAGCACATGCCAGCTGTACATCATCGAAGTCATGCACGGTAAGCCAGTGATACTCCATTGCTGTATGGTATGCGCAGCAGCTGCCAGGATACAGTGCTGCCGCCAGCTCATACTTGTCCGCATATATGTCTTCTGTCAACGGATTAACTGTCCCGTATAAATCCCCGGCTACCTTCCGGACCCTTCCATTCTCCACAAGAGTATCCAGATTCTTCCTAAGTTCCGATTCATCTTCATAATATTTCTTAAGATCCTCTGCCGTGAACAGCGCATCCATCAGAAAGTCATTAACTCTGCTCATACAACACCTCTCCCTAGACAAGAACTGTATTCCTTTCGGACTATGTCTGATCACCGGTCCTTGTCCTTATAATCATCCTTCCCATTATCCATACGATTGGATATATCACGGAAATGAGCCCCGTTGTCCTTAGATTTCAAGGCACTCTTCTTTTTTAATTCTTCCTTTATGATTGTTTTGTAATATTCCTGTGACTTTGCTTCATCATGAAGTGCGGAACACTTGAAAACATCATATATTACATCTATATCCTTATTGCTCTTTGATGCCATGACCAACTGGGATAAAAGCATTCTCTCATCATCCTCTCTAGAGTTTGAAACACTGCACCCATAAAACAGTCTGTAGAAAATGAATCCCTTTCTGTTACGATTCCTTGCCGCATTAAAAAGCTCAAGCGCTTTTAGCCCTTTGATTTTATACTCCCCGCAGTATTCCAAAGACTTTGCCATTGTTATTGCGTCTTCCCTGGATACCCATGTGTTTTGGCAAAAACTAAAAGCTCCTGGATGCCAGCCAATTCTAACAGCCATGTCTGCAGACTCGAATAGCAACGTGGGATCGTAATAGTGATTCTTGTACTTTTCGACAAACTCCTTTTCATTATCTGTCATGTTGAACAACGGTTTCAAAAAATCCGTAACCGTCTTCACTGCTGAATCGAGATCAAATGTAGACTTACCTTTCATAAGGGGAGTTAACTGTGTTCCGACACTTGTATCAGTTATTTTACTTATGTTATTCCAGTCCGGATTACACAGATCTTTAATTCTTTCTGTACCACTTATGCATTCATCAAAAATAAGACACTGGTGCAACAAATCTCTGTTCAACATGGGAGATTTAGTATACTCATATACATCAAACAAATCTCTGGGTGAATGCCTGTCACTTCTGATCATGGCACCAAACTTCCCAGCATAGAGCTGATATTCATTCATTAGCCTGACTGTTGCTGTAGTGTAGTAATCTAATTATTCAAAGCCTATTTCTTCGGGCTCAAAAAGTTGAGCCCTGTCATTATACTTAATCTCAACCTTAATACTGTCCCTTTTGCCTTTCAGATTTTGAAATCCATATGTCTTTGATATAAAGGAGTTTTTAGGAACATCGTATAATTCCTCAAGCGAATACCCTTTCGAGAAAAGATGCTTATCCAGCTTTTGTTCAATATATTCAATGTCAACAGCTACTTCTTCTTCAGTCTGGTCGATGCGTCCGACATAATCAAGATCAATGTCAACAGACAGCCGTGGCTCATTATGATAAAAGAGATTGATAGCTGTTCCGCCCTTAAGCACAAACTTATCGCTCCATTGTGTAAAAATAAAATCAAGAATCTCAATCAGTCGGCAAGCCTTTTCAAAGTTATCTTGTTTTTCTTTTCCGCTGAAATGCTTCTTGCTTGCAAATTTTTTAACATACAAATCCCGTGACAACTTTTCAAAAATCGTCATGGGGTTGTTATATTCTCTAACATATGCTATCTGATTATTAGCTATCAGATTACTGCTTGTTATCTGATTATCAACCCCTATGAAATAACCAAACATCTTTTTGCACCTCCAATCATTTGATTAACAGCAGAACTCATTTGCAGCATAAACCCTCCATTCTTCATTCCATTCACCATCACGGTACGGAGCACCCTTGAACCCGCGGATATCATCCCTGCGGGATGACATATGCTCCTTGCAGACATCATAAAAGTGCTGTGACAGATACACGGGCTTTATCCTTGAGAACAGAAACCCTGCCTTCTTGTACAGGATCTTCTTGTTGTACATTTGAAGATACTTCAGTAGCTTCTCTTCATTGCAGAAACTTATGCCTCTGAGTGCCATTCTGAGCTCTTCCATCCCTCCGGCCAGGTCTACCCTGTCCATGCAGTCCACAACCGTGCGCTCCAGATCCGTAACCCTTACCACTGCAGAGTGGCGCAAAACTTCCACCACCCCATCCATGTGCGGATTCCCGTATGTCCAGTATTCCGTTTCATTCACTGTACACTTGGAGGCACCGTCCGGGGAAGCCATCTGGACAATGAAATATACCTGTGTAGCTAGGCCATAAAAGGCCATGGCTGTATGATATGCGCAGTATATCCTCTCCTGCAAAGCAGACCCTATCTCTTCAGCGCTGGCAAACACGTCATCATACATCGGATCCACCGTGGCATACATACCCTTCTTAAGCTGCTCTATCCTGTGGTCTTCCAAAAGCTCCTTCAATGCCGTCCTGGCCTCTTCATCCGAGGCGCAGCTCTCCCTTACATCCTTGTCTGTGAATATTGATTTCATTAAAAAATTATACTTGTTACTCATGGCATGTCTCCTGAAATATATCTACAATACATCTTTACCCAACATATATTATAAACACTTTTCAGCTTTTTGTAAAGGAATCATCGCACCTAATCTGTTAATATAAATTAACAAGCAAATCTTGTCTTCTGCTACAAATTCAATAGTCACAAAGGCATATGCACTTATCCCTTACACTATTATATATACCCCGTTTGAGGGCGTTTTAAACATGATTCTGAAAATTTCCCGGACTTTTTGAGAAAAACTTTTCCCGCAGGCCCCAGCAAAGCGGCTTGCAGCCGACGTCGCGCCGTCCGGGCACACTCTGCGAGGGCTTTCCGGAGGCAAGCTAAAAGGCCTCCCTGAAAGGGAAGCCCCGTGTGATACGCATATATCTGCGTCCTAAGACAGTTTGTACACTATCTCCTTGAGATACTCCATGGACTCCTTTATCTCGCTCTCGTCCCTGTAATTCTCCGGATAGACCTCTATCAAGAGGGCGCCGTCAAAGCCCGTGCCCTGAAGCCTTTTTATGATCTCCTCAAAGTCATACATGCCCTTGCCAGGCAGGCATACTCTGCCGCTTTCATCCACGTCGGACAGGTGGGCGTATGCAAGAGACCCCCTCATGTCCTCAATGTACATGTTCATGGGATAGCCGGACCTTCTCGTCTGCTTGATGTCAAAGACCCCCATAAGGCCAGGGCATCTTTTCTTAAGCTCTTTGAACAGGCCGGGCTTTGAGTACATGCACCAGGCCACGTCCTCAAGGCACATCTGCACCCCGTAGCGGGAGCAGAACTCCAGGATGGCATTAGTATACTGCGCAAGCTTGTCCATATCGCTGCCGAAGCCGCCCTTGCCGGCAATGTACCCGTGGAAGGTATAGTATCTGGCCCCAAGCAACTGTGCAGACCTCATTACCTGGTCCAGCCAGTAATATGCGTCTCCCCTGGTCCTTCTGGACTCATTGAAAAGCTGCGGCTCATAGTTTGTGGGCAGTGCATGCACCGAGTTTATCTCCAGCCCCGCAGCCCTGTCCGCATACTTTTCTGTAAACTCCGGACGATACTCATAAAAGGTGGCATAGAACACCTCCGCCACCTCTGCGCCCATCTCCTTAATGAGCGGAATGGCGTCCTCCGTATTCCTGCGCAGGAAGAATGAAGCTGTCGAAATCCCTACTTTCATGCCTCAATTGTACCACTCCACTCACCAAAAAGCAACCGCCCTTCCATGCCCTGCCAAAGACAGTGCACTCTGCCTGTTCCCTGTGGCCTTTCCGTGCCCCTCTGCGGCACCTCCACGCCGCACTACCCGCCGCATGATACCGAACGGGGCACATACAGCGGCCTGGAGGACCATGTTGGCAGCGATGGCCGGCGGATGAAGGAATTTTGGGTTCAGTAAAGGGCGGAGCATGAAGCTGCCGCCCTTTGAGTCCTGTTAATGCCTGTTATAAGCTTGTGTTACTCTGAGAAGAGCTTTGTGGAAAGGTATCTGTCCCCGGTGTCCGGCAGAAGAACCACTATGGTCTTGCCCTCGTTTTCCGGGCGCTTTGCAAGCTGCACTGCAGCGCAGAGGGCTGCTCCTGAGGATATGCCCACAAGCACTCCCTCATTCCTCCCTACTTCCCTGCCGTACGTGAAGGCATCCTCATTCTCCACAGGGATGATTTCATCATACACGGAGGTGTCCAGGATATCCGGAACAAAGCCTGCGCCTATGCCCTGGATGGCATGGGAGCCGGAAATGCCGGTTGAAAGGACTGCGGAAGAGGCGGGCTCCACGGCCACAACCTTCACTGCGGGGTTCTTGCTCTTGAGGTACCGGCCTACGCCTGTAACGGTGCCGCCGGTGCCTACGCCTGCCACAAAGATGTCCACGGTGCCGTCTGTGTCATTCCAGATCTCCGGTCCTGTGGTCTCAAAGTGTGCCTTGGGGTTGGAGGGATTGACGAACTGGCCCATGATGACACTTCCGGGTATCTCAGCCTTGAGCTCTTCCGCCTTGGCTATGGCACCCTTCATGCCCTTCTTGCCTTCCGTAAGCACAATCTCCGCGCCGTATGCCTTAATGAGGTTCCTGCGCTCCACGCTCATTGTCTCGGGCATGGTCAGAATGACCTTGTACCCCTTCGTAACGGCGACCGCAGCGATTCCGATCCCCGTATTGCCTGACGTGGGCTCTATGATGGTGGCTCCCGGACAGAGCCTTCCGTCCCTCTCTGCGTCTTCGATCATGGCTTTAGCCACTCTGT
>JAJPZA010000058.1 GCA_021204625.1 Clostridia bacterium | reverse complement strand
CAGATGGGCAACTCCGGATGCGTATCCTACATGTTCGACAACAAGGGCTACATCGCCATCGAGCGCACTGTGGACCTTGACGAGGACACAATCATGGAGTACTGCCTCGAGGCCGGCGCTGACGATTACGTCGCTTACGACGACATGTACGAAATATACACGGCTCCGGACGCTTGGTCCGCGGCCCGCGACTATTTCGAGGAGAAGGGAGTGACATTCATCGAGGCAGAAATCCGCCTCGTTCCCCAGTCTCTCATAACCCTTGAGCCAGCGCGCCTCGGCACCTTCAAGAAAATGGTTGCCCGCCTCGAGGAGCTCGACGACGTCCAGGAAGTCTTCCACAACGTTGACATTCCCGACGACGATGATGACGATGAGGACTAATCCGGCTCAGCCCGGAAATCACATCCGCAAATACAGAAAACAGAAAACAGAAAAGGAGCCTTCCGAGCGGAGGGCCCCTTTCAGTTTTGCGTCAAATCAAATCCTTATCCTGCGGCGGATCCTAATCTTCGCCGATGCCGTCTCCGGCCTTTGGATCTGACTGTTCAAGGCCTTTCAGATATCTCTTCCGGGCCCGCTTGGCCACAGGCTCAAAGTAGGTGGGAACGTACAGTTCCCATTCCTTGTTCAGAACCCTTTTTCCCGCTCTCATGTACTCATAGCCGTAAACGTAGTCGCTGTACATGTAATCCGGCCTTTCTATCATGTTTTTCCTGCAGGCTTCAAAGAAATCCGAGGACAGCCACGAAGGCTTAAGGAGGGAGAAGAAGAATCCTGTCTTCTTGTACAGGAATTTCTTGCCGTACCTTTCCAGGTAATCCAGCATCTTCTGTTCGGAAGCATTTTCAACCCTTACGAAGGCCCGGCTCAAATCATTGGGCGGGCCGACAAGCGTCGGCTTGTCCAGGCAGTCTAAAATGGTGCGCTCAATATCCGTGACCCGGACCGGCGCGGCAGATTCCGAGGAAATTACGTCAATCCCGAAGTCCAGCCTGCTCAAAAGGACCCTGTATTCAAGCCCGTCAAAACCCACATCAGCGGTGTGCTTCCCCTTGCAGACCTGCACGGTGTCTCCGTCCGGCTTTAAAAGTCCGTAGTATTCCAGCGCCGTCCGGTATGAGCAGCATCCGTCCGGAAAAAGGGCCGTCGCAATCTCAAACCTGTTTGGAACAGGCTTGTCTGTTTCCGGATCAGCGGAGCAGTAGAGGCCGGGCACGACCCTCTTTATCGTTCCCCTTTCGATTGCCTCATTTATCCTCTCATACATGACGTGATTCGTGGAAAAAAGACCCCGGACGTCATCTGTGGTGAAAAGCCGGTAACCGGCAAATAAATTGTTAGCTTTCATAAACGCCTATATTTTACCCCGGCGGAAGGGAGGGGTCAATTTTACAATTGACTGTAATATGAGAAAATCTTGCAAAATCTTGCAACCTGCACAATCCTTTCCTGATGCCCGCAGCGGCCTGCAGAGCCCGGATATCACGCAAGACCCGGTTTGGCATAGTAATCCAGCCCATAAAATGCGTCTTAATTGCAATGTTTTTCCAACGATTTGCAATATTCCGGCAGACATGCATGAACGGCATGTTCACTCAAGCGTGTCTTTAAGTGAACGGATTGGATAAGAAACAATTGTTTCTGCTTTGACCCGTTCACGACCTCAATGGAGCGGATTTCCGGCCAAAAGAAAAGGGGCGCATCGCTGCGCTCCTTTCCGTTGGAGGCCCATTTTCATGGGATGTCATTAGTTGACCCTCTGTAGTCTGGTTTGGGATCAGTACATTCCGCCCATGTCCTGGCTGGGTGCCGGAGGAGCCGGAGGAGCGGGAATGTCCGTTACGATGCTCTCTGTGGTGAGCAGTGTGGATGCCACGGATGCTGCGTTCTCTAGAGCGGAGCGGGAGACCTTTGTGGGGTCTATGATTCCTGCGGCAACCATGTCTGTGTAACGGTTGTTGTATGCGTCGAAGCCGTAGTTGGTCTTCTTGGCCGAAACGATGTTGTTGACGATTACGGAGCCGTCATATCCGGCGTTGGCAGCTATCTGGCGGACAGGAGCCTCAACGGCCTTGAGCACGATGGCAGCGCCGGTCTTCTCATCTCCGGACAGGCTCTTTACGAGCTTCTGGAGATCGGGGATGGCGGAAAGGAGAGCCACTCCGCCGCCGGGAACGATGCCCTCTTCAACGGCCGCCCTGGTGGCAGCCAAGGCATCTTCTATGCGGAGCTTCTTTTCCTTCATCTCGACTTCAGTTGCGGCGCCTACGTTGATGACAGCGACTCCGCCGGCGAGCTTTGCAAGGCGCTCCTGGAGCTTCTCCTTGTCATAGTCGGATGTGGTCTCAAGGATCTGGGCCTTGATGGAGTTAATGCGTGCCTTTATGTCCTCGGGATCGCCGAAGCCGTCCACGATGGTGGTGTTGTCCTTGTCAACCTTTACCTGGTTGGCGCGGCCGAGCATGTCGGGGGTGACGTCCTTGAACTCATATCCGAGGTCTGAGGATACCACGGTGCCGCCTGTGAGGATCGCGATGTCCTCAAGCATTGCCTTTCTTCTGTCGCCGAATCCGGGAGCCTTTACTGCGACGCAGTTCAGAACGCCCTTGAGCTTGTTGACGATGAGGGCGGCCAAAGCGTCTCCTTCGACGTCGTCGGCGATGATTAAAAGCCTTGCGCCCTGCTGAGCGATGGGCTCAACGATGGGCAGTATCTCCTGAAGGGCGGAAATCTTCTTGTCTGTTATGAGGATGTAGGGAGTGTCCAGAACGGCCTCCATCTTCTCGGTGTTGGTGACCATGTAAGCGGAAGCGTAGCCGCGGTCGAACTGCATGCCCTCGACGGTGGTGAGCTCCGTGTTCATGCTCTTGCCTTCCTCAACGGTAATTACGCCGTCCTTGCCGACGATTTCCATAGCGTTGGCGATGAGGTCTCCGATTGCCTCGTCTCCTGCGGAAATGGAGGCTACCTGGGAGATGGCGAGCTTGGAGTCCACAACCTGGGAAATGGACTTGACCTTTGCCACGGCCGTGTCAACGGCCTTTGAGATTCCCTTCTTGAGGATCATGGGGTTGGCGCCTGCGGCGAGGTTCTTGAGTCCCTCATGAACGATGGCCTGGGCCAAAACCATGGCGGTGGTGGTGCCGTCTCCGGCCACGTCGTTGGTCTTTGTGGAGACTTCCTTTACGAGCTGCGCTCCCATGTTCTCGAAGGGATCCTCGAGCTCAATCTCCTTGGCGATTGTGACGCCGTCATTGGTGATCAGCGGTGAGCCGAACTTCTTGTCCAGCACAACATTGCGGCCCTTGGGGCCCAAAGTAATCTTGACGGTGTCAGCTACGACGTTGACGCCAGTCTCCAGCTTCTTTCTGGCTTCGTCTCCGTATAAAATCTGTTTAGCCATAATAATCTCCTGTAATTACTCAACAATGGCCAGAATGTCGCTCTGGCGGATTATTGTATATTCCTTGTCTTCAACCTTGACTTCGGTTCCGCTGTACTTGGAAAGAAGAACCTTGTCGCCGACCTTGACCTGCATGACGACTTCCTTGCCGTCCACGATTCCTCCGGGGCCGACAGCCACAACTACGCATGTGGCGGGCTTCTCCTGGGCCGCCTGGGTGAGATACAGGCCGCTCTTTGTTCTTTCCTCGGCCTTGAGGCCTTCAACTACAACCTTGTCGAACAACGGTTTGATGGTCATTGCATTATCCTCCGAATACTTAGATGCTGTATGATGCCGGGAGCCTTCCCGGGCGCCTCTCTCTAACATGCGCCCTTTAGGTCCTTACATTATATTATATAAACTCTTTTCAGCCCGTTTAAACAAAATCCGGCAAAAAATTTTATGATTTCACATAATTTTTAAATAAATGCCTCAAAAATCCGTCTCCCGGCCCGTCTCCCGGCCGTATTTCCGGCCGGAAAAGCCGGAAATCCATGCCCCCGGAGGAAAATCCGGCTCTTGACCTCCGGCCGGATTATGGTACAATATCCACACAGGCAAAAACAAAGCTGCCTGCGACAGAGGGGGGAACAGCATGAAATTGATAAGGCTTGCAGAAAACAAAGACGGAGAACTTACGGACGGGAGAATTGTCGTATCGGACATCAAGGTTACTCTGGTCTTAAAAGATGTGACAAACGAGAAAGGTAAAACGGTTTCTGTTCCCAATAATCTGGCATTATACTGCATCGTCAAAAATACCGGAGAGTTTCTTCGCAAGCTTACCCTTACTGCAGTAATTGTGGATGACGAGAGCTACAACCTGGGCTCGGTGACCGGCAGCATAGAATATTTTGATGAGGAAGAGAGCTGGGAATTCTTCGCAAAGACCGGAGATTTGGGCTATTATGATTCCGAAGACAACACTTGCGGACATCCCGGCTTCAGCAAACTCCGCGGCGAGGATGTCGCGGCGGGCTATGAAGTATCTTATGATGACTGGGACGTCAAGCTCTACGCAACAGAGGAGGAAGCCGGCCTCATAGAGCCCGGGAATGAGGATGAAGAAGAGGATGAGGATGAAGATTCCGGCATATTCCATACTTCTGTTCCCATTCCGGCGGGCAGCGCCGAGGGGGACGGATACAGCATTTTCCTCAGGTCATTCGGAGATAAAAAGACAGATGTCATCAAAGTTGTCTGTGACTTCACAGGACTTGGATATGTCATTTCAAAAAGAGGCGTTGAGCGCCTTGGCGTACTTATGACGAATCTTCCGAAGGATGATGCAGAGAAGTTCCTGGCAAATCTCAAGGAAGCGGGCGCAGACGCATACATGGAGGCTGACACCGATCCGGCCTCCGGTGACGGTTTTGGCATGTCCTCTGACGGCGAGTTCCCTGATTTATTCGACGAAGGGGAGAGATTCAATGTCGGACTAAAGTCATACGGGAAAGAAAAGACAGATGTCATCAAGGTTGTCCGCGCCTTCACAGGCCTTGGCCATACTGAAAGCAGGACAGCTGTTGAAGGCCTTGGCATCATCGCAAAGAACCTTGCCTGGATTGATGCAGCTAGGTTTGTTTCCAAACTGAATGCAGCAGGCGGAGATGCATATATCGAGCGCAGTGATACCCCGTAAAGCCTCACAGCCGGACATGCGCAACAGACCAGTTCATATGAAGGCGTCCAAAACAGTGAGTGGATGCAATTTTACACGGATATATTTGGGAAAAGACGCTGTACGGGCTTTTCCGCATGTATTCCGCCAAGGCATGAGTCTTGACATGCCAAGGGTCTGTGGTACAATATCCACACAGGCAAAAACAAAGCTGCCTGCAGAAAAAGACCAGGAGGAAAAAGACATGAAGCCTGTGCAGCTTAGGTATGACGAAGAGAATGACCTTTACACGGACGGTCGCATCATTGTCCAGGATTTTGAGATCTGGATGAACAAGATGGACGCGGAGGACCAGGAGGGAAATATGGTTGAGGTCCCTTCCAATTTCACGTCCCATGCGACCGTGCAGAACATCGGACTGTTCCTTTCCAGGCTTACCCTGATAATCGTGGCCTTTGACGAAGAGGGCTACAACCTGGGCTCCGTGACTGGCCGCGTTCTGTGCCTTGAAGAGGACGAGTACTGGGAGTTCTTCGGCAAGAGCGAAGAACTCGGCTACTATAATCCGGATGATGAATCCACCGGCGAGCCCTGCTTCAGCAGAATCCGCGGGGAGGACGTGTACACCTTGGATTATGACGTCCGCGTGTATGCCATAGAGGAGGACGAGTTCGGCTCCGCGGAGGACATCGCCGGAGGCCTCGGCCAAAAGGGCTGAACCCAGCCATAAGAGCCAAAAAATAATCCGAGCCGTTCAAGCCGTTCATGGAAAAGCCATGGGCGGCTGTATTTTTGCCTTCATACTATGCAGACAAATGCAATCCATAGGCCGGAAAATCCCTCGCAGGCCCGGAATACCAATGGTTTTGCAAGGGAAATGGCCAAAGTGAGTGGGATTATAAATTGCTAAACAGGCTTTCGGATGTTATAATGGAGTGTAACGTGAAGGAGTGCGCGTAAGACATGGACAAGTGGGACAAGAGATTCATTCAGATGACGGAGCAGATTGGCACGTGGTCTTCATGCTTTAAGCAGGACAGGCATGTCGGGGCGGTCATCGTGAAGGAAAAGAGAGTCATAGCCACAGGATACAACGGAGCACCGCAGGGAATCATGAGCTGCGTGGAAAGGGGCGAGTGCTTGAGGCAGAAGCTGGGCATAGAGTCCGGCACCAGGCATGAGCTTTGCTATGCTGTCCATGCGGAGCAGAATGCGATCATCCAGGCGGCGAGGGTAGGATGCAGCGTGGAAGGGTGCACCCTGTACTGCACGCACCAGCCCTGCGTCATATGCGCAAAGATCATAATCAACTCCGGCATTTCCAGAGTGGTTTTTGTAGAAGGGTATCCGGACGGATTTTCAGTGGAGCTCTTCAGGCAGGCAGGCGTCCGCCTGGAGCAGTACAACAGGGAAAAGGACACCGTGGCCCCCTATGTCATGCCGGAAGAAAAAGAGAAATGACGGCGCCGGCCGTTATGCCGGGAATGAGAGAGCATCATAAAATAAACAGGACAGGAGAGACGCAAGATGAAGAATCCGCAGGTTACCATAGAAATGGAGAAGGGCGGGAAGATAGTCCTGGAGCTGTATCCGGACAAGGCCCCCAACACAGTGAACAATTTCATTTACCTCGTGCAGAAGGGCTTCTACAACGGCCTTATTTTCCACAGGGTGATTGAAGGCTTCATGATCCAGGGCGGAGACCCCCAGGGCACCGGCATGGGCGGCCCGGGATATTCCATCAGGGGCGAGTTCTCAGCAAACCGCTTCGTGGGAAACACCATAAGGCATGAGAGAGGAGTCATCTCCATGGCCCGCGCCATGGACCCCGACTCTGCCGGCTCGCAGTTCTTCATCATGCACGCCAATGCAGGCTACCTGGACGGCCAGTACGCGGCCTTCGGAAAAGTCATCAAGGGAATGGACGTTGTGGACAAAATCGCCGCCACAAAGACCAACTACCAGGACAGGCCGCTCAAAGACCAGCGCATGAAATCCGTCACCGCCGAGACCTTCGGCGTGACCTATCCGGCTCCGGAAACCGTCTAGCCTTTGCCAATTTACCCTATACCATATTAAATAATATGGTAAGGTAAAACGGTAAGATAATACGGCAGGATAATGCTGCAAGACAATATGGCAGGCGGCGCCGGAATCCGGCGGCCCAGTCATACGGCAAATACAGGATACCATAAACGGCAAAATTTCAGCGGCGCAATTGCATCCCGGATGCATGGAGGGAAATTATGGCAGACAACACGGTATACGTAAACCCCTTGACCACAAGGTATGCGAGCAAGGACATGCAGAAGGCCTTCTCGGACGAGAAGCGCTTCCGCCTGTGGAGACAGCTCTGGATAGCTTTGGCAGAGTCCGAGAAAGAGCTTGGCCTGGGCATTACGGACGAACAGATAGCGGACCTAAAAAAATATGCGGACGACATCAACTACGATGTGGCCGCCGCGTATGAGAAGCAGACCAGGCATGACGTCATGGCGCACGTTAAGGCGTACGGGGACCAGGCCGTGTCCGCCAAGGGAATAATCCATCTCGGGGCCACGAGCTGCTTCGTGGACTGCAACTCCGAGCTCATTATGATCTATGACGCCCTGGGGCTTATCGTTATAAAGCTTGTCAACGTCATGGACAAGCTCACCCGGTTCGCCATAAAGTACAAGGACATGCCCACGCTGGGATTCACGCATCTGCAGCCCGCCCAGCTCACAACAGTGGGCAAGCGCGCGAGCCTATGGCTCCAGGACCTTGCAATGGATTACGCCAGCATTATCCAGCTGCTCAGTCAGTTCAGGCTCCGCGGAGTGAAGGGGACCACCGGAACGCAGGCAAGCTTCATGGACCTCTTCGACGGGGATGAGGAAAAGGTGAAGGAGCTTGAAAAAAAGGTCATAGAGAAGATGGGGTTCGAGAGGGCGTACGGCGTGACCGGACAGACCTATCCCAGGAAGTTCGATTACAACGTCCTTTCATGCCTTTCCCAGATTGCCCAGAGCTGTTACAAATTCTCCAATGACATCCGTATCCTGCAGAACATGAAGGAGATAGAGGAGCCGTTTGAGAAGACCCAGATAGGCTCTTCCGCAATGGCGTACAAGCGCAACCCCATGCGCTGCGAGAGAATGGGCTCCCTGTGCAGATACGTCATCTCGCTTCCCGTGAACACGGCCATAACGGCAGGCACCCAGTGGTTTGAAAGGACCCTGGACGATTCCGCCAACAGGCGCATAGTGATCGCCCAGGCATTCCTCGCTCTGGACGGAGTTCTCAATATTTACATGAACGTGGCGGACGGCCTGGTTGTATATGACAAGGTCATCGCAAAGCACATCGCAGCCGAGCTTCCCTTCATGGCCACGGAGAATATAATAATGGAATGCGTGAAGGCCGGCGGAGACCGCCAGCAGCTTCATGAGCGCATACGGGTCCTTTCGCAGGAAGCCGGCAGGCAGGTGAAGGAAGAGGGCAAGGACAACGGTCTCCTTGAAATGATAGAGAAAGACGACATGTTCAAGGCTGTGCACGGCAGGCTGGGCGAGATAGTTGACGCGAACAAGTTCATAGGCCGCGCTCCCTCACAGGTTGTGGAATTCATAAACCGTGAGATAAAGCCCATCCTGGACGCAAACAAGGACTGCCTCGGCCGCTCCGGGATTGTTGAAGTATAATGCGGATTCAATATTCCGGAGGACATTGCCCGCCCAAAATTTTGCCCGCCAAAAAGCGTGCAAGAAAAACGCAGGCATGAAAAAAACCGGCCGTAATGGCCGGCGTTTGGCAGGGGAGACACGATTCGAACATGCAACCGACGGTTTTGGAGACCGCGACTCTACCGTTGAGCTACTCCCCTATTTCTGAAAAGCGAATTCATTATATAAAATTTACATAATCAAGTCAACTGTTTTTCAGTTGGATAAAAGGAGTTGATAATGAAAAACCTATACAGGCTTGGCGTCATAGGCTGCGGATTCATGGCTGAATCCATTCTCAAGGGAGTGGTTCTTTCAGATTACATACATGAGAAGAAGATCATTGTGTCGGACGTGAACGGGGAGAGTCTGGACAGGGTGAATTACCTCGGCGTCCACACGACACTGGACAACAGGTTCGTGGCTGAGAACTCGGATTATCTGCTTCTTGCCGTAAAGCCCCAGAACTTCGCGGACGTGGCCGCAAGCCTGAACGGATTCGTTCCCGAGAAGGTCATCTCCATAATGGCCGGCGTCAAGAAGAACACAATAAAGAACGGCTTCGGGTACGGGGCCATAAAGGTCGCAAGGTGCATGCCGAATCTTCCCTGCTCGATAGGCACGGGAGCTTTAGGCGTGGACATAACGGACTACGCAAGAAACGTGGATGACGTCCAGTTCATCATGGGCATCTTCAATTCCCTCGGGCACTGCGTGAACGTGGACGAGTCCAAGCTGGACGCCGTGACCGGAATCTCCGGCTCAGGGCCCGCTTACGTCTTCCTTTTCATAGACGCCATGATAGACGCCGGAATACATGCCGGCCTTTCAAGGGACGAGGCAACCGTCCTCACCGTCCAGACCTTCAAGGGAGCTGCCGAGATGGTGGAGAGGAACGAGACTCCTCTGCCGGAGCTTATCCAGCGCGTGTGCAGCAAGGGCGGCACCACGATAGAGGCTGTCAAGGTCTTCCAGGAAAATGACATCTACGGCACCATAGACAAGGCCGTTGAGGCGTGCGTTGCAAGGTCCAGGGAACTTTCCAAATGAGTGCTGAAAGGGAAAAAAAGACAGTCGTGCTTTACACGGACGGAGCCTGCACGGGCAATCCGGGCGTCGGCGGCTGGGCCTGCATCCTCACATACGGCAAGGCGGAAAAGCGCCTTTCCGGAGCGGACCCGGCCACAACCAACAACCGCATGGAGATGACGGCCTTGATCCAGGGCCTCAAGTGTCTCAAGGAGAGCTGCAACGTCAACGTCTTCTCGGACTCTTCCTATATAATAAACGCCTTCAACCAGGGCTGGCTGGACAGCTGGATCCGGCACGGCTTCCGCAAGGCGGACGGAAAGCCCGTCTTAAACGTGGACCTTTGGCAGGAGCTCTACGAACTCTCCAAACACCAGAATCTCAATTTCAACTGGGTCAAGGGCCATGCGGACAACCATATGAACAACGAGTGCGACCACATGGCCGTCCAGGCGTACAGGGATTACATTGAAGCCCACAAAGGACAGGAAGATGACACGGACATCCAGTACACCAGGGCTCCCGGCGGAATGGAGTGATATTTTCTTTTGTGTCTTGTCATAAACACCTTTGCTAGATGTACAGTCGAGCCTAAAAAAGCTAGAAAAAGGATTCCTGCATCCAAATAGGTTTGGCACCTTTATAACTGTTTTCAGAGCTGCATTAAAAGCCTGGGCGGCCTAAGGCGCAACAGTGAAAAACAGTGACTTGAACAGCAAGTGACAGAATAGGTGCGGCTGTCAAAAGCCTAATCTGTTTGGATATAAAATAATTACAGACGTTAGCTAGGTAATTTTAGTATTATGAGCAAAAAATTTTATGTATGCGTATATCCTGCCGGGAAACAGTTCGGCAAGACTGTTCAAAGCGGAGAACTGTACGGGCAGAACAATTATCTTAATACAAGCATGATAACAGATAATATATATTTGGCTACCGAGAATGCTAACGAAAATTCAGCGCAGAATCATGATGAAAGAAGGTCTGAGATTTGGGAATTTGAACTTAATGATGATAACAAAGAGCGCCTTATTGAGGCTGCTAGAGAGTATGGAATCAGACGGCCGGAAAAGTTTATAGATAAGTTGCTTAATGAAAAATTCACTATTTGCGGGGATAAGAATCTCTGCAATGACCGCAAAGCAGTCAAAAACATGGAAAAGCTTAAGGATGCTTTTTATCATGCTTTAAGGCCGTCAAAAATATATACTAACAGAGCCAATTGGAGCAATGGCTGTGCAACATATGAAAATCCGGATGGAACAGTTTTGGATCCATGTTATGAAATGTATCTGGCAATCACTATAACTGTAATGCCCAATGGGATGAAAGAGTGGGAAAATATATATTACAACAGCGATAACCATACTGAAGAGGTTGAGACAAAACTTGTCGATTATATAAAGATAAACGATCCTACTAATTATAATGAATACCAGGAAAAGCTGGCGCAGTTAAAGGAAGAGTTTAAAAAGCTTCCTGAGGTTAGTCTGGAAGGCCGCAAAGCGCGGTTTGATGCAGGAGTTATTCCTGTACTCAATCCTTATGGAGTTGAAATTACAAATGCAATGGTTTTGAACAACTACAAGCATAATGGATACAGTTTGCTGGAAAGCGACGGCAAGACTTTCTGCAGGGAAGATTTAGGATACAGCTATCAAGGTGCGGAATTTTTCGGTTCCCGCGCTTGCGGTCCTTCAAAATCCTTTGAAGCGCGAATGGCGGAGCTGAATATTAAAGAAGCAAAGGGGATTAAGGAAACTGTAACCTCAAGGGACCGGATTAAGGCAAAAATTTTCGATAATTTAAACAAATCCCCAAGTGGTTATGTGGATGTGTTCAATATAACAAGACTGGGCTGGAATAATTTTGATTTAACACACATGAAACAGCAGCGGGATTTTGAGCTTCATAGTCTGGATTATATTCCACCCTGTGAGCAGTGGACATTTGATTCCGGATGTGAATTTGGAAAAACCCATTGAAATCTTTGTAGTATTGATTTAAGAATACCACAAAACAGACTATAATGGATTGAATGAGATTGCGCTGAGATGCCTACGATGGAGGACCCGGCCACAACCAACAACCGAATGGAAATGACGGCCTTGATCCAGGGCCTCAAGTGCCTCAAGGAGAGCTGCAACGTCAACGTCTTCTCGGACTCTTCCTATATAATAAACGCCTTCAACCAGGGCTGGCTGGACAGCTGGATCCGGCACGGCTTCCGCAAGGCGGACGGAAAGCCCGTCTTAAACGTGGACCTTTGGCAGGAGCTCTACGAACTCTCCAAACACCAGAATCTCAATTTCAACTGGGTCAAGGGCCATGCGGACAACCATATGAACAACGAGTGCGACCACATGGCCGTCCAGGCGTACAGGGATTACATTGAAGCCCACAAAGGACAGGAAGATGACGCGGACATCCAGTACACAAGGGCTCCCGGCGGAATGGAGTGATATTTTCTTGAGTGGCCAGGCGGCCGGATAAAGGCCGCAGTGAATCAGCCGCATTGATTTAGCCGCATTGAATTATCCGCAGTGAATCAGCCTCATGGACTGAACAGACACAAACAGCGCCATATACGGCACTGTACGGCTTATATATGAGCCGCATATAAAAGCCTCTTTAAGGCTCCGTTGGAGCCGGCAGAGAGAGAAAAAAGTTGAGCGTTCCTCTATATGAACAGCAAATCCCGGCACAGCCGTCTTATGCGGCGGCAGGATGCCGGAACAAGGGGAGAAAGAGGAGAGATTAAGAGCGGATCTGTTCGGACCCGCCCTTATTCTTTTTCCGCGGACGGTTTTCCGCGGGCGGTTTTGAGCGTTTTGAACGAATTTATGAAAAATCCGGGATTGAATGAGAAAGTGATTAAAGTAAGTTGATTTTAAAAGCCTCTTTTGGTATACTCTATGCTGAAGAAATTTTTGCCGTCTTCATTCACGGCGGAAACGGATTTTGCCTTCAGGAGCTTTTATGGATAAAATCTCATTGTTACTCAAGCGCAGGCAGCAGGTAAAAGACGCGGGCAAAGCAATACGGAAAGACATACAGGAGATCATAGACGCGGACAGCTTCATTGAGTTCTCTTCTTTCAGCTTTTCCAGAAATGATTTCTACGGCGAAGACGCCCAGGGCGAAGGAGTGGTGACAGGTTTCGCCACAATAGACGGCGCGCCTTTCTGCATAGTGGCCCAGAACCCGGCGGTTCTTTCCGGAGGGGTCTCCAAAGCCAACTGCGCGAAGATCGTCAAGTGCCTTGAACAGGCCGAGAGATGCTCCGCGTCAGTCATATATTTATTGTCGTCACAGGGTGTGCAGGTCGGCGAGGGCGTAGACGTCCTCGAAGGTCTCGCATCCCTTCTTTTAAAATCGGCGCAGCTCAAGGGCAGCGTTCCCCAGTACCTCATCGTGGACGGAGAGGTCTACGGCCAGACTGCGGTCCTTGCCGGAATCTGTGACTTCAACTTCTTCATAGACAAAAAGAGCGTCCTGGCCGCGGCAAGCCCCTTTGTTATCTCCGCAAAGAACGGCGTCAGCCTTCCCAAGGAGAAGGTCGGCGGAGGCAGGGCGCTGGGTTATGCCAACCTGACGTCTTTCATCGTTGCGGACCTCAAGGAAGCCGCAGAAAAGATTTCCGCGATAGATGAAATCCTTTCCGTCCAGATCAAGGACTGCGACGACCTCAACGCTTCCGTTCCGGAGCTGGACGAGGCCGGAAGGGACCTTTCCCTTGTCTTTGACGAAGGCTCGGCCATAGAGGTGGGCAAGGATTACTCCCCGGAGTTCCGGTGCTTTCTGGGGCGCATAGGCGGCATAGCCGTGGCGGCTCTTGTGCAGAGCTCAAAGGACGGAGTGGAGCTCAACGCAAAGAACATCCGCAAGGCCCGCGATTTCGCGGAGCTCGCCGGATTCTACGAGCTTCCGTACATAACCTTTGTGAACTCCCTCGGAATAAAGGCGGACCTCGAGACCAACAACAGCCTGGTTTTAAGGGAGGCCGGCGAATACATCTCGATGCTGGACGGGCTCACAAGCCCCAAGATATCCGTTGTGGCCGGGAAGGCCATCGGCTTCGGCTACACGCTTTTTGCGGCCAAGAGCATGGGATATGATTACTCCATAGCCTTTGCGGACGCGAAGATAGCCCTCTTTGACAGCGTCCAGGGAGCCGAGATTGAGTTCCGGGAAGAGAAGGGCGTGCCGGAGCAGCAGCTTGCCGCAAGATATGCGGACGAGAATTCAGACCCTATAAACGCCGCGCACGGCGGATACATAGACGATATCGTGGAGCCGGCCCTGGTCCGCCAGTACCTTATAGCCACGCTCCAGATGCTGCTGAGGTGAATCCATGGGGATGATTAATATCCTTCTTGACATCGTGCCCAATGAGGACGGGAATTTCTATTTCGACAACTACGGTGAGCCATTCCTGTATGCGCTTATAGGATTCGTTGTAGTCTTTCTGGGCATATGCCTGTTAATCCTTATAATATGGCTCATAGGCCTGCTCATGCGCAAGACCAACAACCTTGCGGTAATCACGGAGCACAAGCAGAGAAGCGCGCAGAAAAAGGCGGAAAAGGCGGTGCATCTGGACCAGGATAGGCAGGCCAGGGAGTACCAGGAAAAGCTCAAAAAGGGCGAGATAACCCAGGAGGAGTTCCAGCATGATATTGATGCCCTGGCGGCATCAGAGCAAGCGGCTCCCGAAGAGGAGATTCCTCCGGAGGTAGTGGCGGCAATAATGGCGGCGATAATGGCGTATTACGAAAAAGAGAGCCCGAAGGCCGAGTTCGTAGTGCGGAGAATCAAGAGACTGTAAAGGAGTGTGGAGTACATATATGCGTAATTTCATTGTGACAGTAGACGGCAAGAGTTATTCCGTAGGCGTAGAGGAGCTCGGCGAGGACGGCACAGTTGTGGCCGCTCCCGCATCTGCGGCAAAGGCAGCGGCTCCCGCAGCGCAGGCAGCCGCTCCGGCTGCAGCTCCCGCACAGGAGAAAGCCGCGCCCGCGGACGGGACAAAAGTCCTTTCCCCGTTCCCCGGAATGATAAAGAACCTGCTCGTGGCGGAGGGGACAAAGGTCAAAAAAGACCAGGCCATAGTAGTCCTTGAGGCCATGAAGATGGACAATGACATCACGGCCCCCTGCGAGGGAGTTGTGACATTCGCCGTGACGAAAGGCGCCAACGTGGAGACCAACACACTTATTGCGACCATAAGCTGATCCGAGGTAACTATGGCTTTGAATTTACTCGCTTTTGACATTGGCGGAATATTCACGAACCTGTATAAGTCCATGGGGTTCCTGTCGGGAGACTGGCGCAACTACGTCATGCTGATTATCTCGTTCCTCCTCATGTATCTGGCCATTGTCCGCAAATATGAGCCCATGCTGCTTCTGCCGATATCCTTCGGAATATTCCTCATCAACATTCCGGGAGCAGAAGCCGTCCTCTGGGGCACATACCCTGTGGATGAAGCGACGGGAGAGATTTCCACAGCCTATGACGACGTGGTCAACCGCGGGCTCTTATGGTACCTGTACTACGGCGTGGACAAGGTGATTTACCCGCCTCTTATCTTCCTCGGCATCGGGTGCATGACGGACTTCGGACCGCTCATCGCAAACCCGAAGAGCATGCTGATAGGCGCCGGCGCGCAGCTCGGCGTTTTCGTCGCATTCATACTCGCAATCCTTCTGGGATTCTCCGTGGCAGAGGCAGCGTCCATTGCGATCATAGGAGGGGCTGACGGCCCGACGGCAATTTACGTCACGTCGCAGCTGGCGAGCGACTACATTCCGATGATAGCCATTGCGGCGTACTCGTACATGGCTTTGATACCGATAATACAAAAGCCTCTCATGAAGGCGCTTACCACGAAGAAAGAGAAGACCATCAAGATGAAGCAGCTCCGTCAGGTAAGCAAGATTGAGAAGGTTCTGTTCCCCATAATAGTAACTTTAGTCGTGGGCATAATCCTGCCCTCGTCCATCGCCCTTCTCGGAATGCTGATGCTCGGCAACCTGTTCAGAGAGTCGGGCGTTGTGGGAAGGCTTTCCAGCCAGGCCCAGAACGGCCTCATGAACACGGTCACAATATTCCTGGGGCTTGCCGTGGGGTGCAAGGCGAAAGGGGAGATTTTCCTTACCCTGGACACGATTTACATCATAGTCTTAGGGCTCGTCGCATTCATAATCGGAACAATCGGCGGCATACTTGTCGCAAAGATCATGTGCAAGGCGACGCACGGAAAGATCAATCCTCTGATCGGTTCGGCCGGAGTTTCGGCAGTTCCCATGGCTGCGCGAATATCGGAGGATGTGGGCCGGGAATACGACCCGCAGAACCACTTGCTAATGCATGCCATGGGGCCCAACGTGGCGGGAGTAATAGGATCGGCCATTGCAGCCGGCATTCTGCTGGCATGCTTCAGCGCCTACGTGGACGGCACAGCCGCTGCCGCCGCCGCGCAGGAGACGGCTTCCCAGGCTGCCCAGGCCATCGCCTGCGCAATAGCTTAAATCCCCTTGAGCCTTTCTCATCCGATACCATGGATCCGATACCATTGGTCCGATACCATTGGTTCGATGCCATTGGATCCGATACCATGGATTCAATACCATGGATTCAATACCATTGGTCCAAGGCCCGGGAACAGGCACGCCGGAGCATACAGCTGGAGCATGTAAATAACAGTCCGGTTCCAAAAATTCCAATATATATTCCGCCTGAGCTCATATGACGGCCTTCCGGGGGCCCGGCACAGCCCCGTTCAGAAGACCCGTGCAAAGCCCTTCGGCGGCTGCAAATTTCACAGATTGCAACTTTCTGCTCATAATACCGGAGACAACAAATGGAAGGAAAGAAAGTACAGATAACAGACACAATCCTCAGGGACGCGCACCAGTCTTTGGCTGCGACCCGCATGAGATATGACGAGATGGAGCCCATGCTGGACCTTCTGGACAGCATAGGATATTATTCCCTTGAGGCGTGGGGAGGAGCGACGTTCGACACCGCCCTTCGTTTCCTCAACGAGGACCCCTGGGACAGGCTCCGCAATCTTAAGAAGCACCTCAAGAAGACGCCCATCCAGATGCTGCTCCGCGGCCAGAACCTTTTGGGATACAGGCATTATGCGGACGACGTGGTGGACAGGTTCGTTGACAAGGCCATAGAGAACGGCGTGGGTGTGATGAGGATTTTCGACGCCCTCAACGATCCCAGAAACCTTGAGGCCTCCGTGAACGCCACAAAAAAGTACGGCGCCGGCGGAAAGTGCGTCTGCGAATGCGCCATCTCATACACGACCAGCCCCGTCCACACAACGGAGTACTTCGTGAAGTACGCGAAGACCCTTGAGAACATGGGAGCGGACAACATCTGCATAAAGGACATGGCCAACCTGCTCATGCCTTATACTGCGTATGAGCTCGTGAAGGAGCTCAAGGCAGAGCTTAGGCCCGAGACCAAGGTTCACATCCACACCCACAACACGACTGGCACCGGAGACATGGTTTACCTCATGGCCATAAACGCCGGGGCGGACATCGTGGACTGCGCGTTGTCTCCTTTGGGCAACGGATCTTCCAATCCTGCCACGGAGCCCCTGGTTGCGACCCTCAAGGGAACCCCGTTTGACACCGGCATAGACATCAACGCCCTGCTTCCGGCGGTGGAGCACTTCAACAAAGTGGCCGCCCGCCTGGAAAAGGACGGATTCCTGTCTCCGAAGGTAAGGAGGATAGACATCAACACTCTCCGTTACCAGGTTCCCGGCGGAATGCTTTCCAACCTCATTTCCCAGCTGAAGCAGGCAGGCCAGTCAGACAAGCTGGACGAATGCCTCGCCGAGGTTCCGGTTGTGCGCAAGGCCTGCGGATACCCGCCTCTTGTAACTCCGTCCTCACAGATAGTGGGAACACAGGCGGTTTGGAACGTGCTGTTCGGCCGTTACAAGACGCTCACCGGCCAGTTCAAGGACATCATGCTCGGAAAGTACGGCGCCGTTCCCGGCGAGAAGGATCCGGAAGTCATGGCCATGTGCATGAAGGGCGGAGAGCAGGTCATAGACTGCCGCCCGGCAGACCTTCTTACGGACGAGATGGATTCCCTCACCCAGACGGTGAAGGACGCAGGCTTCTACACCTGCGAGGAGGACGTCCTTTCATACGCCCTCTTCCCGGAGGTCGCCACCAACTTCTTCAAGTGGCGCAAGGCCAGGGACATGTCCGTGGACACGGACATGTCAAAGAACCCGGACAAGGTGTATCCGGTATAACCCCGCCGGGATTCCCGCAGGAATTCCACAGTAATTCCAATGTCCGGTTAAGCTGCAAAAATTGCGCATAAAGCCTGGGACAAGCTGCAAAAAAGGCGCATAAAGCCTTTGTGCAGCTGCAGAAATGACATCATCCGCAGCCGGCTCCCAATGGGGGCCGGGGCTGCAAAGATAAAAGAACCCATATAATCACACACAGGATTAACCACTTAAGACTTAGGATTATCTGGCAGAACCCCGTCACCCTGGACCGTCTTTCCTATGGGACGAAAGCTCTTTACGCACCCGAGGACACAGATGGTTCAAAAAGGCGTCCGGCTTCGCTGGCCGGCGTCAAAATAAACCCAACAGGTATAGTTTAGGAGATACAGGCATCTAAAGAGATGCGACTTGAATGAACAAAATCGCAGTTATCCGCTCCGGAGGACAGACAGGAGCAGACAGGGCCGCCCTTGACGTTGCAAGGGCACACGGGATAACCATCAAGGGATGGTGCCCCATGGACGGATGGGCGGAGGACATGCCGGAAGAGCCCGGCATCCGCAGGCTTTTCCCGGAACTTATTGAGACGCCGCTCGCGGACGTCATACAGCGCACGCGCTGGAATGTGAGGGACTCGGACGCAACACTCATCGTGTACCCGAAGAGCTCCAGAAAATCACAGGGAGCCATCCTGACGGACCAGTACGCCGGAATATTGGGCAAGCCCCACCTGATTGTGAAGAGCGAGAGGGACGTGGACGACATTCTGGACTGGATGCAGGATCTGGTGGACGGGCTGGACCTCAACGTTGCGGGCCCCAGGGCCAGCGACTGCCCCGAAGTGTATGACATAACCACAAAGCTTTTGGAAGCTGTCCTGGCGAAGGTCAACACGGACGAAGACTGAAAAAGACAGAGAAAGACATAGAAAGACATAGAAAGACAATCGGCGGACCCCCGGCTGGCGGCCTTTTGAGGCCGCCAGAGCTGAAGGGGTCAAGCAGGAAAATATAACATAACCGGCTGGTTTGGGATGAGAATAGCAGTCATTGGCGGCGGAGCGGCAGGAATGATGGCCGCGGCTATGGCCGCCAGGGAAGGGGCTGACGTGACCCTTCTTGAAAAAAACGAAAAGCTCGGGAAGAAGATCTACATAACGGGCAAGGGAAGGTGCAACTTCACCAACCGGTGCCCGGAGGAGGAGTTCCTGGGCAATGTAGTCAATAATGCAAGGTTTCTGTCGGGCGCGATATCAAGGTTCACGCCCGATGACTGCATACGCTTTTTTGAGTCCGAAGGAATGCCGGTGAAGGTGGAGCGGGGCAACAGGGCCTTCCCTGTGACGGACCACGCAAGCGACGTAACAAAGGCCCTCACAAAGGCTTTGGAAAAATACGGCGTGGAAGTCGTGCTCAACCGCAAGGTCATAGCCATAAAGCCCAGCAGGCCCGCAAAGCCGTATCATAAGCTCCGGTACGTCTCCAAAGCCAAGGCTGCGGAGCTTGAGGAATACTATGCAATCCCGCAGTCCTTTGAAGTGACCACCTGCAAGGTGCAGCATATAGACGGGGCTCATGACCTGGCGCTGCCTGCCATCCATACGGAAGTCTATGACAAGGTCATAATAGCCACGGGAGGGCTCTCGTATCCTTCCACAGGCTCCACAGGGGACGGGTACGTCTTCGCCCAGCAGATGTGCCACAACATTACGGAATGCAAGCCGGCCCTGTGCGGCCTCAACACCCGGCCCACATTCGAGGACCTCGCCGGCCTGTCATTAAAGAATGTGCGCATGTACCTGTATCAGGACTTTGACCGTATTGCCTCATACTTCGGCGAGATGATGTTCACCCATTACGGCATAACCGGGCCCATAGTCCTCACCGTCTCAAGCAAAATATGCCACACCAACATGTCCAGGGTTTACCTCATGCTGGACTTCAAGCCGGCTGTGCCCGAGGCGGACCTGAACAAAAACATTCTGGCGCTTTTCAACGAGTCTCCCAACAAGGACGTGTACAACTGCGTGAAGGACCTCATGCCCCATGAGCTCATGAAGTACCTTTTGGGCAGGGCCGGGATTCCCCTGGACAAGAAAGTTAACGTCATCACGAAAGAGGAGAGGCTTTCCATTGTCAAGATGCTCAAAAAGTTCGTAATCCTTCTGGACGGAGTCAGGGGATGGGACGAGGCCATAATCACGTCCGGCGGCGTCTCCGTCAAGGAGATAAATCCCAAGACGATGGAGAGCAAGTGCTGCGACGGCCTTTACTTTTGCGGCGAGATTCTGGACGTGGACGCCCTCACCGGCGGATTCAATCTACAGACAGCCTTTTCCACCGGATACTGCGCGGGCAAAGCTGCGGCAGGAGGAATATTATGACAGCAATCCGCGGGGCAACCACAATTTCCCAGGATACGGCGGAGGAGATCCGCACGGAAACCGCCCGGCTTTTAAGCGAGCTGGTCCGCGCAAACTCTCTGGATATATCCCAGGTTTTATGCATATTCTTTTCATCCACGCAGGATGTGACGGCCATATATCCGGCCAAGGCCGCCCGCGAGGCGGGCTTCGTGTCCTGCGCGCTTTTCTCATGCATGGAGCCGCCCATTGCAGGCTCGCTGCCCCTTTGCATCCGCGTCATGATCCAGACGGAGCAGAAGATTGAGCTCCCCAAATATGTATACCTCAATGAAGCCGTGCGCCTGCGCAAGGACATCTCCGAGGTTATAAACGTTGCCATAGACGGCCCGGCCGGCTCCGGCAAGAGCACGGTGGCCCGTCTTCTTGCCAAGAAGCTCAACATCCTTTTCATGGACACTGGAGCCACATACCGCGCGTACGCCCTCGGCTGCCTGCGCCTCGGCGCAGACCCTGCGGACGAAGCGTCCGTTGCAAAAGTCGCAGACCAAATCTCCGTGGACGTCACATATGACGGAACCCAGCACACCTTCTTGAACGGCGAGGACGTCTCGGACAAGATCCGCACTCCTGAGGTAAGCATGGCCGCAAGCACCGTCTCCAAAATAGGCTTTGTCCGTGAGAAGATGGTGGCCCTTCAGCAGGAAGTGGCCAGAAAGGGCTCATGCGTTTTGGAAGGCAGGGATATTGGCACCAAGGTCCTTCCGGACGCCAGGTTCAAGTTCTTCGTAACGGCCAGCCCGGAGGAGCGTGCCAAAAGGCGCTTTCTGCAGGACAGGAAAAAGGGCGGCAGTGAGAGCATGGAGGAGATCCTCGCGGACATCATCGCAAGGGACAGGCAGGACGAGACCAGGGCCATTTCGCCCCTCGTATGCGCCCCGGACGCAGAGTATGTAGACACTTCCAATATGTCCGTGGATGAAGTGGTCTCCTGTCTTCTTCGCAAGATCCAGGAGAAGATATGAGACAGATTAAATAAATCTGTTGCATAAAAGCGCCTAAAAAAGTGCCCAAACATCCTGCCAGGGAGGCCAATTCCGCGCCTGCAGCTTGCCATCCGGGCCGGGAAAAGATATAATTTGCAAAGAATCTGCACGCTTTCATTTTTCGCGGAGGCGTGCTGCAAGATACGTTATACAAGCTGGTACAGAGCATGAAAGAGAAGCAGAAGGCTCCGCAGGAAGCTGCAGAAGAGAAGAAGCCGGAAACCGCAGAGCAGCAGAAAGAGGCTGCGGTGTACAACACCCCGACGGGCCGTCCGGACCTGGACCCCAGAAAGAAACCAAGGAAGGAATGGACCAAGCTGGAGAAGTGGTTCCGCACGTTGCACCATCTGCAGCACATATGGAATATTTTCCTGCCCCTGAAAAAGCACGGCCACAGGGAATACTACAATGACGGCGCGTACATCATTGTGGGAAACCATCATTCCATGTGCGACGTAGTGCCCACGGCCATGTCCTCATACAGGCCGGTCCATTTCATGGCCAAGCAGGAGATATGGAACGTAAAGCCCGGCGCATGGTTCTGCGAGAAGTCGGACGCCTTTCCGGTAGCCAGGGACGGCTCGGACTTCAAGGCAATGGTAAAGGCCATGAAGCTCCTCAAGGACGGGGAGATGGTGGCCATATATTCGGAGGGCACGAGGAACAAGACGAAGGAGATTTTCCTTCCCCTTAAGTCCGGCGCGGCCTCGCTTGCAATCAAGACCAGGACGCCCATCATATTCTGCATGCAGCTTTCCAAGATGAAATCCTTCCGCACGCACCACGTGTATTACAGCGAGCCCTTTGAGCTCTCCCAGTATTACGGCAAGAAGCTCACCCCGGAGCTCATCGCGGAGGCAGACAGCGTCATCCTGGAAAAGATGTACGAGAACTACTTCATCCTGGATGAGGAAGTGAACGGCAAAAAGGACCGCAAGAAGCTTGCCAAGGAGCTCAAAAAGCGGAAGAAGGCAGAGGACAAGGCCAGGCTTCTTGCCGAAAAGCAGGCCGCCAAAAATCCTGCCCAGGCGTCTTCAGATTGAGCCGGCCAATCCCGCAGCCTGATCCATACGGATGTATCCGTATGATGGCAGTATCCGCATGGTCATATCCGCATGGCCATATCCGTATGGCCATGTCTGCAGGGCTGCATCCCAGGGCAAATCATCTTCAAAATCTCAAAACAGCAACATATCATTGCATTATTGCTCTCCGGCAATGATGCAATGCTTTATATACAGCACCCGGACATATTGCCCTGTGACGCCCGCAGCAGGAATCATCCCAAACAGATGTATTGCATCCGGGCCCAGGGCCGGGGAAATGAATCACACAGGAAAGAATGGAAGTTAAGATTGCGGAAAACTGCGGCTTCTGCAGGGGAGTCCAGACGGCCGTCCAAAAGGCACTCACAATAGTCGGGGAAAACGTATACATCCTCGGCGAACTGGTCCATAACCCGCAGGTGGTCTCATATATAGCCCAGAGGGGGATTAAGACTGTGGACACTTTAGGCGAGGTTCCGGACGGCGCCACGGTCATTTTCCGCTCGCACGGAGTGCCCAGGTCATACTATGACGTCTGCGCCCAAAGGGGCATAAAGGTTGTGGACTGCACGTGCGCATTCGTGAGAAAAACACAGGAAATTGTGGAGCGGGAGAGCGCAGGCGGCAGGCATGTAATCATTGTGGGGAAGAAGGATCATCCGGAGGTAACAGGCCTTCTTGGATGGTGTTCGACGCCTGCCACGGTCATACAGTCCGTTGAGGAGATAGACGGCGAGGTCTCCGGACTGCTGAAAGAAAAAGATTGCAGTATAGTGTCGCAAACGACTTTCTCCGAGGCCAATTTTGAAAAAATAATAAATTTTATTAGAAATCTGTGTGAAAAAACAGTTGCTGTTTTCAAGACTATTTGCTATACTACACATGTACGGCAAAAAGAGGTGGAATCCCTCGCGAAGAGCTGTGACGCCATCATCGTAGTGGGCGGAAAGAACAGCAGCAATACGGGAAAACTGTATGATATAGCGAGACAGTTGTGCAGAAACGTATACTGGATTGAAGACCCCGAAGAGCTGGATTACAAGTCATTAAAAAATTATAATTGCGTGGGCATTGTCTCCGGAGCGTCCACTCCAAAGGAGCAGGCCCAGGAGGTTCTCTTTAACATGGCAGAAGAAACAGAAGTTACTACGGCAGCAGAAGCACCGGTGGAAGAGACTGTCGTCACCCCCACAGAAGCAATCAATCCTATGGATGCTGTTGTGAACGAGATTGACAGGAAATCCAAATTCAAGAAAGGGCAGATCATACATGCTGCTATCTCACAGGCAGACGATGACGGGCTCAAAGTCCTTCATCCTTACTCCAAGATGGAAGTGCTGCTTCCGAAAGAGGAGATTGACTGCGAGGAGTACAATCCGGCTGATTATGCGGATAAGATCGGCGAGACCATCGATGTAATGGTCATCGGCTTCGAACCCCTGAAACTGTCACAGAAGAGAATCAGACTGCAGCAGGAAGAGGAAAGCATCATTGCCGACATCAAGGAAGGCAAAGAGTTCTCAGCAGAGATAACCGGAACAAACAAAGGCGGTCTCACCGGCCAGATCGGCTCATACCAGCTCTTCGTTCCCGCCAGGGAAATCCGCATGGGCTACGTCAAGGATCTCGAGAAGTACGTGGGCAAAAAGCTCCGTCTGCGTCTCATTGAGATAAAGAGATATCCCCGCCGCGAGATAATCGCCTCCCAGCGTGTCATTCTCCAGGAAGAGGCTGACGCAAAAGAGGCAGCTAAGCTTGCACGCGAAGAGGAGTTCTTCAACGACATCGAAGTCGATGAGATAGTAGAGGGCAAAGTGGAGAGAGCCACCGGATTCGGCGCGTTCGTATCCGTCCGCGGCTTCGACTGCCTCGCACACATCTCCGACCTTTCCTGGGCACCAGTTGACAAAGTCACCGACGTCCTTGAGATTGGCAAGTCTTATAAGTTTGTAGTCCTTAAAGTCGATAAAGACAAGAAGAAGGTTTCTTTGGGTTATAAGCAGCTTCAGCCGAAGCCTTGGGAGCTTGTTCCCGAGAAGTACGCCGTTGGCGACGTAGTCAAGGGCAAGGTTCTCCGCATCGTTGATTTCGGAGCATTCGTGCAGATTGAGAAGGGCGTTGACGCTCTGCTTCACATCTCCCAGATCTCCAACGACCGCGTGGACGACGCCGCAGACGTTCTTTCCGTAGGACAGGAAATCGATGTCAAGATTATGGCAATCGATGCAACCGCCCAGAAGATGAACGTATCCATGAAGGCACTCCTTCCGGCATCCGAATCCTCCAGCTCCAGCTCCGGCAACGAGAACAGAAGGAAGAGATTCCGTGAGGCAAGGGAAGATGACGAGACCAAGTCCCGCAAGCCCCGCGCACCTAAGCGCGACACCGACGAGCTTTCTGCCTGGTCCGAAGGCTCTGTCTCTGGCGCATCCATCGGCGACCTTCTTTCCAGCGCCCAGGAGCAGAAGAACAACAAGT
>JAJPZA010000057.1:3553-6728 GCA_021204625.1 Clostridia bacterium | reverse complement strand
TTCTAGCCCCCTCGGAGAAGGCTCTCCATCCGCACTGTGCAAAAGGGGGGCTTTAATGTTAAGTACAGCCCCGCTCTCAACAGTTATTGTGCTGTTTGCAGGATTATCTGCATCGTCCTTGTCGGCACTGTAGCTTAAAGTATAGGTTCCAGGGAAGAAATCAATGGTATACCCTTCACTGATTGTTACACAGTCCTCATCATCCATAAGAAGAATGACTGCGTAATATCCGGCATCCTTATCTTCAAGAGCAGCCGATATTGACTCTTTAAAAGATGAAGCACTTCCGACGATTATAGTGTCATCATAATCATCCTCGTTCTCTTTATAATCATCTGAATCAAGAACATCGTCGATTAATGCAATAATAGAATCATTGGAATTGTCCGCATTGGCCACAATCCGCAGGTCTCCCTCATTGCTGTTAAGGAACACGATTCCAAGCGCCAGTGCAACTGTCATCAGCACTGTGAGGAATGCTATAAGGAGCCTGTTTTTAGTCTTCCACTTCAAAACGTCAATCCTCCAACCAATATGGTTTATATTAAAAGCAGTTTATTAGGGTTTGTCAGAGCCAATGTCAAGCTCTCTCATCCATTTTCCGCGTGTAAGCTTTTGCAGCTGGTTGCATCAAAATAAACAGCACTTTAGTCAATTTTTCTAACTGGGCTACTATAGAGTCCGCATATTTTCACGGCACCGCACCCGTTACAATGTCTTTTAGAAAACACATACTGCCGGGTGTATCTCCTGCCGCCGGCACATACTGCCAAACCGTGCGGAGCAGTTTATAATGCTTTTTCAGGGTATCCATGCTCGTTTTTCAGCCGATTTTTCGGCTTCAATTCGCTTTTTTGAAGGCTAAAAGAGCATATGCATGGACTACGCAGTAGTCCATGCCAAAGGGGCGCGCCCCTTTGGATAAAGGTGTCACAAATTCGTGCCATTCTGGGAAAATTTTAAACAATCTTACCTGTCACTTTGCACAAACTTGGACCATATAGCAGCTTTCATAACGCCAGTGCGCACAATTCCTAAATTATACACTACGGCAATATACACGACATAATAAATAATCACTAACCAGTTGTGCAATGTAAAATGAAAAAATTTCACATAATTATCATCTTTGCTGTATTTGTCTATTAACCGCGTCAGTAATTAACATATCTTTGTTTTCTGACCAGTATTTATCATTATTCTGCCACCTATATTAACATTCATGTTCGCAGTTAACATTTTAATTTTCATGATATTTCATGTCATTCCATGGAAATTCATCCCTGTACGTCAACACATTTCCGTCATTTACTTCACTCTTTAGCGCATGCATTACCCTGCGGTCATACAGATTCATGTTCCAGCTATCCCGGCCGGCATGCAAAAAGCCGCCCGGATTTCCCTGGACGGTTTTCCAATGGCCTTTTGTTGGCAAAAAGATAGAGCCTCCTGTTGAATGCAGACATCGCGGATTTACCTTGGAATGCAAGGAGTTACCGCATGCAGACTATAATGGAGGCTCTATACGAACGCACCCGGGTATGTAAAAACAAAAACGTGGATCTCCCCGAAGGGGTTGCCGACATGCATACGGGCGGTTCAAAACAGATTTTGGTTTGCAGCCTTTCCGGCCGCAGGAAGGCTTTAATCTATGCCTATGAGATGGTTCATCCAGTCTTCGTAATCATAGCGGTCCGCCTTGATGAAGTCTATGGCCGCATACGGATGAACGTTGAGAAGGCCGGTGATGAGATACGGCACGTCATATCCCCAGACGAGGCCGTTCTTCTTAAGAGGCACCATATACTCGCGGATGAACCTGAGCATGGGCTCCAGCTTGTACCTGGGATTCTTGAGGAATCCGAGGAGAGCTTCTGTGAAGCAGTTCCCCGCTCCTCTTCCGAGGCCGTTCACTGTGCCGTCCACGTAGTTGACTCCCTGAGCAAGGGCGTCTATCTCATTGGCGAAGGCAAGCTGCTGGTTGTTGTGGGCATGGATGCCTACCTGCTTGCCGTACTTGCCGTTTATGATCTCAAGGTACATGTCCGCGACGCGGCGAATCTCTTCCGGATACAGGGCGCCGAAGCTATCCACTATATATACCATGTCCACGGCAGACTTGCCTATCTCTTCCAAGGCATTTCTAAGGTCTGATTCCTGGTTCTTGGAGATGGCCATTATGTTGCAGGATGTCTGGTATCCCATGTCATGGCAGTAATTGATCATCTCAATGGCTGTGGGCACCTGGTTCACATAGCAGGCTATTCTGTACAGGTCTATGACAGATTCCTTTTTGGGAATGATGTCATGCTCCAGATCCACTCTGCCGACATCACCCATTACGGAGATCTTCATGTCCGAATCATTGTTCCCGACAATGTCCCTGATGTCTTCTTCCTTGCAGAACTTCCACTTGCCGAACTTGGTGACGTCAAAGAGCTTCTCCGAGCACTTGTACCCGAACTCCATTATATCCACGCCGGATGCAATATTTGCCTTGTACAGGGCACGGACGAAGTCATCCGTGAAATAGAATGAATTCACAAGCCCGCCGTCTCTCAATGTGGCGTCCAAAAGCTTTATGCTTAGCCTTGCTGTCTGAAGATTCCCTACGTCTTCCATATTCCGCCTCTTTTTTCCTGTTCTCTCATTATCTCACCGAGGGTGATATGTTCATATTAAGCTTTTGTGTGGAGATTGTCAAACGATTATGACCTTCACAGATTGCAGATGCAATCCATTTGAAACTCATCCAAACCGCTCATTCTGAGGGCTGTACGGCCATCTGATACTGTTATTCCGGATATATCCCCTGGCTGTGAAAATCATCCTCTCTTGTTTGGGATATAGCCCTGGTCTTTGGGACCCATCCGCTCTTGTTTGCGAAACAACCCCGGGCCTTTGGGTGACATCCACTCCTGTTTGCGAAACAGCCACGGGCCTTTGGATGTCATCCGCTCTTGTTTGCGAAACAGCCCAGGCTTTTGGGTGTCTCATCCGCTCTTGTTTGCGAAACAGCCACGGGCCTATGGGTGTCATCCACTCATGTTTGCGAAACAGCCCCGGCCTATGGGAGACATCCGCTCCTGTTTGCGAAACAGCCCAGGCTTTTGGGTGTCTCATCCGCTCTTGTTTGCGAAACAGCCACGGGCCTATGGGTGTCATCCACTCATGT
>JAJPZA010000057.1:0-3453 GCA_021204625.1 Clostridia bacterium | reverse complement strand
CAGCCACGATCCTATGAGTGACATCCGCTCTTGTTTGCGAAACAGCCACGGGCCTTTGGCTGTCATCCGCTCCTGTTTGCGAAACAGCCCAGGCCTTTGGGTGTCTCATCCGCTCTTGTTTGGGATATACTCCCATTCCTTTGTGGGTATTAAATCCAATTTTGGATATGGCATCTGAGTACAGAAAGCCCGGCATTGGATGCCGGGCCAATCTGTTGTATCAAAGTGCTAAGGGTGTATCATGCTTTGGGTTTGCGGAAGAAACGGCGCCAGATCCAAATGGCGCAGCCCGCGATTACAAGGACGTCCACGACAACGAGCACGGGGATGTACCAGCGGAAGTTGAGCTCGGATTCGGTCACCTGGGTTATGGTGCCTGAGATTTCGCCGGAGGCTACCTTTGCGTTGTAATCGGCGTTTGTCCAGAGGGCGTTGGCCCACATGTATACGACTCCCTTTGTGGCGTTGCGGAGGGCAATGTTGAATGCGTTGGATGTGGTGTCATACTGGAATGAGCCGTTGGAAAGCCAGCCGTCCATCCAGAGGTTTCCTCCCGCGCGGATCATCTGGTCTCCGTTCATGTATTCCTGGTGGTCCGCATAGTCCGTGATTACGGCTCCGCTGAATCCCCATTCATTTCTGAGGACATCCGTGAGAAGGCCTTCGCTGCCGCCGGTCCATACGGCGCCGATGCGGCCGTATGATGACATGATGCCGGTGGCTCCGCCTTCCTTGACGGCTATCTCGAAGGGCCTGATGTATATCTCGCGGAGAGCCTGCTCCGTGAGCCAGGTGTACATGCCGTCCCGGCCGGATTCGCTCTCATACAGGCACATATGCTTCAGATAGCAGAACACGCCTTTGTTCTTTGCCGCGGCCACGGTGTTTGCGCACATCTGTCCGGAAAGAAGGGCATCCTCAGAGTAATACTCATAGTTTCTGCCTCCGAAGGGGGAACGGTGTATGTTGCATGCCGGGCCGTACCAGCCGTTGATGCCGTTCGTGGCGCACTCTTCGCCCACGATGAGTCCCATCTCCGTTGCGAGGTCCGTGTTCCAGGTCTGGGCAAGGACTATGGCGCTGAAGCCTGTGGCCTTGTTGTAGCTGGAGACGAAGCTGCCTATCTGGTTGGGGCCGTCATAGTCCGCCGTCTTGGGCTTGCCGATGGAGGATATGGCAGCCGTCTTTGTGTAGCCGTGAAGGACAAGGTCCTGCATCTCCTTTGAAGTTATGCGGTTGAGGACGCCTTCCCACTCCTCCGCGTCATAATTCTGGGCGATTATGTTTCCGAGGTCCGTAAGCGTGTACGTCTTGCCGTCCTTGGACGCAATGTCTCCGCCCTGGGTTGAGTCTCCGAACGTGACGCTTTCTGATGTGGCATGGGATGTGTCCCACTCTGTGGCAAGAGCCTGCGAATAGGTGTTGTATTTCTTTACCGCGTCTGTTATTTCACGGGCAGCGGTCATCTTTGCGGGGAAAGTGTCTGTGAAGTCTGAACGGGTGAGGTATGTGATGTTAGCCGTGCCGTCTGAGTTTCCGTCTATTGCCACGCCGTCTGTTGCTGTGGTTCCTGTGAAGACGTTGGACACCTGGCTGCCTGTTGCATCATCCGTGTTGTACACGATGTCATCTGACGCCGTGAGGGTTATTGTGGCACTGTCCGTGTCTTCCTCCGCGAACCTGTCTGCGGCCACTGTGTGGGCGTCCGTGCGAAGGGTGAGGGTGTAGTCTCCTTTCTCAAGGACGTATCCGCCGTCTGAGCCTACGGCTCCGCTTAAGTTGTAGCAGTCATAGGAGGCCATGTCACGGACGTCCATTGTGAGGGCAACGGTCTCTTCCTCACCGGGCTCAAGGGTTCCGGTCTTGGCGTACGCGCCGAGGTTCACGGCCGCCTTCTCCACTCCGTTCTCTGTGTACGGCGCACTGTAATACAGTTCCACCGTGTCCTGGCCGGCATATGAGCCTGTGTTCTTTACGGTGACCTCTGCGGTTATCGTGCCGTTTTCCGTGAGCTCGCTGCCGCTTGCGGGAGAGACGCTTTTAACGGACCAGCTGAAATCCGTATATGAGAGGCCGTATCCGAAGGGATACTGGACGACGTCTTCGTAGCCGTTCTCTATGCCCCAGAGATCCTTTGCGTACTGCGTGTCCCAGAAGCCTTCCGCATCCGCGGTCTCATACCACTTGTATCCGACATATATGCCTTCCTGGTAATCCTCATACGCCACGCCGTAATATGACGGGGCGCCGCTTCCCACGTTGCCGTATGACTCGTTTGTGGGATACAGGCCGGAGCCATTGGAGTAGAAGTTGGTGTACTCGTCTCCGGATCCGGTGTTGGCGTACGTGGAGGAAGTTGAAAGGTCATACGCCCAGGTGTCCGCCGTTCTGCCGGAAGGGGTGACGTCTCCGTATAGGATCTCGGGGATGACGTTCGCGCCGTACGTGCCCGTAGTGGACACGATGAGGCATGCGTCCAGGCCCTCTATTTCATCCATGAAGCCGAGCTCCATGACGTTGGTGCTGTTGACCAGCACGATGACGTTGGCATAATTGGCGCCCACATACTTGAGGAGCTCCTCCTCTTCCGTGGATATCTCAAGGTACGTGCGGGTGTCATCCTCTGTGATTTCCCCGTTCTTTGTGGTGCGCTTGTACTGGACCTTGGGGGAATCGTTGGACTCGCCGGAAGTTCTGCCTATGCAGACCAAGGCCGTGTCCGAGTATGATTTGGCGTTGTCCAGAAGCGAATTGGTGTAATAATTGGTGTCTGAAATTAAGGGCTCATACAGCCTGGAGAACTGGTAATTGTAGCAGTTTAGTGAGCCCGTGGATCCGTTGTACTGCCCGCCGTGGTCCGAATACTCCCTCACGGACTGGAAGCTTGAGTACATGTCTGTAATCTCGGTGTTGTATGAGATGCCGTATGCCGTGAGGGCTCCGAGAAGGTCCACTGAAGTTCCGTTCACGAACTTAACCTGCCCCGAGCCGGAGCCCGAGATTACCCAGTCCACGCAGTCCCATCCGAACACGTTGACTTTTGTTATGCTCTTGGAAAGGGGCAGAGTGGAGTTGTCATTCTTCACGAGAACGGTGCCTTCCTGCTGTATCTGCTCCGCTACCTCCTGGCCTGTAGGGCCGCTGTCTGTCTCTTCGCCGTCATCTCCGGTCTGCGCGGATGTGGAGTCCTTGTATCCCACGACGAACTTGTCTATGGTCTCCGAAAAGACCCCGACAAGCACATTGAGGACGATAACCGCCACAAGTATAACCACCGTGCAGATGATGCAGACAAGCCTGCCGGTCTTGCTCCTGTCTTTATTATCTTTGCTCATTCTATTCTCCTTATCTGTCTGCTTCCGAATGCGCAATGCTCAAAGCGCATACTGCTTAAATTTTAAAGCCCCCTTTTGCACAGTGTGGATACAATTGACATATAATCGAAGATATAGT
>JAJPZA010000079.1 GCA_021204625.1 Clostridia bacterium | reverse complement strand
CTTTACCCGCAAGAATTGGCTTGGAGGCAAATTATACAACCCCGTGAATAGTAACCGGTTTTTTTGAATGGATTGGTTATGAAACATTTGTTTATGAGCGAGTCCATTCAATCCGGCTTTGATCCGGCTTAATCCGGCTTGCCGTGGCTCCTGGCCCTGCGTGGGGGCCGCCGGGGATTATTCAGCCACAATGGCCGCAGACCAGAGGGGGATGTTGAAGCGGCCGGATATATGATTGCACTTGCAGCAGAAGCAGTAATACGCGCTGTATCCTTCGCCGTACAAGGTCTCGAGGTTTCCCAGCCCTTTGGAGAAGATGATGTCGCTGTGGGCAAGAACGTCCAGAGTCTCTGCGGAGATTTCGCCAAGGGGCGTGCCGGGAACATCCGTGCCGTTGCCAATGACTTTTGCCAGAGCGCAGAGGCCAATGTCTCTTGCGTCCTCTTCCGTAACGTCGTTTATGACGGGCTTGCCGCGCACAACCGAGGTTATCTCTAAGGCCGGATACTGCTCCTTCAGGATGCGTATGAGAATCTTGTCCAGCACTATCTCCCCGCAGTTGTCATGGAGATAGCACAGGGTTTTGGCGTTAGAGAGGTCTTTGCGGAATCTCGCATACACGGTCCCGTCCACACGGCTTTCCTTTGCCGCCTGGATCACAAGCTCCACCGCTCCCTTGTCCAGATTGTATATGCGGGCGTAGTCTATGTAATTGGAGGCCATGGCGTATTTGAGGGCCTCTTTCAAAGGGTCTTCCGATTCCCGGATGGATGCGTGAATGGCGTCCTCCATTTCCAGAAGGCGCGTATTGAACATCTTCTTCTCTTTGGTGTAGTCCAGGGGGATGCCGAGAATCCTTCCGTGAAGAAGGTTGAGGTCTCTGCAAAGCAGCGGGGCGCAGCTTGATTCCGGAGCGGAGTCGCAGACAAGGCGGGCCTCTTTTTTGAAGAGCGCCAGCCTTTCCTTGTCCGTGTCTATAGCTTCAGCTTTTTTGGTCTGGCTGCCGTACAGGCAGTCCCGGCATTCATCATCAAGTGTCATGGCGGCTGTGTCCTGGTGAATAGCTGCGGCCCTGCATGGGGGCCGGCAAAATATATCCGGCACTCAGGAGCCAGATAAGGGACGGTTCAAAATCCGTGCCGGAAACTGCGCTTAAGAGATGTCCTGGCCGTTGTCGCTGGCATCGCCGAAGATGTTGAGGTTCTCGGTGTTGTCGTGGGCCTTGATGATCTCGTAATAGCGGTCATCGGAGAAATCGCGCACGGTGTCGTATGAGCCGCCGAGGGACTCGATTGCGAATTTGAGCTCGCGGAAGTCTATGTATGAGATGCCCTCCTCCTCAATGCGGTCGAGAAGGTACGGCAGGGCGCGCTCGTCTCCGTAGGCTGCAAGAAGGGCTGCCTTCAGGGGGATGTTTTCGGACTCGGTGCGGAATTCGTCTATGAGTATGCGGAAAATATCGTCTCTGCGGCGCACGGAGCGGGACAGGATGTCAAGCATGTATTCGCGCGCTTTTCCGGCGCGGTAGTTGGCTATGGCGGCGTCCGCAACCAGGTCCGCCTTGGACTTTATGAGCTCGCTGGCGCGCTCCTTGACCTCGTCGTCATCAGAACGCACGAGGATGTCAAGGTAGCGGGATATTGCCTCGTCCAGGTCTCCCAAAAGGTTCATCGCCATTATCTGCTCGTCCGGGGATCCGTCCAGAAGGGGCATGATTTTGTCCGCAATGCCGCGCTTCTGGATCTCCAGGCACAGAAAACTGGAGACGGGAATGTTCTCGCGGATATGGGCCCTGAGGCACCTGATGATTTCGTCATCGCTCATGGAGGCGTAGTAAAGGCGCGGCGTGGTGCCTATGGCCTTGAGGGGCGTGTCGCCGAACCTGTCATACAGCTGCGGAATCCGGCCCTCCCATTCCTCCTCTGTGTACTTGTCCTTGTTTTCGGAGATGTATCTGGTCAGGCGCTTGTCGAACATCTCGTCAAAATCGTATACTATCATATCACACCTATGGTTTTCATGAGCCTGCTCACTTTGGACTTGTCCGTGCCCACGATTGAGGCCATTGTCTCGAAGTCTATCTTATTGAAGCCGAGCCCGCAATGGCAGTACATGACCATGCCCAGAGTCCTTGTGTCTTCGCTCTGGTCCAGGATTTCCATGAGCTCCATCCGCCTGTACACCTTCTCAACGACGGGCATCATCATGGCTCCCAGGTTTTCGTCTATGAAAGAGAATCTGGCCGTGATGGTTCCGTACGCCTCAAGGAAATTGCTGCGCTTCCTTCTGCCTATTGAGACCTTCATGTAGACGACGCGGAACATGATGTCCGAAATCACAATGCCGTACGACTCATCCACATTGCGCTGGGCAAGCTGTATGAGAGCGTTCATCTTCACCTTGTTCGCAATCCTGCGCTCCAGAAGGAAATCACGGACTATGTCGTACTCCCCTATCTTGACGCACACGGAAAGGGCTGCGTCCTGCGCTTCGGTCCGGTCCTCCATGTACTCTCCGTCAAAGCACCAAAAAATCACGTCCAGAATTTCCGTATTCTTGTAGCACTGCACCGCTTTGGTCCTGGATATGGTCATGAACATCAGAAGCAATGCCTTGTACTCGTTCGTCATGTCTTCCGGCAGTCCGAAGGAATAGTCCATCTCAAAATACTGCTCCGACTTTACGGCCTCGTATATCACGGCCTTGGTGTAGAGTATGACTACGGATACCGGGAAAATGTCCATTGCCAGGCTGATGGCGTCCATAGCCTCCTGGCCCATTCCTGCGTTAAAGGCGGCTATGGCCCGGTAATACAGCACGTTGAGATGGTGCACGTCCAGCTCTTCCATCATGTATGTGAAGCAGTCATACGCTTCCTTGTGCATGTCCGTCTCGCAGTATATGGTGGCTATCTTGTACAACTCCTCCCTGTTGTCCGTATGGAATGTCTGCAGCTTCTGCGCAAGTTTCTTGGCCTGCTTGTACTGCTTTTTCTCAATGTATACGTTGCCAAGGTTTATGAGCGCCAGCAGGTTGTACGGATCCTTGTCAAGAATTCTCAGGCATTCCTTCTTCGCGGCGTCCGGATTGCCCTGCATGAGCTGGCATGTTGCGATGTTCATGCGCGCGTTGACATACAGGCTGTTTCCCTCCGGAATCTGGCCGAAAGTCTCCATGGCCTCGTCCGTCTTGTCATCCATTGCCTGCATCACGCCTTTGTCGAACTCGTCCGTGAAGTCCGCTATCTCCGGCGGGTACACGAATTTCAGAGGTTTCTTTTTCAGATCAGCCTGTATGAAGTCCACGACGTCATCCATATTCTCGTCCGGATCGGTGTCTCCGCCCTTTTCCAGGTACATGCTGTAGTAGTATGAGCACATCTTCCTGTCCCCGACGTTCATGTAGCATATGGATAGGCCCTTGTAGCATTCCGCCGGGTCTTCCCTGTCCGAATAATCCAGGGACTTGAACAGGTTGTGTATGGCCTTGTCCTGCAGGTCCAGCTCGTCATAGATTTCGGCGTACATGAAATAACTCTCCTCATCGTTTCCGTTGAGAGATGCGTTCTTGTTGAGGATTCTCAATGCCTCCACGTATCTGCCCTCGTCGAACAGATTGTCCGCAACACTGAGCAGCCTGTCATCGCTGAAATCTATCTGGTAAGTTTTCTTCATCTGGTCTGGGTTTGCAAGCGGCAGCCTGCCGCTTAAGGAAATCGGAACGGCAATATGCCGTATTTGCAATAATCGGTGAGGGATTATGCCGCGGATATGGGGTCAGGGCCGGAACATGCGCCGTCCGGCTCATTGGAGCGGCAGTATGGCGCTTCCACGCATTTACCGGTGGACGGCACACGGAAATGATACGGCCGTACAAGCCTTCATATGGCCCGTATGCGTTCATTTGGCCCATTCAAGGTTCTTGGCCTCACTTCCTGGCAAAAAGACGCTCAACGTCGTTGTAGTTGAAGACGTAGTCCTTGTTGCAGTAATGGCAGTGGACGGAAATCTTGCCGCACTCGTCTATTATGCTCCCGGCCTCTTCGGGCCCTAAGGATACTATGATGTCCGCAATCTTTTTGCGGGAGCAGTTGCACCTGTACTCCGGGAAGAGGATATAGAGGTTCTGCTTCTCTATGTCCGGGAAGTATTTGCGTATGATCTCGTCTGCGCCGGAGAACTCCTCGGCGGAGATTCTCTGCATGAGGTCTTCAGCGGCCTGCATGCTCTCTTCCTTTGCGCCCGGCATTATCTGCATGACCACGCCCCCCGCGTACTCGCACTCGCCGTCCGTGACTTTTGTGCGGATCCATACGGCCGTGTCTATCTGCTCGCTCATCTGGAAATACTGCATGAGGTTCTCTGAGATGTCGTCGGACTTCAGCTCGCAGATGCCGTTGAAGGGGCGGAAAAAGCCGTCTTCCTTAATGACGTTCATAGTGCCGCCCTTGAGGCCCTCTCCCTCTATGTAGCCTCTTATGTGGCCGTTGACGTCGCCGGAAACGGATGCCGAGGCGGAATTTTCATTGGACTTTATGGTAATGGATATCGCGCCCTGGTCGCTCTTGAGGCATCCGGCCATGTATGCACCGGCGGTAAGCAAACCGCCCAGAAGCTCGGCCTGCCTGTCATCCAGCTTGTGGATGTCCCTGCCGTCCTGCACCAGCTGCTTCGTGTCCAGCACGGAAAGGGAAACGTCCCCTCCGAGAATCAGTGCCTTATACAGTTTGTTCACAATTTTGTACATATGTAGTTCAGCCTCTTGCCGGCAACCTCGTCCGGCAGTTTGTCTTCTATGGCGGAGAACCCGCAGGATGCAAGCGCATCCAGTATATCCCCGTCCGTATGCATGTATCTCGTCTGCCTCTCGTCCCTTCTCGCATATCTTCCGTCCGGGGCTTTGGAAAAGACCGTGACGTCCGTGACTATGGCCTTATTGCCTTCCTGGGCCTCGCTGTACCATATGCAGGTGACGGACGGCCTGTCATCCATATATACCTGTCTGTCCTGCTCCATAAGGGCTTCGGGGGCGGTTATGTCAAAGATGAACGGGGCTCCCTTGCGGAGCGCGCCTGCAACATGGGAAAATGCCGCATGAAGCTTTTCCGGAGGAACGTAGTTGAGGCAGTCGTTAATTGCCAGGGCGAAGTCCTGCTTTGCGGGAAGACGGAAAGAAGCTATATCGCCCTGTATGTACCGGGCGCGGATGCCTTCTTTGAGGGATATGTCCTGGGCTTTGGAAAGCATCTCGCCGGATATGTCCATGCCCGTCATGGAGTAGCCGGCTTTGGAGAAGGCGCGGGTGAAGTATCCGTTCCCGCAGCCTATGTCCACTCCGCACAAAGGGACCTTCGGGCTTGCGGCAGGCAGAAGCCCGGCTATTTTGTGTAGCAAATACTGCGACCATGAATCATAGCCGCAGTCATCGTTCAATAATTCAAACACACTGCCCAGCGCGCTGTATGCACCCGGCATAATCACTCGTACCCGAGAAGATTGGACTGGCTGATCTTCTTTTTCTTGCCCTTCTTGTCCGTGGCCACATAGACTTTCTCACGGGTTGCGAAGAGCTTGTTGTACTCAACGATGTCATGGTCCTTCATATGCTTCTTCTCATATGCCATGACCGTTGCTGTGAGGGCCGTCCTGTCCGCCTGCGCCTTCGCTATGCCGGACCTCGTGATCTCCCTGCCCATGGTTGTGATTGTTTCAGAGTCGGCTATGGGCAGAATGCCGCGGGAAAGGAGGTCGCTCTTGCCGGAGGCGAGGAGCTCTCTTCTGCGTATCTCGGGATTCTTGGAATCCTCAAGGGCCTTTTCCGCCGCCCGCTTCTCAGCCTCTGCCTGAGCCCTGTCAACCGCGGCCTGCGGATTGGTGTACTGGTCGAAGCCCCATTGCGTGAACCCCATCCACGAGATCATCGTGAAGGTGAAGCCCAGGAAAATGTATACGATGAGCATTATGATGGCCATGAAAGACCACAGATAGCTCAGCATGTACAGCCAGAGGGGAATGAACGCGAAGGCAATCATCACGATTGTCTGGAGCGGTGTGCCCATCACCATGAACAGGCTGTACTTGAGGAGCTGCCCCAAAGGAAGCCTGTACGTCACTCCGGTGCCTATAAGCCACAGGGCGTAGACGCCTGCAAGGACGGTGAAAATTATCAGGAACACGTATCCGGTGGTGACCCCGCCGAGCCTCATGCCGTTGGCCGCCATGACGGCGCGCCAGTCGCCTACAATCACCATGCCGTATACGAATATCATGAAAATCAGCATCGGGAAGAGACAGTTGAAGTACGTCTTCTTCACGCCGTGGAAAAATCCCTTGAATGTGAAATCGCCATGGGTGTTGATAAGCTTGAGGAACGAATAGGCTCCGCCCGAGACTCCCACGGCAAATATGAGCATGGATATGACAAGCAGGGCATAGAAAATGAGATCCGCATAGAACACGATGTTCTGCTCCAATCCCGCCGTGTACGATGTGAAGGGGTAGACCATTGTGTGGTTCACGGAACCTATTGAGTACATCCATGAGATATAGTAGGCACGGAAGTACATTATGACTATGGAGGGGATGAAGGTTACGAGCATCACGAGGTTGATGAGAACCGTCTTGCCGAAGTTGGATTTGAACACCTGCCAGGTGTCGCTCCATCTTCCTTCCGGAATCATCGTTCTTGTGTAATCGCCGGCCGACAGCTCATGCCCGTCCAGACCGTTCATGTTAAATGCCATATGCTGCTTTCCTTTATGCTTTCAACTTTCCCATTATACCGCAAGCCCCAAAGAATTACAACTTATTTCACCAAGATATTTTATCCAAATCCCCTTGCACCTTAATATGGATTTAAACGGCACTCTGTCGGATATCATCCTTTCCTTTCTGTGCATAATGCACAAAAACAGTGTGTATTCCCTGCGCAAAGCGGCCCTGCCTTACCGGAAAAAGCCCGGCTGAAGCCGGAGCAAAATAATGATTCGCCCGTGTGAAATTTCTTTACATACTCAATCTGCTGTGCTATTATATGCATGCAAATTAGAGGAGCGGACGGGCATGAGTAACCGGCTGGCAATTTTCAGGGATTGAAGGGAATCCCGCTGCCGCCCGGCGAAAGGGCACCCCCGCCGAGGCAGGCATCCTCCCTTGGAGCCTTGCCGGGCGCACAGGACAATACCTGTGTGACTGTCGCCTGGAGCGTTGCGCTAATTGCCACAAAGGATTTATGACCCATGTCAGTCCGGCAGCGCGCAGACGCTTGCCGGATGTTTTGTTTTCCGGCGGAAAACAGGCTTCCGGCGCTGTTTTAATGGCGGCTGGATTGAGCATATGCCGGCACCTGCACGCAAAACGGGCCTTAGAAAAGGGCCGTGCGAAAAGGAGCCTGAAGGAGTGTCAAGATGAGAAAGTTCAATGTGGGAGTCATTGGCGCGACCGGCATGGTAGGGCAGAGATTCCTGCTCCTGCTTGAAGACCATCCCTGGTTTGAAGTCAAGGTCCTTGCGGCCTCTTCAAGGTCTGCCGGAAAGAAATACAGGGACGCAATTAAGATGTGGAACCTTTCGGATCCCATGCCGGAGAAGTTTGCGGACATGGTGGTCCAGGACGCGGATGACGTGGAGAAAGTCGCCTCTCAGGTGGACTTTTGCTTCTGCGCCGTGAACATGCCCAAGGCGGACATAAGGGCCCTTGAGGAAAAGTACGCCAGGGCAGAATGCCCCATCGTATCCAACAACTCGGCACACAGGTTCACGCCGGACGTTCCCATGATAATTCCCGAAATAAACGCGGACCACCTTAGCATCATTCCCGCCCAGAGAAAGCGCCTCGGCACGAAGCGCGGGTTCATTGCCGTGAAGAGCAACTGCTCCCTCCAGTCCTACGTTCCTCTCCTCAACCCCCTGAGGAAATTCGGCATAGAGTCCTGCGCAGTCTGCACGTACCAGGCCATATCCGGCGCCGGAAAGACTTTTAAGACGATGCCCGAGATCATAGACAACGTCATCCCCTACATCGGCGGAGAAGAGGAAAAGAGCGAAAAAGAGCCCCTCAAGATCTGGGGAACAATCGTTGGAGACGAGATAGTTCCCGCCACAGAGCCCAGGATCACGGCTCAGTGCCTGCGGGTGCCCGTTTCAGACGGACACACGGCGGCATGCTTCGTGAAGTTCAGGAACAAGCCCACAAAGGAAGAGATCCTTGAAGCCTGGAAGGAGTTTTCCGGAGAGCCTCAGAAGCTGGACCTTCCCCACGCTCCCAGGCAGTTCATACATTATTTTGAGGAAGACAACAGGCCCCAGCCCGCGCTGGACAGGAACCTGGAGGGCGGCATGGCCGTATGCGCCGGAAGGCTCCGTGAGGACAACCTCTTCGATTACAAGTTCATAGGCTTCTCGCACAACACCCTTCGGGGCGCCGCCGGCGGAGCAGTCCTTCTTGCGGAGCTTCTCTGCGCCAAGGGCTACATGGACTAAGTGAAAGCTAAGTTTAAAGCCGCCATATGGGCGGCCCATTGCAGGGCCGCTTCATTGCAGGCGGCGGATATATTTAAGTCAGATACCGGACACATCCGGTTTGGAAGGATATTTTATGACAGGATTTTTTGAAGGAATCGGCACGGCGATGGTCACACCGTTCAATGAGAAGGGCGTGAACTTCGATGAACTGGGAAAGATGATAGAGTACCAGGTAGCCGGCGGAACGGACGCAATCATTGTGCTCGGCACGACAGGCGAGCCCGCCACCATGACCGAGGAGGAAAAGCGCGACACCATCATATATGCGGTGCAGAAGACTGCTGGCAGAATGAAGGTCATAATCGGCACGGGCAGCAATGACACAAAAAAGGCTGTGGCTGCCTCCATCCGCGCGCAGCAGCTCGGGGCGGACGGCATCCTGGCCGTGACCCCGTATTACAACAAATGCACCCAGAACGGACTGTACCTGTACTACAAGGCCATCTGCGACTCAGTCACCGTTCCGGTTATAGCATACAACGTGCCCTCCAGGACGTCTGTGAACCTCATGCCCGAGACAGCCGAAAGACTCTGCGACATCCCCAACATGGCAGGCATCAAGGAGGCCAGCGGAAACATGGCGCAGGTCGTTGAGACAATGCGCAGGATCCGCGGAAAGATGGACCTCTTCTCCGGAGAGGATTTCCTCAATCTTCCCATGCTTGCAATCGGAGGCGCAGGGCTCATCTCCGTCGCATCCAACATAGCTCCCGCCCATATGAAGAAGATGTGGACCCTCGTAAAGCAGAACAGGCTCAAGGAGGCCAACGAGGTCCAGGACTTCATCCTTCCTTTGGAAGACGCATGCTTCATAGAAGTCAACCCCATTCCCGTAAAGGCTGCGTACAACATGATAGGCTTCAACGCAGGAGTTCCCAGAGCACCCTTAACGGAGCTTGAAGAGGCCCACAAGGCCATCCTGAAGAAGGCCATTGAGAACGCGGGGGTAAAAGGCATATGATCAAAGTCCTTATCTGCGGCATAGGCGGCCACATGGGCGCCAATGTGAACGCACTCGTATCCCAGGAGCCGGACGCCGAGGTTGTGTGCGGCGTGGACCTGCACGCCCCTGAGACCATAAAAGTTCCGGTATATGCCTCATTCAAAGATGTGAAAGAGGATGTGGACGTAGTCATAGACTTCTCCTCCCCCGCAGTCCTTAAGAGCGAGCTCGCATGGGCTGCAGAGAAGAAAGTTCCCCTCGTTCTGGCCACCACAGGATACACGGAAGAGGACCTTAAGGCCATAGACGAGACCTCCGAAAAGACCGCTGTCTTCCGCACTGCCAACTTCTCCCTCGGAATCAACCTCCTTGTAAAGCTTGTAAAAGAGGCTGCTTCAGTTCTCGGCGATGCCTTTGACGTGGAAATCATAGAGATGCACCACAACCAGAAGAAGGACGCCCCTTCCGGCACCGCACTCATGCTTGCAGACAGCATAAACGAAGTGTACGGCGGATCAAGGGAATACATGAACGGCCGTGAGGGCCAGGTCGGCAAGCGCGGAAACGAGATAGGCATCCATGCCGTCCGCGGCGGCACAATCGTGGGAGAGCATGAAGTCATGTTCGCCGGTGAGGATGAGATAATTACCCTCTCCCATTCCGCCAGGTCCAAGCGCGTCTTCGCAGCCGGCGCCGTAAAGGCTGCCGTCTGGATGGCAGGCAAGCCCGCCGGAAAGTATGACATGAACGACCTTCTTGGGGACGTCCTTTAATATTCGTCCGGCCAATACCTTAGTTGCTTAAAAAGGCAGGAAGCTTAGCTCCTGCCTTTTCTGTATTCTTAAGCTGTTCAGCGGGCCCGGACACGGGCGTTTACTTAACACCGTACTGCTCGCGGTACTCAAGCATCCTGGGAAGGTACTCCTTGCCGCCGATTACGCCGTCCTCTATGGCCGAAATAATATCCTCAATTGTTACAATGGGATATACCTTCACGCCGAAGTCCCTGTACACTTCCTGCACTGCGGAAAGCCCACTCTCCAGGCCTTTTTCCATCCTGTCCACGGAGATTACCATGCCGGCTATCCGCACTTTGGCGGAAGACTGGATCTTGGGAAGAAGCTCTCTGAGAGCCTTGCCGGATGTCATGACGTCCTCTATTATGATGACCCTTTCGCCGTCTTCAAGCTGTTTGCCCACAAACATGCCGCCCTCGCCGTGATCCTTGACTTCCTTCCTGTCAAAACAGTAGTTGAGGCTCTTTCCGTAGTTGTTCCAAAGGGCTACGGCGGCGGCCACAGCAAGGGGAATCCCTTTGTACGCAGGGCCGACAAGAGTGTCTCCCTCTATTCCGTTGTCCTCTATGCATGCGGCATAATACTTGCCCAATGTGGCAAGCTCCTCTCCTGTCCTGTAATTGCCTGTGTTGATGAAATACGGGGCCTTCCTGCCGCTCTTCAATGTGAAGTCTCCGAATGTGAGCACGCCGCTCTCATACATGAACCTGATGAACTCTCTCTTGTAATCCATATTAACTCTCCTGCGAACGGCCTTTCATCCGGCCTTTTGCATAGTTGCGGGCGCACGATGTGCGCCCGGCTGATTGCGTTATACTGCGCCCCCAATGCCGTAAAACAGCCGGGGCTTCAGTTGAGCTTCAGGGTGTCCACGATGCCGCTGACATCCTTTACTCCGTGGGAATCCAGCCATGCGTCCATCTCTGAGATTATTCGGGGCATTGCGTTGGCGTCTGCGAAATTGGCTGTTCCGACCTGCACGGCACATGCGCCGGCCATCATGAACTCTATGGCATCCAGGCCCGTCATGATGCCTCCCATTCCCACTACAGGAATGCTGACCGAATGGGCCGCCTCGTACACCATGCGAAGAGCTATGGGCTTTATGCCCGCTCCGGAAACCCCGCCTGTATTGTTGGCAAGGACCGGCCTGCGCCTCTCCGCGTCTATAACCATTCCCGTAAAGGTGTTCACAAGGGATATGGCGTCCGCTCCGCCGTTCTGCGCCGCCTGGCTGTTCCTGATTATGCTCTCCACGTTGGGGGAAAGCTTGACCATGAGAGGAGTTTTGGAAAGGGCTCCCTTGGAGACCCTGGTGACTTCCTGCACTGTCTCAGGCTTGATGCCGAACGCCATTCCGCCCTGCTTGACATTGGGGCATGATATGTTGAGCTCAATGATATCTGCGAGGCCGTCCAGCCTTGCGCAGATGTTTTCATAATCCTCGTAGGATGCTCCGGCAACGTTGGCTATTATGCACACGTCCTTGCTCTTGAGGAAGGGAAGGTCCTCGCGGATGAACTCTTCCACTCCGGGATTCTGCAATCCTACGGCGTTCAGGATGACGCTTCTGCCCTCCGCAATCCTTGGAGTGGCGTTGCCGAGGCGGGGCTTTAATGTGAGCCCTTTGGAGCTTATGCCGCCAAGAAGTGAGATGTCATAAATCTCGTTGTACTCTTTGCCGAAACCGAACGTTCCGCTTGCCGCAATGACGGGGTTCTTTAGTTTCTTTCCGCAGAGATTTACTCTTAAATCTGCCATATTTTCACCCCATTCATTACAAAGCAAGGTCTTTGATGTCAAAGACAGGGCCGTCCTTGCAAACCCGCAGGTTACCTCCGTCCGCACCCTTGCAGACGCATGCGAGGCATGCCCCTATTCCGCAGCCCATGCGCTCCTCCATGCTTGCAAAGCAGGGCACGGGGCATCCGGATTCTGTGAGAGCTGAACTGAGGGCCTTCAGCATAGGCACGGGCCCGCAGGCTATTATGCAGTCCAAATCCAGGTTTTTCTGGTCTGCCATGAAGGTCTGGACTGCGTTGGCGTGAACGCCGTATGAGCCGTCATCCGTGGATATGGTGAGCTTTCTGGATTTTGAGAGCTCCTGCGTGTAGCAGACCGCTTTGGCGTTTCTGAAGCCTATGTATGAGAAGAAATCCTTCTCATTGTAATTCTGAGAGATTGTGGCAATAAGCGGGAAGATGCCTGCGCCTCCGCCTATGACGGCAATTTTTGAGTATCCGTCCAGGCTGAAGCCGTTGCCGAGGGGCAGAAGGACCATGACCTCTTTGCCGGGCTTGAGCCTGGAAAGAGCCTGGGTGCCGGCCCCCTTTATCTGGTATCCTATGCTGACCTCTGTGCCCGTGCTTTTGAGCACGCCGAAGGGGCGGCGCAGAAGCTGGTCTGCTTCGCCTGTTGAGACAGAAAGAAACTGGCCTCCTTTTATGGGGCCGATATCTTCTGCAAGGGACAGTGTCATCTCATAGATGTTTTCCGCCACAGGGGCGTTTCTCAAGACGGTTGCGCTGAGGTCTTTCATTAAGTACGGTTTCCTGCTGTTGCTGTGGGAATATGGTCCGGTTAATGGTCCGGTTAATGGTCCGGTTAATGGTCCGGTTAATGGTCCGGTTAATGGTCCGGTTAATGACAAGGTCGGTTATCTGCCGATTTTGCCGATGGCTCCGAGAAGGTCCGCCTGCATGTCAAGGCATGCGGCCCTGGCTGCATCCTTGTAAGTCATGCCGGAGTATTTGGGATTCTTGTATGCGCAGATGATTCCTCTGGAGGAATTCACAATGCCGCCCAGGCCGTGCTCATCAAAGCATGCCTTCACAGTATCGCCGCTTCCTCCCTGCGCGCCGTATCCGGGAATGAGGAAGAATGTGTGGGGCATTTCTTTGCGGAGCTTGGCAGCCTCTTCAGGGAAGGTGGCTCCAACCACGGCTCCCACATCCGAATATCCGTATTTGCCGATTCTGTCCTCGCCCCACTGGGAGACAAGCTCGCCCATGCGCTCATACACGCACCTTCCGTCCTCCAGCTTCATGTTCTGGAGATCCACGGATGAAGGGTTGGATGTCTTGACAAGAACGAAGATGCTCTTGTCATACTGGCGTGCGCTGTCCATGAAAGGCTTTACGCCGTCAATGCCGAGATAGCCGTTGACGGTGATCATGTCAGCTGAATATGACTTGATTTTTCTGGGTCCGACATCCGTCTTGCCAAGGTACGCCCTGGCGTACGCCATAGCTGTGCTGCCTATGTCATTGCGTTTGCAGTCCGCTATGACCGCCATCCCGGCGCCGTGGGCATAGTTGAGGGTGTAGGCGAATGCTTTGAGCCCGTCATAGCCGTACATCTCATAGTACGCTATCTGAACCTTTACGGCCGGAACTATGTCCCTTAAAGCGTCTATGATGTTCATGTTGAACTCAACAATCTTCTCGCTGGCTCCCTCAAATGTGGAGATGTCTTCCTTCATTTCGTCCGGAAGATACTCAAAGCTTGTATCCAGCCCCACGCACGTGGGGTTCTGCAGGTCAATGATTTTGTCTATAAGACTGTCTATCATCTCTCAAACCCTTCTTTTCTCTCACTATATATTCATTTTCCTTAAGAGCCAGGCCTGATGGAGGCCTGCGCCCCTGATTCCGTTTTTATGCTGCCAGGCTCCGTTCGTGGCAGGCGTGTCATGATTGCCGTTTGTGCATTTTGCACAAAGCCGCATCTTGTCCGGCAAGCCGGAGCCGGTCTATTCGCTGTACGTCTCCCTGCCGTCCATGAAGGTCTTGCAGACCTTGCCGGAAACCTCCATTCCGATGAAAGGCGTGTTCTTGCCCTTGGAGAGGAATGCGGAGCTGTCTATTTTATACGTGGCATCAAGATCTGCTATGAAGAGGTCCGCGGGAGCCCCCTCCTTTATCTCGCCGCCCTCGAGCCTTAAGATCTGGGCCGGAACATAGCTCATCTTCTGCATGAGTTCCGGAAGCGTCATGACGCCGGACTTTACGAGATAGGTGTATGACAGGGCGAAGCTGGTCTCTATGCCGCTTATGCCGAAGGATGCCAGGCTGTACTCCACCTGCTTGTCCTTGAGGGCATGAGGGGCATGGTCCGTTACTATGCAGTCCAGGGTGCCGTCCTTGAGGCCGCGGATTATGGCCTGCCTGTCCTTCTCCTCGCGGATTGGAGGATTAACCTTGGTGAAAGTGTTGAACGAGGTTATGCAGTCATCCGTAAGGGCGAAGTAATGAGGGCACGTTTCCGCCGTGACCTTCACACCCCTGACCTTGGCCGCGCGTATGATTTCCACGCCGGACCATGTGGATACATGGCAGATATGCACGGGGCAGCCGATGCTTTCCGCAAGACAGATGTCCCTTGAGATTATGATGTCCTCTGCGGCCCTGGGGATTCCCTTGAGGCCGGTCATGGTTGAGTTGAAGCCCTCGTTCACGCAGCCGCCGTCCGCGAGGTTTATGTCCTCGCAGTGGCAGAGGCACTTGAGGCCGAAGCCGTTTCCGTACTCCATCCCGAGGCGCATTATCTGGGAGTTCATGACGGACTTGCCGTCCTCGCTAAGTGCAATGGCTCCGGCGTTTTTCATCTTGCCTATGTCCGCCAGGGCCTCACCCTTCTGCCCTTTCGTTATGGCTCCGACGGGATGCACCTTGCAAAGGCCTACTTCCTTTGCCCTGTGCACTATGTACGAAACAACGACGGCGTTGTCGCAGACGGGATCCGTGTTGGGCATGCACGCGACCTGGGTCACGCCGCCGTGCGCAGCCGCGCGGCTGCCTGTCTCAATGTCTTCCTTGCCTTCATAGCCGGGCTCGCGGAAGTGCACGTGCATGTCTATAATGCCTGGCAGAACGTATTTGCCCGCGGCGTCTGTGACCTCGCATCCGGCCGGAATCATGAAAGAGCCGATCTTTTCAATCCTGCCGCCATCGTTTATGAGCACGTCCGCCTTTATTTCCTTGTCTTTCAGCACCACGGTGCCGTTAACTATGCATTTCATATTCATCCGTTAATATTGCTTTTTTGCGGGATCAGTGCCTGAACCAGACATCCTCCCAGGAAAGCATGTCCCAGTCCATATCGCGGACCTCGACTTCCTTTTCCACAACCTTCACCGGAGCATGCTCTTTCACGTATTTGGACGCAGGCTCCAGATTGTACACGGTGCCGTCCGGGGAAAGGGTGATTACGACGGCCCCGTCCTTTTTGATTATCTCATCCGCAAGGCGCTTGAGCTTTACAGCCGTATCCTGTTCATCCATACCATGCACCTTCTCCGGCTGCTGCCGGTTTCTGTCCTTTTCTCCGGCTGCTTCCGGCCAGGCCTTTTTACATTACATATTGTCTGCCCTGTACTCCGCAAGGAGCTTGAGGACGGACATGCGCACTGCGAGGCCGCCTGTAACCTGGCGGTTTATGAGGCTGCTCTCTCCGTCTATCACCTGTGGAGTGAGCTCCACGCCCCTGTTCACGGGGCCCGGATGAAGGATTATTGCATCCGGCTTAGCGTATTTGAGGGCGTCTCCGTTGACGCCGTAGAATTTGGCGTATTCCCCGAGAGAGGGGAACAGGCCCCCGCCCATCCTTTCCAGCTGGATCCTGAGTCCCATGACAGCGTCCGCGCCGTCCAGGCATTCTTCCCTGGACTTGGCGACTTTTGCTCCCAGCCTTTCGATTCCCGCGGGCATCATGGTGTCCGGCCCGAAGACTGAGACCGTGGCGCCCATCTTTGTGAGGCCGAATGTGTTGGAGATGGCCACGCGGCTGTGCTTGATGTCTCCGAGGATTGCAACCTTGAGTCCGGCCAGCCTGCCCTTCGCCCTGCGTAGGGTGAACATGTCCAGAAGGGCCTGCGTGGGATGCTCATGCATCCCGTCCCCGCCGTTTATGACGCTGGCTTTCACGTTGCTTGCGAGAAGGTTGGGTGCGCCTGCCATGGGATGGCGGATGGCTATAAAGTCTATCTTCATGCTGTCCAGCGTCTTGCCCGTGTCTATGAGGGACTCCCCCTTCTGCACGGAGCTTGAAGCCGCGGATATGTTCACTTCGTTGGCCCCGAGATATTTGCCCGCGAGCTCAAAGGATGTCCTTGTTCTGGTGCTGTTCTCATAGAAGAGAGTCACGAGGGTGCGGCCCTTCAGGTCCTCCCTGTGCTTGGGGTCCTTGCCGCAGAGGAAGTCAAAGCATTCTTCCGCGCCGTCCAGAATCTCCTCTATCTCTTCCGGCTCCGTGTACTGGAGCCCCAGCAAATCCTTGTGTCTGTACATCATTTCCTCATGTTTCCGGCATATCCGCCGGGCATTAACGCATCTTCCGAACAAGCGCAGACGGTGTGTTCCGCATATGATGCGGGATGAACCCGGTTTTGCAGTCCGGGCTGCCCTCATGGCAATATGCCTGGCTCCGGGGCTTCATCCATACGCTTTTTCTGTTATTGGCCTTGACATATGGCATATCGAATGGGTTTGAAAGGCTGAAAAAAAACGGCTGTGGCACATACCGAAGTCTGTACCGTACCGTCTTAAGTAATCTTTATTTTCAGGGACATGGTCCCAAATTGTGATGCCATCTCAGATGCCTTGCTCTTGGTTTGGAAAGAGTATAGCACAGGGGCATGAGAAAGTAAAGAGATTGAATCAAATTTCTGGTCAAAGAATGCGGGTCATAGAATATGGGTCAAAGAATGCGGGCCAGCCTGAAGCCCAGCTTGTCGCAGGACGTGAGTATGTACTCCGTGTCGTCCCTCTGCTGGCGCATGGGAAAATAGAAGCTCCCGTGCACGTGTCCGAACACAACCTTCTTCGCCCCCTCCTCCTCAAAGGTCCTCGTAAACAGGGTTCCGGGATTCTTCAGCGAGAACGGAGGGTAATGGATGCACACTATGAGCGTGTCACCTTCCTGCATCACCTTGTGGACTTCCTTGAAGCACAGCTTGAACCGCTCCGCCTCTCTGAGGTAGAGCTTCTCGTCCTGGTCCGTATAGTCCGGGCTACCGGGGCACGTCCAGCCCCTTGAGCCGCATATCACGATGTTTCCAAGGCGTATGCAGTCATTCTGCAGGAAATGGAAAGTGGAGTCCGGAGCGGCCGCGCGTATCTTGGTTATCCCGTGCCACCAAAAGTCGTGGTTGCCGCGGATAAAGACCTTCTCCCCGGGAAGATCCTGCAGGCTTAGGATATCGTCATGGGCGTCCGCAAGGGTCATGCCCCAGCTGAGGTCGCCGCAGAGAAGCACTATGTCCTCCGGGGCAACCTTCTCACGCCAGTCCGCCTTTATTCTGTTGAAATGATCCTCCCATTCCGGCCCGAACTTTGTCATGGGCTTGTCCTGCCCGCCGGGCAGATGGAGGTCGCTTATAGCGTAAACGTTCATACCCTCATACTATACCATCTTCCTCCGGCAAAATAAAGCGTTTTCAGGCATTTTGCACCCTGTATGTCTCTCATTCCGCGCGTTTTGGCGTCCGCCATTCCTTTTCTCTGCAGCCTGTCTGGCGCTTGTATGCTGTATAATATGGCCAAAACACCTGCTTTGCTTTATTACCGGCATCTTTTCCGGGCCGGCCTTCACATGGCTTTTTGCCGGCCGCATGCGCCCGCGCGGGCGGGCGCCGGAGCCCTTTTTGAGGCTCCCGCATGTGCGCGCGTACGTGACATAAATTAAATTTTATCTAAATTTTTGCCGGCGGGGCGCGTTAATTGCTTGCGTAAGGGGCGGATTTATATTAAAATGATATCCGGTTGTCCGGGCCCCGGAGGGTTTGGGCAATCCGAAATAGTAATTATCACAGGAACAATGACACTATGGCGATAAGCTATAACAAGAAACGCATTATCAGAAATGCCGCCGTCGCAGTCCTTTGCTGCGTTGCAGTTGGCTGCACCTGCCTCGCATCCGCGTGCTCCGAAGAGGAGACCGTAACCTATCCGAAGGGCGAGGACACGCAGACCATGAAGAACGGAGATTTCGAGTACTTCTCCATTCCGGATGACGCCGTCTACCTCATAAAGACGCCGGACAGCTGGACGCTCAACGGCGATTCCTCCACAGCAATGTCCGGTATCATAAGCACATCCACAGGCCTTGAAGACCAGGGCTGGAACGCGCTTGCCGCGGACACCCTTAAGGCAGCTCTTGACTACAACAACGAGCTGGATTCGGACGATGACGACTACGAGGACGAGTACATAGACTACAACGGGATGACATCTTCGGACATCCTGTACAAGGACAATTACGCCGCCACGCTCGACACAGACGATTTGGCGGACAGCTATGTTTCCTCCTTCAACAACGAAGCGGATGCCCGTTCCGCCTATGAGGCATACTTCGGCATCACGAAAGTGGACGACGCAACGGGAACGCTGAACGGCGAGACCGTTTACTACAACGAAGATGACGGTGATTACTATTTCGAGAGCACTTATAAAAACCCCGTGAGAATGGAGCTCATTGAGAACCCCGGAACCCACTATGACATAAAGACTGACACAGACGGCAGCCAGTACATCATGGTTGATGATGAGAAGCAGATCCTGTATACGGATGACACGACCGGAGACCTCTTCTACATCAACGATGACTCCTACGCGGCGCAGGCTGCCGAGGGATCCCTTGATGCCAATGACGTGAGCCAGGACTTCAGAACTTACATCTCCAACATCCTGATGATCCACAACGCGGAAAGCACGGACAACGGCATATCCCAGTACTACAGCTCCTCCACCACCATCACAATCGCGGCCAACACAGCGGCCGAGATGTCCGTGTGGGTTAAGACCTCAGACCTCAAGTTCGACAAGGGCTATGACCAGAACCAGGACGAGGACAGGGGCGCATACATCGAAGTCGTCCAGACCGTAAACGGCACAACGATAGACTCAACAAAGATTGCGGCCATCAACACGGAGAAGATTCTTGCGCAGGATAACAACACCGTTGAGGATTCCAACGGCTGGATTCAGTACACGGTATACATCAACGGATGCGATTTCGCGGACAGCACCGTGACCATCAACTTGGGGCTCGGCGGTGACGGCACGACGGACGCCGTTGCAGGATACGCATTCTTCGATGACGTAGAAATCACCCAGTACGTGTCCCTTGATTCCACTGGCTGCACATATGAAGACTTCCTTGCAAACGGCGGAAGCCTCGACAAATCCACCTGCAACCTTACCACAGACGCTGATGACAAGATTTTCTACGCGGACTATTCATACAGGGATGATGACGCCCGCAATTCACAGGACACCCATTACTACATAGACCTCGCGTCCGAGACGGCTGCCGGCGGCGAGTCATACAGCGGCATAACCCTTTCCTCCGGCAATGTTTCCGCAGGGCTCACCGAGGAGGAGGTCAAGACCAAGACATACGTGTCATCTGAAGATGACGATGCAAAATACAATCAGGTAACGAAGAAAGGCCAGACCGAAGGGGCGCAGCTTCCGAGCACCATGACGGACTCCAGAATAACTGCCTATGACCTTATCGGAACCTATAGCTACAGCTACACCTTCACAACAGCATCCTTCAGTACGGACAACAGCAGATACGATTATTCGAACATCCTCAACGATGCCCTCGAGGGAGTAGGCAGCCTTCCCAAGGCGGCAGGCTCTGACACCAACATGCTTCTGCTCCTTTCCGCATATGGCGCCGCATACACCGCCACTATCGCGGACAATGCATTCGTGCTTGACCCGGACGAGTACGTGATTGTTTCCTTCTGGGTAAAGACTTCGGACATGAACGGCAAGACGGCCGCAACGCTGAAGATTTATGATGCGGATGACGAGGACTCAAGCTCCAGCTATGCGTTCGAGACAACGGATGTCACAACGGATGTCGGGGATGACGAGGACATCTTCAACGGCTGGGTACAGTGCTTCTTCTTCGTGCATAACGACACTGATGAGACAAAGACATTCAATATCGACTTCTCTTTCGGCAACACCACAATAGATTCAACTACCAACAACTCATACTATTACGGCTGGGCAATCCTCGCCAACATGCAGATTCTCAAGACCAACGAGGACATCAACGCCCTTGCATCCTCCGGCTCCTACTCCACTTCCTTCGAGATTACGGACACTGAGGATGACCTGTCAGGAGACGTATTCGATGACGCCGACACACGTTCGGACATCACTGCAGGAATCGCCAACACGTCTTCATACAACGGCGTCAACGGCTCCAGCTCTACAGTCGTGGCCGACGCGGACAGCAACCCGGATCTTGACGCATACAACTCCAACTCATACGCAGGCCTCATCAACAAGGATTACTTCGAGGATTATGATGAGGACCTCCAGCTCAAGATTCTGAGTTCCTTCGATTCAAGCGTGACAAGCATTACGGACGCTTTGGCACAGTGGGAGGATGTGTTCGGAGACCTCACGTACCAGCCTCTGATTATCGTCAACAATCTCCGCGAGTATGCGGTGTCCGCGGAAGCGACCGACAAGACTTATACGGAATATTATGTTGCGGCGGAAGCTGATTATGAAGGCGAAGTGTTCTTAAGCACCACCGGCAAGAAGCTCCGCAAAGTCACAGAAGATGATGAGTATGATGAGGACACCACATACTACTCGCTCAAGAACATCTGCAACTACGGATTCGTAAGCTCCACAAGCACATTCTCATCCTCCGGCTACACCACCATCTCCCTTAAGGTCATGGTAAGCGGAGACGCCACGGCGTACATCTATCTCATAGATCCGGACACCAATGACATCCTCGGATACGAGACTCCGGAATACACATTCTACTATGATGATGACGGCAGCGTGCTTGACGCTGAGTACGACACAACCTGGACGGACAAGGAGCACAGGACGCACATCATCTACAGCATGAGGGATGACGGCCTGTACGACAACTACAAAGATACAGAGGATGACGGCGTGTACGCCAACATCTACAACTACGACAAGGTATTCAAGAACATAGACTTCGAGGATGACACATTCTATGAGAAGGATGAGAACGGCAATGTCGTAAAAGTAATTTACGATGACCTCGAGGACGGCACGCTCTACTATGCCGATGAATCCTGCACGGTTCTCCAGGACCATTACCTTGTTGCAACCGACGGCACGCGTATCTTTGAGTGGAGCGCCGAGGACGAGGCTTACTACTACCTCGTTGATGAAGAGTACACATACTATGATGACGATGATGAGGAAGTAACCGCATACCGCCAGGTACGTGCAAGAGAAGATCAGGATGACGAAGACTCTCCGTACATCGTTGTCCAGGGCTTCGATGAGCAGTACACAAGATCATATGATCCGATATCCCAGGAAGACACGCCTTATTCCTTTGTTATCGGCAACACCAACGGACAGTGGGTAACCGTAAACTTCATCGTTCACACAGGCAATCTTTCCAAGAGTTACAGAGTAGAGCTCTGGAGCGGAGAGAGAGGAACATCCGGCGTAGCTGATGACAACACATGGTCCGAAGGCGCCATTGCATTCGATTACAGCGCATACAGCATCACGGATGACAACTATGACAGCCTGCTCTCAGAGTATGAGACAAGCATCACGGACCAGTACAGAAATCTCCTGCTGGACGTAACCTCAACAGATGATACAGGCGCAACCACATATCCTCTTGTGGCAGCCCTTCCTTCATTCAGCCAGAACATTGAGTTCTATGAGAATTATCTGGACGCTCTCATTGCAAAGGATACAGACGCTCTCGCAGATCTTCTCGGCGTCACGGCCGATAAAGCATCAGAGCTTGTCAATGCGGCCTCCGGCAAGATCACGCAGGATGACATAAATGCAATCAAGGACGGCAACGATTACACGGCTCTGTACTACACCTACTCCTTCTATGACTCCACAAGCTATGTTCCCTGGAACGCTGAGACGGCTGCGGACGGCGAGACCGGATATGATTACAGCGCATCCGACTACACCGAGGCTCTTGCATACTTCACTTACAACAAGTACGGATACAAAGACGCCGATGGCAACCCGATGGTATCCGAGTACAACGTCTTCGCCGACTACTCCGTAGTGGACAAGGAAATTGAAATCGGAACAGTCACCATCGAGGAAGAAGAGGAAGAAGAGACCGAGACCTCATACTCCGTATGGCTCCTCGTTACATCCATCATCCTCACGGTAGTTCTCATCGTCACCCTCGTTGCAATCCTCATCAGAGAAATTGTCAGGAACGTTCGCCGCAAGAAGGGCTACAAGGCCAAGGAGAAGAACATGTACCGCAAGCGCGAGAGATACATCAGAAGGCTCCATTTGGCTCCTACAGAGGATGAAGGCCAGAACCCCGGAAGCGCTACCTAAAGCATAACAGAATCCAAAAGCGGAAGCTTCATGAGCTTCCGCTTTTTGTTTGCCCAGCAATCCTTTATGCTTATACCCGCAGGCCTCTTTGGCCGGTCCTCCCGTCCGGTACCGCATGTGCCGCCGGAGGCCTCTCCCTCTGCTCCTTGCCCATACATACCCGCATATGAGCCGCATGCGGCTGTTTCCTGGCATGGAAAAGGAGCCTTTTGCGGCTCCTTGGAATTATCTTGTTATGCGGCCCGGCGATGGCTTTGTCCGGCAGGCATTCGCCTGCCATGAATTCAGTGTTCGCTATGGAATATAGTGCGGCCAACGCGGATCACATCTGCATTCTTAGCCCCTTGGGAAGATGGTTTTTGGCAGTGCCGGAAACGGCTTTGCACCAGCCTAAGGGCATGCCCTCGTACATGACGACACTCCACCCGCTCTCTGCGCCGGGGCAGTCTATCGGGAAGCCTTTGAGATAGCGTATTGCAGTCTCTTCATCCACGGATATGTGGCGGACTTCGGAGGGCTTGAGACGCATTGCAAGCGTGTGGGAAGGCTCGAAACGCCTGCCGTCCATGATATCGCCTAAAAGGTTGTTCCTGCGGACGTCTATTGTGGTGTTCCCGCATACGGCAACCTTCGGGGCCCCGTCCGGGAATGTATGCACCTTGCCGCTCGCGCCGGAATAAACATTCTGGATGGGCTCAAGAAGCGTGTCCTTCTCCCACTCCCTGTACAGGCGCACGGCCGCGGAGCGCTCACTGTCCGGCTTCATCTGGCTTGAGCTTTTTTTGGAGCCGTCCGTCTTTTCCAGGACGGAAACGAAGTGGCCCTCGCCGCGGATTTCATGAGGGTAGAGCTTTTTCATGCGGACAAGGCGGAAATCCGGATGGGATTCAAGGAACCCGGAAATCTGGTTTTCATCCTCATCCTCGGAAAAGGTGCAGGTGGAGTAAACGAGCCGGCCGCCTGCGGCCAGCATCTTCGCAGCCTCTGCAAGGATCTCCTTCTGGCGCGCGGCGCACTTTTTCACTATGCCCTCGCTCCAGGTGTATATGACGTCCCTGTCCTTGCGGAACATTCCCTCTCCTGAACAGGGGGCGTCCACGAGAATCTTGTCAAAAAAAGAGTCAAAATAGAATGAGAGGTCTTCGGGCTCCGCTGTGGTCACAATGGCGTTCGTAAGGCCCATGCGTTCTATGTTCTCGCAAAGGGCCAGGGTGCGCTTCCTGTTTATCTCGTTGGACACGAGATATCCTTCGCCTTTGAGGTACTGCGCAATCTGGGTGGACTTGCCGCCGGGAGCTGCACACATGTCCAGCACTTTGTCCCCTGGCTCGATTTCAAGCTCCGGAACGGCGCTCATGGCAGACGGCTCCTGCACATAAAAAGCCCCTGCCTGGTGAAGCAGGGTCTTGCCTATGGCATGCCCCTTCACATAGTAGCCGCATCTCTCCCATTCCACTTCGCCGTCCAGCTCAAAGGGGGCAAGACGCTCGAAGTCCTCTTTGGAGATCTTGAGGGAGTTGACGCGCACGCCCTTTTCTGCAGGCTTTTCATAGCCCGCTTTGAAGGCCTCGTACGAAGGGCCAAGCTGTATTTTCATGCGCTCCAGGAACGCTTCCGGAAGGTCAGCCATTGAGCATCTCCTCCAGTTCATTGACCTTAATTATCTTCACGTCATCGCGCTCATGCGCCATTTTGGTCCGGATTGAGTCATCGTCCTCGCCTTCAACATAGACGCTGCAGTGCGTCATGTGATGGGAGTACGCTCCGCCCAGCTCATATATACGGTCTATGTACGGCAGGCACTTTTCCGTATCCGCTTCCAGCTCCGGATTGAAGTTGAATGTGCGGCCCTTGAGAACCCCCGCAGGCTTTTCATGCATCTGCAGGATATGCTCCGTTATGGCGTTCATGGCCTGCTCCTTGAGCTCTTTCTCCTCCCTGCGCTTTTCCAGGAAAGCATTGTACGCGCTGGACGTGGGGGGCGTGACGCATCTGTTATGCACGGAGCCCCTGTGCAGCTGGAGCCTCTTTTTGAGCTGGTACACGTTGCAGCCCATATTCTCGCAGATCTTTTTGAGGATGCACATGGTGACGTATGCGTCATCCTCCGATTTGTGCGGCTTGAAATCTATCCCCAGACGGCTGGCCATGGTCTCAAGGCCGGGGCACTGGGTGAAGTCTCCGATAAGAGTCCTGTATATGAGCTGCGTGTCCGAGAATGAGAAATGGAAGGGCGGAAGATTGTATCTCCTGGTCTCAAGGTTCAGGTACTTTATGTCATTCTCAACGGCATGGCCGTACACCATGTTCCCCTTGTCTTCCAGAAGGGCCTTGATCTCGTCATATACGCCGGGGAATGCAGGGAATTTGAGGAACTCCTCATAACTGTACGGCAAAACGATCCCCTTCTCGCCTCTGCCGTCCGTGAGATGGAATTTTCCTTTGGGATTGACCAGTATGTCCCTCTTTTCTATTACGTTGAACTTGTCATCACAGAGCACGTATCCGAATGAGCATATCTTGGCCACGTTCTTGTACACGCACGCGCACTCTATGTCAAAGAACAGGAGTCTCATCCCAAAGATTATACCACTTCACAGGGGAAATATCAATAAAAACCCATGGCATTTTGCGCCTGTTCATTGAACCGGGCGTCGAAGCCTTGAAGCATATTTTTTATACTAAAATATTAGTATTTTTTCATTATTTGCAC
>JAJPZA010000127.1 GCA_021204625.1 Clostridia bacterium | reverse complement strand
TGATGGACCGGGGTGCCCGGAGCCTATCGGACTTGGGGACCCCGTGAATAGTAACAAAAACCGGAGGGGTGTTTTGAGCACAGCAAAGGAACTGTACACAACAGCAAGCTCTGTTTTTATGCAATTATGCAATATGTTTTCAAGTTTTCATGCAAGAAGGGAATCCGGGACGGCTTCCAGCGCTGCCTCGCTGTATCCGTACTGGGCGCGGATTTCGTATATGATGCCGGAGGATTCAAAGTAAGCGTAGAGGCACCGGGTGCCGGAGTTGTACGCCAGACTGACTTGCGTGTCTCCCATGGTTTTGGATTCGGTCTCAGCCGCTGCTGTGGCCATCCATTTGCTCATGGAGCCGGTGAACATGCAGTACAGTGAAATTTGCGGATATATTCCGTCTTTATCCGGATTTCCCACGCCATAGAACTGCAGCGGGTACCAGTATTTGGTATTGGTCCATTCTTTGTCATTTTTGTATTACAATGTAATACACGAATACGCAATGTCCAGATTTTCCTGCTGCTCCTCTGCGGCCAGGCCGGCTATGCGGTCTGCCATCTCCGTGTCCGGATAATCCACCCGGACGGCGTCAAAGGATGAAAGGATTGTGCGGTCTCCTTTGTAATGCGGATCCACGTTTTTTGATACGCTGCAGGTGCTTATGGAGGCAATGAGTATAGCGGCAACAAGGATTATGGCCAAAAGGCAGCATATGACCGTTATGACAGCCGTCCGCCGGCGTCCGCGGACGTTCCGCCGCCGTATGACGAAAGGAAGAATGAGAACCAGCTGTTCCCGTCCGTCTAGTCCGTGCCCTCGTTGCAGTAGAGCTCATAGTATGTGTCCTCAAGAGGAAGAGAGTTTATGCGCTCCGCCATCTCCTGGTCCGAGTATGCGTCCATGCAGGTTTCAAAGGTGCCGGAGTCAATGCAGTCCCCTATGCGCGCGGGTCTGTGGCTTCGGACCCGGTGAAGACCAGAAGGCACCAAAGGACTGCCACGACGCATACGATTACGGCTGCGCCGCAGATTGCAAGGACTGTCCTCTTTCTGTTTCCGCGGCCTGCCGCGGCTGTACCCCAGCGCACGGCCCTGGCGGAGGAGTCCTTGCGCGAATCCATGGTTTCCCGTGCATCCGCAATCAAATCCCCGTCTATTCAGTTAATTGAATCATTGATATTTGCCATGCAATCAATCCTCCTTGGAATAGGCGGAGCCAAGGAACTCTGCAAGCTTGTTCCGGGAGCGGAAGAGGGATGACTTCACCTTGCTCTGGGAACAGGAGAAATCCGAGGCAATCTGCTTTACTTTGCGGAAGAACCAGTACCTTTGCAGGAAGATGTTCCTGTCCTCAGGAGAGAGGGTGCGCAGGAATGAGCATATGGCCGCGCCAAGCTTGCGGTTTTCCAGCTGCTCCAGGGCGTTTATGGCCTGGTCCGGGATGGCGGACTCCAGTTCATCCAGGGATATGTCCACGTCCCTGTTGCGCTTTCTGGCGTGGCTGTGTTCGTACTTTTTGAGCGAAAGGTTGCATACTATGCTGCAAATATAAGCGAAAAATGGGCCGGATTCTGCGGAGGGATGGTGTTCCATACCGTAAGGTATGCGTCGTTGACGCATTCCTAGCTGTCCTCACTGCTGTGCAGTATTCCTTCCGGGATCATACAGCACAGGCGCCCGTATTTTTCGTGGGTCTCGTCCACGGCCAGCGGGTTGCGTGCGTTGTACAGTTCTATGATCCGGGAATCTTCTATTCAAGCCTCTGCATATAAGTACGGACCGATAGCGGTGGAAATCTGATTTTTTCATTACAGCGCATTGAAGAGGCAGTTGTACAGATTTATTCAGGCACGGACAGAAGCATGGTTTAAGCATGGCTGGAAACTTGTGTCATATTCCTTTCGCATAACTGTTTGCAGTCTGCACTTTAAAGTCTGTCTGCGGGCTCCACAGCGGAAATAACGCAATGGATTATGCTTTTTTGCGGTGATATAAAAATTGTATGACAATGCAGAGCGGCGCGCCGGCTGCCTTGCCGCATGGGACAATGCGGGAGGCTGCCCTGGCAAGGCATCAGGCCAAAGATGCGGACATATGCCTGTTTTGCATGCACGGAGGTATAAGAATATGTTTAACGACCCCATCAGAGTCGGCAGTACAACATTGAAGAACAGGGTTGTCTTCCCGCCCCTTACGACAGGTTATGAGGAGAGAGACGGATCTATCGGAAAGAAGAGCTTCAACTTTTACAGGAGGCTTGCGCAGGGAGGCGCGGGATATATCGTGCTCGGAGACGTGGCTCCCATCAACACGGCATCACCCACTCCCAAGCTTTGCTCGGACGCGCAGACTGCCTCCTTCAAATCCCTGGCGGATGCCTGTCATGAATACGGGGCCAAGCTTTCGGTGCAGATATTCTATCCCGAATATGACGCCGTCGGCGTAGGCAAGCTCATCATGCAGAGCAGGATGCTTGCGATGCAGGGCAAGAAGGAAGAGTGCGAAAAAGTCACAAACGCGGCATATGCCAAGCTTCACCATGACATGCTCTGCTTCGTCAACGAGGCGTCTGAAGAGCAGCTTGACGAGATAGTGGGCTCCTTTACGGCATGCGCGCTGCGCGCGAAGGCTGCCGGCATCGATGCCGTGATGATACACGGTGACAGGCTCATAGGATCTCTTTGCTCTCCCATACTGAACAAGAGGACGGACCAGTACGGCGGATCTTTTGAAAACCGCACCCGCTTCGCCATCAGGATAACCAGGGCCCTCCGCGCGGCTGTGCCGGACATGATACTGGATTACAAGCTGCCGGTCATAACTCCGGCAGACGGCGGATGGCGCGGCAAGGGCGGCCTTCCCCTGGAGGAGGCCGTGGAGCTTGCGCGGCTCTTGGAGAAAGAGGGTGTGGACATGTTCCATGTGGCCCAGGCAAACCACACAGGCAACATGGGAGACACCATCCCAGCCATGGGCACCAGGAAATACGGCTGGACTGTATACTGCGCTGAGGCAGTGAAGAAGGCTGTTTCCGTTCCGGTATGCGCTGTCGGCAGAATCACAACCGAGACAGAGGCCGAGGCCGTTCTTGCATCCGGCAAGTGCGACCTTGTGGGGCTCGGGCGCGGACTGCTCTGCGACCCGGATTTTGCTCTTAAGGCTGCGGCAGGAGAGCCTGTCCGGCACTGCATATTCTGCAACAAGGGCTGCACGGACGCCATCATGAACAGGACCATCTGCAGATGCGTCCTCAATGCAGAGAACGGCGATGAATATGACCGCGTTATAACCAAGGCTGAGACGGCTAAGAAAGTTGCCGTTGTTGGCGCCGGAATCGCGGGCCTTGAGGCGGCAAGAGTGGCGGCCATAAAAGGGCATGACGTCACCGTGTATGAGAAGACTCTTAAAATCGGCGGGCAGATGAACATATCGTGCATCCCGCCGAGAAAAGGCGAGATGGTGCGCGGAGTGAATTACTACAGCGAGATCCTTCCGAAGCTTGGCGTGAAGTTCGTGATGGGCGTCTCACCGGACAAGGACACCCTGAACGGGTATGATGACGTCATTGTGGCGGTTGGCGCAAAGAACATGACCTTGCCCGTGCCCGGTGCGGACGGGGTCAATGTCGTAAGCGCATGGGATGTTCTGGAAGGAAAATGCACGCCGTTCGGAAAGGTGTCCGTAATCGGCGGAGGCCTTGTAGGCGCGGAGACTGCGGAATATCTTGCATCCACTGGCTGCGAAGTGAGCATCATAGAGATGCTGCCCAAGATTGCGGCGGGCGAGAGCTCAACCGTTCTTCCGGACATGATGGCGGACCTCAACTCCCACAACGTCCGGATGCATGTGAACACCAGGCTCATGAGCATCGGCAGGGACTCTGTAACCTGTGCCGTCACGGCGGAAGGGAAGGAGGAGACCGTGGAGATACCTTCGGATTTCGTTGTCATGGCCGTCGGGGCAAAGCCCAATGCCTTTGACACCGAAGGCATCACTGCAAGGCTGCATTTCTGCGGGGACTGCGTGAAGCCTGCGGACATTTCAGCCGCCGTACGCGCGGCATATGACGAGGCCAATTCAATCAGCTGACGGCGGTCTCGCGTCAATTGACATGACAGAGAAAGAGCCTGCGGGAAATCCGCAGGTTTTTTTTGAAGCGTTTTGTTTTTCATATGCGCCGCACAGGCGGAAAGTGCAGAATCCGCAGGCAGGGCGCAGGACGGACAACAGGACGGATATTGCGCACAGGGGTGAAGTTATATTGACTTTTGGCTCATGGATATGATAGAATACCCGTGATTTATAGGGGATACGGCAACAAGATTCAGAGGCACCAGTGTATGATTAACAGAAGAGCTCTATTTTGTGATGAAACGGAAAATTTCAAAGTACCGTATGAACCCTCCGCAGGCGAACAAGTCACGCTCAAGATACGGACATTGCAAAATGACGTCCTGGGCGTTTTTGTCATAATAGGCGGCCTTAAAAGGCGCATGGAAAAGGCTTTGCACAGGAACGGGTATGACTATTACACCTATTCCTTCACATGCCCGGAAAAGAAGGTCAGCTATTACATGTACCTCTGGGACGAGGATGACAGCACCTATTACAACAGGCTGGGGCCATGTGACACCCACAGGCATGAGGGGGATTTTTCCTTCGTGCCAGGATTCCATGTTCCGGACTGGGCGAAGGGCATAGTCTTCTACCAGATATTCACGGACCGTTTCTGCAACGGGGACGAGTCCAATGACGTGACGGACAACGAGTATTATTACACCGGCGGGCACTCAAGGAAGGCAAAGGACTGGAACAAGCTTCCGGAGGAGCTGGACGTGAGGTTCTTTTACGGCGGGGACCTGCAGGGCGTGCGAAAGCAGCTGGATTATCTGCAGGATCTGGGCGTGGAGGCCATATACTTCAACCCGCTGTTCGTCTCTCCTTCAAACCACAAGTATGACACCCAGGACTATGACCACATAGACCCTCATATAGCTGTAATTGAGGAGGATGATGATCATGCCATGAAGGACTGGGAGAAGCATAACGGATACGCCCCCAAGTATATCAAGAGAGTCACATCATCCGTCAATCTGGAAAAGAGCAACGAATACTTCGCCGCTTTGGTGGAGGAGATTCACAGAAGAGGCATGAGGGTCGTAATAGACGGCGTCTTCAACCACTGCGGCTCATTCAACAAATGGATGGACAGAGAGGGGATATACCTCAACAAGCCGGGATATGAGAAAGGCGCATACCAGAGCGTGGACAGCCCGTACAGGAGCTATTTCCGTTTCAAGCACCCTCACGCTGACAAGAGCGACTATGAGGGATGGTGGGGATTCCAGACTCTGCCCAAGCTCAACTACGAGAACTCCCAGGAGCTGGAAAGCTACATTTTAGCCACGGGAGCCAAGTGGGTCTCCGCGCCTTTCAACGTGGACGGCTGGCGCCTGGACGTGGCGGCGGACCTTGGCCACAGCAAGAAGTACAACCATGAATTCTGGAAGAAGTTCCGCGAGAGCGTCCGCTCCGCCAACGGCGAAGCGCTGATATTCGCGGAGCATTACGGCTCCGCGGAGCCCTGGTTTGACGGCAATCAGTGGGACTCCGTTATGAACTATGACGCGTTCATGGAGCCCGTGACGTGGTTCCTCACCGGAATGGAGAAGCACAGCGAGACCTTTGATCCCAAGAAGCTCGGAGACGGCAAGGAGTTCTTCCGCTCCATGACTGAGAACATGAGCAAGCTTCCGAGGCCCTCTCTGGATTCCGCCTTGAACCAGCTCTCCAACCATGACCATTCCAGGTTCATGACCCGCACCAACAAGACTCCGGGCACAATGAAGTCCAAGGGCTCGTACGGCGCATCGCAGGGGACGGACGTTGCCATAATGCAGCTAGGCGTCCTCATACAGATGACGTGGCCAGGCAATCCCGGAATATACTATGCGGACGAAGCCGGACAGGTCGGCTGGACGGACCCGGACAGCAGAAGAACGTATCCCTGGGGCCATGAGAACAAGGTGCTAATTGAATTCCACAGGCAGGCAATAGCCCTCAGAAAGAGCATATCATGCCTCAAAAAGGGCAGCGTGAAGGAGCTTGCCTGCGGGAACGGATACATTGCGTACGTCCGCTTTGATTCCACGGACTGCGCCGTGGTCGTAATAAACCAGGGATTCAAGGACCTCACCATAAGCCTTCCGGTCTGGGACGCCTGCGTGCCTTCGGAGAGCGAGATGACCAGAGTGTTCGCCTGCACCCCAAAGGGCTTTGACGTGAATCCGGAGCCCAGAAAAGTGGCGTACGGCAGGATGCAGGTTGTGGTGCCGGCCGAAGGCGGCGCCGTGTACCACTACGTGTACATGAAGGAAGGCTAAGGAATATGCGCTTTTCACGCGCAATTCCATTCAAATACAGAGCAGCGGGCGGGATGCCGCGCATATGGCGCGGCGAATGCAGAGCAGCGGATAAAAGGCCCGCGCATATGGCGCGGCGAAATCTGAAGGGCCTGCAATATGCCGGATTCTCCGGCAGGCGGCGGAATATGGATAGAGCCGCAATCGCGGCGGCTTGAGCGGTATAGAGGATAAGTTAATGGAAAGGTTTTTCACGGATTATGACAGGTATCTTTTCCATCAGGGCACGCATTATGACCTGTATGAGAAGATGGGCGCGCACCTGGGCGAGCAGGACGGCGTGAAGGGTGTTCACTTTGTGCTGTGGGCGCCGTCCGCCAAGGCTGTCTGCGTGGTTTCTGACGAAAACGGATGGACGCCCTGGAAGGACTGCATGGAGAAGATTGACGACTGCATCTGGGAGTTCTTTGCGCCCGGCATGACAGAAGGCGTGAAGTACAAGTACATCGTGCGCCAGGCGGACGGCAGGGAAGTGTACAAGATAGACCCGTACGCATACGGCTCCGAGATGAGGCCCAACAATGCCTCCATCGTGACGGATTACAAGTCATATGAGTGGGGGGATGAGGAATGGCGCAAGGCCCGCAAGGGAGAGAATTTCCTGGAAAAGCCCATGGCTGTGTACGAAGTGCACCTTGGCAGCTGGAAAAAGGATTATACCAAGCAGGATGAAGACCACTTCATGGATTACCGGACACTGGCGCAGCAGCTTGCGGAGTACATGGAGTACATGGGATACACCCACATAGAACTCATGGGCATCTGCGAATATCCGCTGGATGATTCATGGGGCTACCAGGTGACCGGCTATTTCTCCCCTACTGCAAGGTACGGAAAGCCCGCAGATTTTGCATACTTCGTGGACTATATGCACCGGCACGGATTCGGCGTGATACTGGACTGGGTTCCGGCCCATTTCCCCAAGGACGATTTCGGCCTCGCCAGTTTTGACGGCACCCCGCTGTACGAGTACGCGGACCCCTTGAGGGCGGAGTATCCGGAGTGGGGCACCAAGGCCTTTGACCTCGGCAAGAAGGAGGTTTCTAACTTCCTCATAGCCTCGGCCTTTTACTGGGTGAACGAGTACCACGTGGACGCTCTGAGGGCGGACGCCGTGGCCGCCATGTTCTACAACTCTTTCGGCAGAAAGGACTGGAGGCCCAACAAGGACGGCGGGAATGAGAATTACGAAAGCTTCGAGTTCTTCCGCCATCTCAACTCCGTCCTGCGCAACAGAACGGACGCATATATCATAGCGGAGGATTCATCCATACTGCCGGGCGTAACCAAGCCCGTAAAGGACGGAGGGTTCGGATTCGGCCTCAAGTGGAACATGGGCTGGATGAACGACACCCTCACATATATAAAGAAGGATCCAATATACAGGCCGTACCATCACTGGCTCATGACCCACACGCTGGACTATATCTTCAACGAGAATTACATGCTGGTCCTTTCCCATGACGAGGTAGTGTACGGCAAGAAGAGCATGTTCAACAAATTCCCCGGGAACAGGATGGACAAGTTCGGGTCTCTCAAGACTGTCTACACCATGATGATGGGCCATCCCGGCAAGAAGCTCCTGTTCATGGGGCAGGATTTCGGGCAGGAGAACGAGTGGTACTTCAAGACAGGCCTGGACTGGTATCTCTGCGACGAGATAGGCCACAGGGATCTCATGGACTGCTACAGGGCTCTTCTTCATCTGTACACGTCACATCCGGTCCTCTACAATGACTGCGGGGATCCCAAGACCTTCGAGTGGGTGAACAGCGGGGACTATCAGCGAAACATCTTCTCATTCATCCGCCGCAATCCATGGAATTACAACAACGCCCTGATATTCGTATGCAACTTCGCCCCTGTGGACAGAAAGGAGATGGGAGTGGGAGCGCCGCTCGCAGGCAAGTACAACAGGGTCTTCACCACATATCCGGACGGAGAGCCTCTTGCCGTTGAGACGGAAGAGGAGCTCTGCGACGGACGCCCGTACAAGCTCAAGTTTGACCTGCGTCCCTTCGAGTCCGCCGTCTTCGAGGTTCCTTTCTACGAGATGACCCCTGAGGAGAAGAAGGCACAGCGCATAGCCAAGTCCAGGATGACCAGAAAGCACAACGCTGCGAAGGCGGAGCTGTACAAGCAGCCCAAGCCACGCAAGAAGGCGGCAGAGCCTGCGGCACAGCCTGCGGCAGATCCGGCGTCTTCACCCGCCAATATGGCAGATTCTACCGCCCAGGCGGAAGACAAAAAGTGACTATTTGCCCCTGTTGCAATTGCAATTCCCTTGACGGGAGAGTATAATTCAGCCTGGAAAAGAATCCAGGCTTAATATTCAGGCACAGGATTATGATACGTGATTTACAGGACCGTATATTACAGCTCAAGAAGGAGAAGGACTGCTGCATCCTCGCGCACAGCTATATGTCCGAGGATATCTGCGAAATAGCGGACTTTACCGGAGACAGTTACGCGCTGTCCGTGAAGGCTAAGAGCACAGCCAGCAGGATGGTTATCATGTGCGGCGTGCGCTTTATGGCTGAAACCGTGAAGATGCTTTCTCCTGACAAGCAGGTCTTCCTCGCAAACGGAGCGGCCGGCTGCCCTATGGCGGAGCAAATGGACGCGCCCCTCATTGAAGAGACGAAAAAGTATTACCCCGGTTATGCCGTAGTTGCTTACATAAACACCACGGCGGAGCTCAAGGCCATCTCGGATTACTGCTGCACGTCTTCAAGCGCAGTGAAGATATGCAAGGCCATCCCGGAGAAGGATATCCTCTTCATCCCGGACAGGAACCTCGGCTCATACGTCAAGGCTCAGGTTCCGGAGAAGAACGTCCAGCTTCTCTCCGGAGGATGCCCCACCCATGCGAGGATGGAGGACACGGATGCAATTGCCGCCAAAAAGGCCCATCCGAACGCCCTTCTGCTCGTTCATCCGGAGTGCCGTCCTGAAGTGGTCGCACTTGCGGATTATGTCGGCTCCACGGCGGGCATCATGAACTTCGCGGAAAAATCCGACGCCAAAGAGTTCATAATAGGCACGGAAAACTCCATAGTCCAGCACCTGCAGTTCAGGAGCCCGGACAAGTCTTTCTATCCCATGTCCAAAAACCTGGTGTGCAACAATATGAAGCTCACAACCCTCACGGACGTGTACAACACCCTCACGGGCCGCGGCGGGGAAGAGATAATAATGGATCCGGAGCTCATAAAAAAGGCCGTGAAGTGCATAGACAGGATGATAGAGTACGGCGGCTAGAAAGCCGCAGGCCGCGGGTCCGGTTTCAAAAGCCCTCACAAGCCTTTTGCGGGACTTTGACATGACTGGCCCCGGGATATCCCGCAGGATAAAAGGCGCGGACAAAACGCCCTCATATATGCCGCAGGTAAATGCGTTATGATGATAACAACAAAGGGCAGGAATGCCTTGAAGCTCATGATAGATCTTGCAGACCACTACGGAGAGGGGTACATATCCCTTGCGGACATAGCGGAGCGGCAAAAGGAATCTGTCAAATATCTGGAGTACACGGCGTCCCAGCTCTCATCCTCTGGGCTTATAAAGAGCGCCAGGGGAAAGAGCGGCGGATACAAGCTTGCGCGCGCTCCGGAAGAGTACACGGCTGCGGAAATCCTTCTTTCCGGCGAAGGCTCTCTGGCTCCGGTGCACTGTCTGGAAACGGGAGCCGTGCCGTGCGAGAACGCGGCCAGCTGCGTCACGCTTCCCCTTTTCAAGGAGCTGGATGACGTCATAATGAACTTCCTCAACTCCAAGACCTTAGCGGATCTCATAAAGACAGAAGAAACCATAAAACAGCAGTAAGCAGCATAAAAAAGCATAAGAAAAGCATAAGAAAAGAAGGCCCCGGTTTGAGACCTTCTTTTTTCATGCAATGAATTCTAGGCCAGGCCGATGCCAAATCAATCCTGTTTCGTTGTGCCCTCGTCCGTTTCTCAGGGAGCCTCCGTTTCAGACTCTGAGACCAGCTCTGCAGGGACCGTCTCCAAGGCATATGCGGGGGGCTTTGCCGGACCGGTTCTTTTCCAAGCTGCTTCAATGGCTTTGCCACAAGGGCTATGGAAAGGATTGCCGCGCAGATGTCTGCGGCGAGGCCGGCGCACAGGATTCCGTCCAGATCCCGGATGAGAGGGAAGATTTTGATGAACGGAAGCTGGAAGATTATGCGCTGGCTCAATGAGGCCACAAGGCTTTCCCTATGGAAGGGAAGAAGCTGGAGACCGCTAAGGGAAGACAGTTGACTATTGGGCCGCCCGCCGAAGGCGTACATATGCTGGCTGGAAAAGCAGAGAGCGATTATCATGACCAGGATGCCTAAGGCCACGATTATCTCCATGGCGCTGACAATCATCTTGCCTGCCTTGTCCTCGTTTTCCCCGCCTTAGTACAGCGAGAATCTGGAAACCGCACCGGAGCCGGACATTATACAGACGGCCGTCATGAAGAGAACGAGCGGTAAAGTGACGCCCATGGCTCCCGTGCCGTTTGTGCCCAGCCTGTTTCCTATGAACACCTGGTCCACGATGTTGTACACCGAGGCCAGAATCGCCGGGAGCGCGAACCTGGCTATGAGTGTGGATTTTTTGGCGTCCGCCAGATTGATTTCCTTTGCCGCTTTCCTCATATATCCTTCCATGCAATGCAGGCAGACATTATACCAATTATTATGAGGATGAAAAGGGTAAAGCGCACAAATTTAAGAAGGCAAACCTAAAAAAGGCCCTCATTGAAGCGAATGTTGAGTGTCCTGTTTTAAAGGATATTGTGTTGGAATTTAGAAAACTTGGAAAATTGCGGAAAAAGGTTGCATATGATGGGTGTATAGTTGTATAATCCATCTCGAAACAAGCGCTGTTACGGCGGAGTGTCGGAATCAGTGTCGGAATTATGGGCCTTAAGGAGGGTGAGATGAACAATTCCAAAACCAAATACAACAACTCGTCCTGGCGCATGAGCGAGGCCCTTTTGAGGCTCCTGGATGAAAAGCCGCTTGACAATATCACCATAAAGGAGCTCTGCGGCGAGGCCGGAGTGAACAGGTCCACTTTTTACGCCCATTACGGCTCAATAGAGGACATCCTCGAAGAGACAAGGACCGGAATTGTGGAGAACTTCATAAAAGACGTGAGAAAGAAAGCTCAGGACGGCGTTGAGGATGACATTCTCACGGCTTACCTGGAGCTTATCAGAAAGCACAGGAACTTTTATAAAGTCCATATGGAGACTACGAGTCCCCTGGCCTTTACTGACATGTTCAAGGAGCGTGTCACGAAGAGACTGGAGGATGTGGAGAAAGCGGAAGGTGTTGATCTGGACGGGAACCGTCTGGAGTACATGGCCAGATATCACCTTGTTGGCATATACGCTGTCATCAAGAAGTGGGTGGATAGCGGATGCGAGGAGAGCGTGGACTATATACACGGCATCATCCATGAATGCACCATAGGGGATTGATTCCCCGCAGGACACCATCGGGTCCGATTCCCCGTGGGATATGGCGCAGCCAGCGAAACAAGCCAGGCCGTCCGGCCCCGGACGGCGGGGCAGTGAGAAATCAGAACATCAAGGCCGCGGGCCGATAAATAAAGGCAACAGAAAAGCCTTCCGCAACAGCGGAAGGCTTTTTGAATTCTTTATGCTGCCGGAGAGACAGAAGCGGGATTACTTCTCCCAGGATGCGGAGTTGCCGAGGCTCTTGGTGCTGTAGCTCTCATCGTATTTGTCCACAGGATGGATGATCATGGAGTCGGTGAGGGATGCGTCGCTCTTGGACTTTGCAACGATCTCGTTGTCCTTGCTCTTGTCGATTTCAATCTTGCAGATGAATACCTTGCCGCTCTTGTACTTTGCCTTCGGTGTTGCCACAAGCTTGCCGTTGTTGTAAATATCAACGGGTCCTTGGTTGGTGTATACGGTGATCTCGGTCTTGCCCTTCTCACGGTTCTCGTATCTCTTGCCGCAGAGATGAAGCACCTTGGTCTCGGCGGGATCTGTCCAGTATGACTGGTAGAGATAGAAGGCATCCTTCTTTATCTTTCTGTCGAACGTTACGAGACCCTTGTGGTTCATGCCGGGGTCGCCGCCCTGGTTGCGTCCGTCAGCCGCGAAGTCGAACATGTTCCATACATGAGTGGACCAGAAGAAAGGATGCTTTGCGAAGAACTCAAGCATGTACTCGTGATACTTTGCCTGGTACTTCTCGGTGTTGTCCATTCTCTTTACCTTCTCTTTGTGAAGGTTGATCATTCCTTCTGCGCCGTACTCGGACATTCCGATGCAGTGCTTGTGGTCGAGGAATCTGTACATTGCCATCCATCCTCTGTTCAACCACTTGCCGGGCACGTACCAGCCGAGGTACAGGTTCCAGGAAACGACGTCCGTGATGCGGGCAACCTTGTTGCGCCACATGCACATTGCGAAGCATGCGAGGGTCGTCATTCTGGAAGGATCAAGCTCATGGGCCAGGTCGTTCATCTCATGGTGTACCTGAAGCATGTGCTTGTTGTCCGTCTTCTTCATGGTTATCTCGTTGGAGATGCCCCAGAACATGATGGAAGGATGATTGAACTGCTGTATGATGAGCTCTTTGAGCTGATGCTTGATGTTGTCATCGCCGGTGTTCATGTGCTTGGAGATGTAAGGAACCTCTGCCCATACAACCATGCCGGCCTCGTCGCAAAGATCATAGAAATAATCTGCGTGCTGATAATGAGCAAGACGGATCGTGTTTGCGCCGATCTCCTTGATCATTTCCATGTCTTCGTCATGCTCTGCTTTCGTTATGGCATTGCCGCCGTAGAATGTGGTGCTGCCTGTGCGCGCCATGCCCGGGCGGTCCTGATGGCGGGAAACGCCATGAAGGGGATATGACCTTCCGTTGAGATAGAAGCCGGTGTTGCGGTCAATGCTGAATGACCTGAAGCCGAACTTTGCGGAAACCTCGTCCACTGCCTCGCCGTTTACGGTAAGGGTTGCCACTGCCTTGTACATGTACGGATCTTTCGTTCCGTCCCAGCGGTGAACGTTCGCGATAGTGGTCTCCTCGCCGTTTGCAAGGGTGCATACCGTGTTGCCCTCTGCGTCGAGGATTGCTATGGACACGTCGCCTTCGCCGGTTACCCATGTGGTGACCTTCAGCTTGCCGTCAGTGTCTTTGTCGCCGATTGTGGGCTCGATCTTGATGGGATTGCAGCCGAAGTAGTCAAGGTCGAAATGGTTGGGTCCTACCTGGATGAGGTTGACATCCCTGTAGATGCCGCCGTAGAACGTGAAGTCCGCGAACTGCGGATATACTTTATCGTTCTTGGTGTTCTCGACTTCCACAGTAATGATGTTCTCCTTCTGAAGGAAAGGAGTGATGTTTACTCTGAATGTCGAGTAACCTCCGTCATGCTCGCCGGCAAGGTTTGCGTTCACGAAAACCTTTGCGGATGCGTTGACCCCCTTGAACTCAAGATATACCTGGTCGCCGTCGGCAAGATCAAGGTCGTCCAGCTGCTTCTCGTAGCTGCAGGCGCCTTTCTCGCAGCGGTAGTACTTGCCGTCGCCGTCCTGGCCGTCGTCATAGTTCCAGGTGTGCGGAAGGTTAACGACAGTCTTGGAATCATCCTTTGAAAAGGTGAAAATCCAGCTGTCGTTGATGTTGCAGATTTTCTTCATATACCATTCCCCTACTAGAAAGAATTCATTGACAACTATTCTATTACTCCCGTTAAAAATTTTCAATTGCAATACAACTTTCAGACTATTGCATATTCAATAAATTCATTGCAGAATTTACTTTTCCTCTTTAAAAACCTCTTACGGCGATTGGATAAAATGCAATATCGCATGTTTCGGTTTTTGTTAGAAAGTTTGTGCAGAAAGCACAAAAATATAACAAAAAAAATGAGCGGATGTTAAATCCGTTCATTGTATTTTCTATAGCGTTTTGCGTATCCCTATAGCGTTCAGTGCTTGTCAGAAAGAGGCGGGTGGCCGATTATTCTGATGTAGTTGCGGTAGAAGGTCGAGTATTCCTTGAAGCCGTATTTCTCGGCGATTTCAGCTGTTTTCTCACAGCCTTCCATGATTTCCTTGTGGGCGGCGATGATCTTCTTGTACTTGATGTACGTCATTATCGGAGTCTTCAGCTCTTTTGAGAACTCGCTTGAGATGTAGGACTTGGAGTAGTGGAGTTCGTGGCAGATTTCCTCAAGGGTTATGGTCTTTGTGATGTTGTCGTTTATGTATCCCGTTATCTTGTCGATGAAGACGTTCTTGCTGGAAAGATGGTCGGACGTGCGCCTGTCGTTGTATTTGTAAATGTCCACGAGAATCTTAATGAGGAGGCCGTACATGAGCATGTATCTCTCATCGGTGTCCTCGTCAGTGGAATCCCCGTATATGTCATCGAATTCCTCGAAAACCTTGTAACTGTTGACCGATAGCCTGTTGCCGAAAGTGGGGCAGGTGTTGAGCTTTTTCAGAAGCCAGTCCGGAAGCATGTCCGCGCTGAACTTGAGAACGTACCGCTCGTATGGGGTGGAAAGATCGACCGTGCCGAAGTGAAGGTCTCCCGGCTTCACAATCAGAATCTCGCCGTGCTGCAGCCTCCTGGTCTCCGATTCCACCGTGTAGTCTATGACACCGTCCACCAGCATCAGCAGCTCGTAATGGTCATGCATGTGCTTCTTGAAATCATCCGTAGGAAGCGCCGTGCTGTCGAGCTTGTGGGCGAAGTCCATTTGCTTGTAGACAAAATTGAACATACTTACATTATACTCTTCGCTCCCCTCAATTGCAATATTTTTTAAATTTTTTGCATTTGTAAAAAATTAACATATTTCAAAGTATTTGCTTAATTCGGCCGTCTGGCGCCTTTCCGCGGCCGCAGGCCGCCCGTGCGGAAAGTCATGAAAATCCGCCGGCTCCAGCCATATCCCGGCTCCTTGCGCACACCGGGTCCGGGATGCGTTCTGCCGCCGCCCCTAAGAGAAAACCATCCTGCAAAAGGCCTCCGGCATCAAAGCCGGAAGACAGATTCTTTCCGCCGGCCACATGGAGGAAACCCGGTTTTTGTCTGCAAGCCGAATGTCATCCGGCACAAATTTGCTTTTATCGCTTGCGTTAAGGAGAGAGGCGGTATATAATTGTTGGAGAAATAAAAAGAGCTTAAACAGAAGCGCCGCTGGCCCGGCACGCCGCAGGAGACCGGATGCCAAATTCAAACGGCGCTCTGCAGGAAAATGAAATGAAACTTACATTCCGTTGGTACGGAGAAAAGGACAGCATCCCCCTGCAGTTCATACGCGAGATACCCAATATGAGCGGTGTCGTCACGGCAGTGTATGACGTGCCCGTAGGAGAGAAGTGGAGCCTTTCATCCGTGCAGCGCCTCAAGGACCTTGCGAACGCCGCCGGCCTTGAGATGGAGGTCATTGAGTCCATTCCCGTTCACGAGGACATCAAGATCGGCAGGCCCACGAGAGACCTTTACATAGAGAATTACTGCGAGAACGTGCGCACCGTGGCAAAGTGCGGCGTGAAGTGCGTTTGCTACAACTTCATGCCCGTTTTCGACTGGCTCCGCACAACGATGCACCATCCCAATCCGGACGGCTCCGATTCACTGGCATACTCATACGAGGACTTCCTCAAGGTGGACCCCAACAACCTTCACCTTCCCGGCTGGGACGAGAGCTATTCCCCGGAGGAGATGCAGAGCCTGCTTGCAACGTACAGGAACATCTCCCACGAGCAGCTCTTCAGCAATCTTGTATACTTCCTTGAAAGGGTAATCCCCGTATGCGAGGAGGTTGGCGTCAACATGGCCATCCATCCGGACGATCCCCCCTGGGACATCTTCGGAATTCCCAGGATCATTTCCAACGAAGCCGATCTGGACAGGATGTTCGCGGCCGTACCCTCAACCCGCAACGGACTGACCCTCTGCACCGGCTCCTTCGGAGCAGGCAGGGGAAACGACATCGTCCACATGGCTGCAAAGTACGCCTCCCAGGGCAGGATCCATTTCCTGCACATGAGAAACGTGCTCTGGACGGATGACAAGGACAGCTTCTGCGAAGTGGGCCACTGTTCCAAAGACGGGTCCCTCAACATGGCCCTGATCTGCAAGACTCTTGTGGACAACGGCTTCGACGGCTATGTCCGCCCGGACCACGGCAGGAACATCTGGAACGAAGGCGGCAAGCCCGGCTACGGCCTTTATGACAGGGCTCTCGGAGCGGCCTACATCAACGGGCTCTTCGAGGCCACGGAGCTCGGCAGGAAAAAGTAATTTCCAGCCCGCCCTGCGGAAAGGGGCGGAGCTGCGCGCAATGACAGATATCAAGACATCAAGGAGACTTAACAATCATGAAAAGAGAAGAATTGCCTTTAGGCATTGACCTTACGGGAAAGGTGGCCGTTGTCACCGGAGCCGGCGGAGTTCTCTGCTCACGCATGGCCGCAGCAATCGCGGCATGCGGAGCCAAAGTGGCCCTTTTGGACCTGCATGAAGCTGCAGCCCAGGCCCATGCGGATGAGATAGTCGCAGACGGATTCATCGCAAAGGGATACCAGGCCAACGTGCTTGACAAGGCCAGCCTCGCTGCCTGCCATGCGCAGGTGCTTGCGGATTTCGGAAAGTGCGACATCCTCATCAACGGAGCCGGCGGAAACAATCCCAAGGCCCAGACGGACAAGGAATACTACGAGCCCGGCGACGAGCTTGATCCCAACGTGAAGTCCTTCTTCGAGCTCACAGAGGACGGCGTTTCCTTCGTATTCAACCTCAACTTCCTCGGAACCCTTCTGCCCACGCAGGAGTTCGCCACGGATATGATAGGCAAAGAGGGATGCTCCATCGTAAACATCTCCAGCATGAACGCATACACGCCGCTCACCAAGATTCCCGCATACTCCGCAGCCAAGGCCGGCGTATCCAACTTCACGCAGTGGCTCGCCGTTCACTTCTCCAAGGTCGGCATCCGCGTCAACGGCATCGCTCCCGGATTCTTCACCACACAGCAGAACAAGGCCCTTCTCTTCAACGCGGACGGAACGCCTTCCCCCCGCGCGGCAAAGATAATCGCAGCAACCCCCATGGGCCGCTACGGCGAGACAGACGAGCTTCTCGGCTCCCTTCTGTTCCTTCTTTCCGAGAAGGCCTCCGGCTTCATCACCGGCGTTGTAATCCCCATCGACGGCGGCTTCTCCGCATACGCTGGAGTATAAACCGTCATATTCCCGTTTCAGGGATACCCACAGCAATACAGGTCCGGACGGACGCGCATAGCTCTGTCCGGATTTCTTTTGCCTGTGGATTTTGTACTGGAATCCGTGGGCATTCAATATTTTTGTCGCTTGATGTAAAGATACATTTTTTGTCCAGCAATGTATAATTTAACAAATATTTGTCCCGTATATAATTGACTTTGTCCCAAGGAGTGATATACTATCAGTAAAAGGGGTTCGTTATGAAGAAGAAAGACGTGCTAACCCTAATAAGGGCGCATTTTGACGGAGATGACAAATGCTTCAGGGATGAGTCATACGCAATAGCACAGGATTTTGCTGCGACCGGGGATGACGAACTTGCGCAGTATATAATGGCGCTGATGTCGGATGCCCTGGCCTTTGTGCCGCAGATACGTGAAGACGGAAGCAGCTTTTTGAATAAAGTTGTATCATCAGGGGATCCGCTGCCTTTGCCGGATGCCATAAAAGACGATATTTTAGGAATAGTCAATGCTGTTTCCCACAATATTGGGGTGAATAAATTCCTTTTCCAAGGTGCTCCCGGCACAGGGAAAACGGAGGCTGCCAAAGTCATGTCGAAGCTTCTGGACAGAACATTGTACCAAGTGAATTTTGCAGCAATAATAGACAGCAGAATGGGGCAGACGCAGAAGAATATAGCTAATTTGTTCAATGAGCTCAATTCCATTAAAAAGCCGGAGAGCGTCCTAATTCTGTTCGATGAGATAGATGCTATAGCATTGGACAGGACCAACGGGCAGGACATACGCGAGATGGGAAGAGCGACATCCGCTATGCTGAAAGGACTTGATGAGTTGAGTAACAAAGTTGTCATTATAGCTACAACCAATCTCTTTGACCATTTTGACAAGGCCCTGGTGAGGCGTTTTGACAAGGTTGTGGACTTCAACAGGTATACGCTTGATGACCTGTGTGACATCGCTGAGACTCTGCTTTCTTTTTATATGAATAAGTTCAAGGTTGGCGGGCACAATGTAAATCTTTTCCGGAAAGTCATTAGAAGGATGAACCCAGTGCTGTATCCGGGTGATATAAAAAATGCCATCCGGTCCTCGCTTGCGTTCAGTAATCCGGATGAGCCGTATGACTATCTGCGAAGACTGTACAACAATGTGTGTGCAGATGCATCAAGTGATTTGAAGATTTTACAGGGGCAAGGATTCACATTGCGTGAGATTGAAATGCTCACAGGTGTTTCCAAGAGCCAGGTATGCAGAGACCTTAAATCTTATGATGCGAAGTAGGCGTTGTTTAATTTGAAAGCATATTAAGATTCGCAAGGCGAGGCTGTTTCCTGCGGATTGATAGATTGAGATACGATTATGAATCCATTATTCAGACTTAACGGTCATTTGATCCAGAAAAAAAACAGTCCGGGAGGCGGCGAGCGCAAGCTGCCGGGAGAGCAGAGTGTCAGCGTTCAGCATATTGAGCAGCTGACAGATGATCTTGAAGGCATACGCTCAAGATGGGGACATGACAATCCTATTGGTGGTGCGCTTTTTTCTGCTCATTACATCAGGGTCATAGCCAAGACCAACAGGATTAAGAGGATTTTTAAAGAGCCGGAAAAGACAATCTGCGGAGCCAGGTTTGATGATATGGACGGCTCAATCAAGCATGTTTTCACATATTTCATGCCAATGGATGATTTGAATGACGCTGTCTGCTGCATGAGAGAGTGCTGCAGAGTTGTCAAAAGCTTGGGCATGAATGACATTTCAGCCACGGATATGGATAATTTGAGGCCAATATTCAGCCGCTTAAATACAAGTCTGAATTGGGGCAGATTCGCCGGAATGGTGGTGGACTGCTACTATGTGGAATCATTCTCCATAGATGAAACAACTCTGAATTTGACGGAAACCTCGGTGGTGACTTTTTACAAGACCAATGCGGATTTGCGAGAGCTGATGAAATCAGTTAAGGTCACACCTTTTGCTGTTGATAAACTGGACGAGCTCACCTTCATTCTTGACAAGGAGCAGTTCTCCGCAGTCAAGGGCAAATATCCGTACCTCATTTCCATGGGTGTCACGGACATATCCGAACTTTGCAATGATGTCGAGATGGTAGGCACCCTTTCAGATGCATTGACCATTCCAAAGCCTGTCGATGAGCCGGTAATAGGCGTTATAGATACTTTTTTTGCGGATACCGTGTACTTCAAAGAATGGGTTGAAGTAGTGAATATGCTCGATTCATCCATACCAGTCAAAGATCCGGATGATTATATTCACGGCACAGAGATAGACTCAATCATAGTGGATGGTCCAGCGCTTAATCCGAAACTTGACGATCATTGCGGCAGATTCCGCGTGAAGCACTTCGCCGTGGCAACAAACACATTCAGTTTGTACAGCATCACGACTTATATTCGCAGGGCGATAGCTGAAAACAGAAACATCAAGGTCTGGAACCTGTCCCTCGGGTCAATGCTGGAGACGGATAAGAATTTTATTTCTCCTGTAGCAGCTGAATTGGACAGGATACAGGCAGAATATGATGTGATATTCATCGTCGCAGGCACAAACAAGCCTGCGTACAAAGACGGATCCATGCGCATAGGCTCCCCTGCAGATTCCATCAACTCTCTTGTTGTAAACAGCGTCAACATGCATGGTCAGCCTGCATCATACACAAGGGAAGGCCCGGTCCTGTCCTTTTATCAGAAACCTGATGTAAGCTATTACGGAGGGGACAAGCATTCAGGAATCAACGTGTGTGCGCAATATGAAGTGGTTTCTGTTGCCGGCACTTCATTTGCCGCTCCGTGGATAGCCAGGAAAATGGCATATCTCATATACTATCTTGGAATGACAAAAGAGGTTGCCAAGGCACTTATCATAGATTCCGCTTTAGGATGGAAATCCAGGACAGCCGCTTCTGCATCAATAGGATACGGGGTAGTTCCTATAAAAATAGAAGATGTGGTTCAGAGCCAGCCGGATGAAATAAAGTTCTATATCTCGGACATGACGAGACAATATGATGCTGCCGCATATGATATTCCGATTCCTGCAGTAAACGACAAGCATCCTTTTATAGCGCGAGCTACGTTGTGTTATTCTACAGGTTGCAACAGATTTAACGGAGTGGATTACACCGAGACGGAATTGGATTTCCAATTTGGCCGTGTGAAGTATGTGGACAAGGGGTACGGCAAAGTTCCGCAGATCCAGTCAATAGACAATAACAAGCAGGATGCAGAAGATGCACGTATGTATGAGGCAGAAGCCCGTAGCTACTACAGGAAGTGGGATAATGTGAAGTGTATCCGTGAAGTGCACGATGGTTCCCATAGGGCCAAGAAGCGTTATGAGAGAGGTTATTGGGGTATTGATATAAAGACTAAGGAACGCACTCCCGGACCATACAGGAAGATTTGCACATTCGGCATTGTAATCACATTGAAGGAAATCAAGGGCATTAACAGAATTAATGAGTTCATCAATCTCTGCATAGCAAGCAATTGGGCAATCACGGCTGTTGATATCCGTTCAAGATTGAGCATATACAACAAGGCAGAAGAGCAGTTAAAGCTGGAGTAATCACACGGCATGAATTATAGCTTTGAACGAGCCCGGACATCCGTCCGGGTTCTTTCACGTCGTCAGGCCTATCCATACAGAATATATGCCGGATATCATTGTTCATGCAGTGGATCACGCATTGGGTGTTAAGCATATTTTAACATTCTAATACAAAGGTGGTTGATTATTGCCTCTCGGAGTGCTATACTGTCTGCAAACGAGAAAACTGGAGTTAATGCGACATATGATAGGACCAATCATAGGGGATATAGCGGGTTCACGCTTTGAATTCCACAATTACAGGCACAAGGACTTTGAAATATTCTCGCCCAAGTGCTTCTTCACGGATGACACCGTCATGACTCTTGCCGTGGCAAAGGCCATAATGGAGTGCCAGGGGGATTACAGCAATCTTTCAAAAAAGACTGCAGACTGCATGCATGAGGTAGGGCGCAAGTATCCGGACTGCGGCTTCGGCGGCATGTTCCGGAGATGGATGTTCGGCTCAAATCCCAGACCGTACAACAGCTTCGGCAACGGATCGGCAATGAGGGTCAGCGCGTGCGGATGGTTCGGAAAGAGCCTGGAGGAAGTGAAGGACCTTTCCTGCAAGGTCACCAGCGTCACACACAATCATCCGGAAGGAATCAAGGGTGCGGAGGCGGCTGCCGTATGCATCTTTCTGGCCCGCGAGGGAAAGGACAAGGATTACATCCGGGATTATATCAACGAAAATTATTACAGGCTGGACTTCACTATAGATGAAATAAGGCCCACGTACAGGTTCAACGAGACCTGCCAGGAGACCGTGCCTCAGGCCCTGGAGTGCTTCCTTGAGTCCGAAAGCTTTGAGGACTGTGTGCGCATATGCATATCCCTGGGCGGAGACTGCGACACATCCGCAGCAATCGCGTGCGCCATAGCTGAGGCGTATTACGGCGTGCCGGAAGACATGAGAAAGTCCGCGGAAAAATATCTGGACAGCTATCTTCTGGATCTCTTGAGAAAAGTTGAGGCTGCTCTTTAAAGAGAGCATATATCGGGCCGTATCCTGACGGACGCGGCAGGGAGAATGGATATGAGCATCGAAGATATTGATGAAGTTGAATTCAGCACCGAGAACATGACAAGGCTTACGCCGATCATGATATACAAGCTTTTGAAGGAAGAGTCTTCTGAGTCCAATCCCTTGACAACCGGCTACATTCTTGAAAGGCTGGAAGAGCAAGGGATGAAAATCACAAGGCAGACGATGTACAAGGACATAGAACTTCTGAAGAAGCTGGAGTTTGACATCCAGTGCAACAGGAGCAGGTCCAACGAATATTACCTTATACAGGATGAATTCAATACTGCGGAGCAGCGCATCCTTCTGGACGCCGTCAATGCCGCCCATTTCATTCCGAAAGATATGACGGAATTGCTTGCATACAAGGTTGCGGCCCTGAACGGAGGCGCCGGGGCAAAAGAGATTTTGAGCAGCGTCATGCATACTGGAAATGTGAAGCAAGCGGACGATCGCATTTACGACTACATATGCAACATAGCGAAAGCCATAGAGCAGAAGCGCAAGATTTCATTCTATTATTTTGACTACAATGAGAAGCGCCAGAAGAAGTACCGCAAGAACAAGGAGCTGTATGTCGAGAACCCTGTGGGCACCGTATGCAACGGAAACAACTATTATCTCGTGGTTTACAACGAGAAGCATGGCAGCATTATAAACTACCGCATAGACAGGATGGACAAGGTCAACGTCAGCAGAGAGCCGCGCAACGTTCCGGAAGACATCAATGAAAGGGCGCAGGAATACCTGGACTCACAGTTCGGCATGTTCGCCGGCGAGAAAGTCAAGGTCTATATCGAATCGGATCCCAGGCACGTGAACTCCATTCTAGACATGTTCGGCGATGAAGCCAAATTCCGCTATGCGCCGGAAGGCCGTGTGCGTTTCGTGGCTCCCGTGCAGCTTTCTCCCACATTCTATTCATGGATTGCCGGCTTCTCCGGAGACATGAAGATTATTTCCCCTTCAGACGCCATCCAAGGCCTCTGCGACTGTCTCAGGAGCAATCTGGATCAATACGCGGAAAAGTACACCAATCCCAAGAAGCAGCCGGCCGAACCAAAGAGGCCCAGGAAATCCAGAAAATCCGCAGAACCCGGACCGGCCCCCGCAGAACCCGAAACAGCTCCTGCGGAAGCGGCGGACTCGGAACAACAGTGAAACAAAATCAAAAAGCCCGGCATGCATGCCGGGCTTTTAAGAGAGCGTCTCTTTTACTGCCGGGAACTATATATAGATGAAATCCACAGAGGTCTTTTGGATGTACATAGTGTAATATACAGGCAGGTATATCGCGCCATCCTTAATAAACACTTCCCTGTCATTGGACAATACATATGCCCTGTGAGCAGTATAATCCTTGTTGGACAGCATTTTGTTGAGTGCACTGTGTTCTGTGTAATCCTTCCCTGATTTTACTTCGATTGGAAGAATGCCTTGAGTCGCAGGATCGTTGATGAGAAAGTCCACTTCACCATTGGCTTTATTATCGTAATAGTAAAGATCATTTTTATGTACTGCCAGTTCACAAGCTACGGCGTTCTCATAAAGGGAGCCGAGATTTATGCTCTTCACATCATTCATAACCGGCAAATATTCTGTATCATATAGAAACGTGGTTAGGATGCCTACATCATTGTAATACAGTTTGAGTAAATTCTTTGTTGCTGATCTGATCAGGGGATATACCGGATTGGATATTGCTTTGACTTCCAGGGCAATGCCAGAGCCTATTAGATAATCAAATTCATCCTTATAGTCTTCAAACATAGCCTTTTTCTTATTATCAATCTGATTGGCTACAACGCGCTTTTTCCTGCATTCCATATTGGAAGATATAAGGTCATAAATTGAGCCTATTTTAAGATGATGTTCGCTGTCATACCGAGCTGCATCGGCCCTGTATTCTTCTATGGTAAGATGATGAAATTCTCTTACAGCTATAAAATTATGGGTGCTGAGGTATATGTTAATTGCCTGTGGAAGCCCGCCTACAAGGAGATATTTGCGGAAGTTTTCCATGAAAGTATTGTGAATGCCTTCCGGAATGCTTTCATGTGCATTGAGCATTTTGCCACACTCATCAATAGTATACTTCCCGACTCCATTTGCCAAAAGGAATTCCTCAAAGTCCAAAGGATACATTCTGATTTTTCTAACGTAACCCATGGGAATATCCGGATCTGTGTACATTGTAACTCCAAGTAAAGATCCGCTTACAATGTAGGTGTATTTACCGTCTGTATTAAGAAACTTAAGAAGAGGTATCAAATCAGGATACCTTTGAATCTCGTCAAGAAAGATGATGGTATTTGTCTTGTTGTTATTCTCTCTGAGATCAGCATATGTGTTAACTGCCATGTAGAATTTTTCTACTGAGGTAATTCCATCAAATATTTTCCGGTCTTTGTAGTCCTCAATCATATTAATTTCGACACAGGTTTTGAACAGCTTGCGAATAGTGTAATCTATTATAAAGGTCTTGCCAACCTGCCTGGCCCCCTCTATCATAAGGATTCGTCTGTCAGTCTTGCTGGTTAAGTGGTCTTCGATAACCTTTTGTATCTTTCTATATAACATAAATGCCTCATATTAAAGCAAGAATCTTGATTTTTGTTTTCATTAATATAAAATGCTTTAATATAATTATAAATTAGAGCTTGCTCGAGTGATATTAGGATTTTTCCATAAATTATAGCATGTTTTTTAGGACTTTTCAATAATTTTAAAGAGCTAAATTCGGATTTTTCCATAAATTTTCAGCCGGTTTTTCGGACTTTTCCATAAATTTAAGAGCTAAAATATGGACTTTTCTATGAAATTACGGTCCAAATTCCGGACTTTTCCAAAACTGCATTTTGCAGTTTCCCTCCCAGCCAGGTGGCGTGTGCATCTTCCGGCGGAATACGCCATTGCATGCAAACGGGCTTCAAAAGAGTTTGCCTTTTGTGATATGATATGGTACACTTTGCTGTATGAGAATGAGAAAGAAAGGCAATCTGGAGAAACGGCTTGCGGCCTGCGAGGACATCATGATGCCCCCGGATTTTTCCGTGGCGGACATGAGGGAGGCAGTGCAGGAAAAGCAGTATGTGGATTTTAGCGCATACTTCGGCAACTCAAATCCTCTGCATCTGGAGATAGGATGCGGGAAGGGCGGATTCGTGTGCCGGCTCGCCACAGAGCATCCGGAGATAAATTACATAGCCTGCGAGAAGGTCTCCAACGTTATAATCACGGCCGCGGAGAGGGTAAAGCTGGAGGGGATCCGCAACATATACTTCTTCAACTGCCAGGCCGAGATGCTGGAAAAATATATCCCGGAGGGGTCCGTTTCAAGGCTGTATCTTAATTTCTCAGACCCGCTTTTAAAGCACGGCGGCAAGCGCCAGCGGCTCACAAGCACCCGTTTCCTGGAGCTGTACCAAAAGCTCCTTATGCCCGGCGGGGAAATCTGGCAGAAGACGGACAACGAG
>JAJPZA010000052.1 GCA_021204625.1 Clostridia bacterium | reverse complement strand
AGAGACGGCCTATGGCCTGGGGCAGGTCCAAAGAGACGGCCTATGGCCTGGGGCATGTCTAAAGATACGGCCAGCGGCCTGGGGCAGGCCCGGGAAGACGGCCTGCGCCTGGGGCAGGTCCAAAGAGACGGCCTGTGGCCTAGGGCAGACTAAAAGATACGGCCTGTGTTTAGGGCAGGCGCCTGGATTTGGCCTGCGTCGGAAGAAGCAGGCCCGGAAGGGGGCCTGCATATGAGAGAGCATACAATTCAACCGGAATATAATTCTAAGGATCTATATAAATGAAAAGCGACAGAGTTTACTTAACCTTACAGAACGGCAAGCAGTTTGTGGGCCACAGGTTCGGAGCGGCTGGAGAGAAGATCGGGGAGCTGGTCTTCACGACCGGAATGACCGGATACATAGAGACGCTCACAGACCCCAGCTACTACGGGCAGATAGTCACCCAGACGTTCCCGCTCATAGGAAATTACGGGTTCATCAGTCCGGACACCGAAAGCAAGAAGCCCTGGGTATCCGCGTACATCGTGAGGGAGAAGTGCGACGAGCCTTCCAACTTCAGGTGCGAGGAGACCTTAGAGAAGTTCCTTGCGGACAACGGCATCATTGGTATTTACGGGATAGACACCCGTGAGCTCACAAAGATAGTCCGCGAGACCGGTGTCATGAATGCAGCCATAACGTCCAAGCCCTTGAAGGACTTCACTGCCGTGAATGACTACATCATAAAGGATGCCATCAAGTCTGTTACGATCCGGGAGCCGGAATACTACGGAGATCCCAATGGCCTTAAGATCGTCGTATGGGATTTCGGCGCAAAGAACAACATCACAAGGGAGCTTGTAAAGCGCGGATGCTGCTGCATCAAGGTGCCGTCTTTTTGGACGGCTGAACAGATTCTGGACCTCAACCCCGCAGGCCTCATGCTCACGAACGGCCCCGGAGACCCGACGGAGGACACGGAGCTTATAGCCAACGTCGCGAAGTGCGCCGGCAAGCTTCCCATATTCGGCATCTGCTTAGGCCACCAGATTTTCGCCCTCGCAATGGGCGGAAAGACCAAGAAGATGAAGTACGGCCACAGAGGGTCTAACCAGCCTGTAAGGAATCTTAGGACCGGGAACGTGTACATCTCCAGCCAGAACCACGGCTATGAGGTTATCTCGGACAGCCTCGACGGCGTGGGCACCTTGAGCTACATAAACGCCAACGACGGAACCTGCGAGGGATTCGATTATCCCGAGATCAATGCCTTCACCGTGCAGTTCCATCCCGAGGCCTGCGCAGGCCCGCATGACGCCAACTTCCTGTTTGACAGATTTTTAAAGAACGTAAGAGAGAGGAAATACAATGCCTAAGAGAGAAGATATAAAGAAGGTGCTTGTCATAGGCTCCGGGCCAATCGTTATCGGACAGGCAGCCGAATTCGACTATGCAGGAACACAGGCTTGCAGAGTACTCAAAGCGGAGGGGATTGACGTCGTCCTTTGCAACTCCAACCCCGCGACCATAATGACAGACTCGGCCCTCGCGGACGAGATCTATCTGGAGCCGCTCACAACGGACACCTTGAAGCGCATAATCCTCAAGGAAAAGCCGGACTCAGTCTTGGCCGGCCTCGGCGGGCAGACAGGCCTGACCCTTGGATGCCAGCTCGCGAAATCAGGCTTTCTGGATGAGCACGGCGTTAAGCTCATAGGCGTCAACCTGGACGCCATAGACAGGGCGGAAGACAGAGAGCTCTTCAAGGAAACCATGCAGAAGATAGACCAGCCGGTCGTGCCTTCGGACATCGCCTACACGGTGGACGAGTGCGTGGAGGTCGCAGAGCGCATCGGAGGATACCCGGTAATCGTGCGCCCGGCGTACACCCTCGGCGGCGCCGGCGGCGGAGTGGCCTATGACGAGGAAGAGCTCCGCCTCATTGCCCACAACGGGCTGATGCTCTCTCCCATAACCCAGGTGCTCATCGAGAAGTACATAGGCGGATGGAAGGAGATAGAGTTCGAGGTTCTGCGTGACAGCGCCGGCAACGTGCTCACCGTCTGCTCCATGGAGAACATAGACCCCGTGGGCATTCACACAGGAGACTCCATAGTTATAGCCCCCACAGTGACCCTGTCAGACAAGGAATACCAGATGCTGCGTTCCGCGGCGCTCAGCATAATCACGGAGCTTAAAATCGAAGGAGGCTGCAACGTGCAGTTCGCCCTGGACCCGGATTCGTTCCGTTACTCCGTAATCGAAGTCAACCCCCGTGTGTCCAGATCTTCGGCTCTCGCCTCAAAGGCGACCGGATACCCGATTGCCAAGGTTGCCACAAAAATCGCCCTCGGATACACGCTGGACGAGATCCGTAACGACGTGACCGGAAAGACCTACGCATGCTTCGAGCCCACGCTGGACTACGTGGTTGTAAAGCTTCCCAAGTGGCCGTTCGACAAGTTCCTGTACGCAAAGCACAATTTAGGCTCCAGGATGAAGGCGACGGGAGAGGTCATGGCAATCGGCACAAGCTTCGAGATGGCCATGATGAAGGCAGTCCGCGGCGCGGAAATTTCCCTTTCCACAATGAACATGCCCAAGCTTGAAGAGCTCACCGATGAAGAGATTCATGACAAGCTCAAGGAGATGACGGACGAGAGGATCTTCGTCGTATACCAGGCCGTAAAGCGCGGCATCCCGTTCGATGAGATATACAGGATCACCAAGATAGACAGATGGTTCCTGTCAAAGCTTCGCAACCTCTCGGATTTCGAGAAGGAGATAGAAGGAAAGCAGCTCACGAGGGAGCAGTACATGCGCGGCAAGCGCCTGGGCTTTTTGGACAGGGACCTTGCGAAATTCTCCGGCCACAAGCTTCCCATGCACCGCAGGGCGGTATTCAAGATGGTTGACACCTGCGGAGCCGAGTTCGAGGCCCAGACCCCGTATTTCTACTCAACATTCGACGAGATTGAGCATGACGAGGCCAAGCCATTCGTGGACAGGAGCAAGAAGAAGAGGGTCATCGTTATCGGCTCTGGCCCGATAAGAATCGGCCAGGGAATCGAGTTCGATTATTCCTCCGTGCACTGCGTATGGGCTCTCAAAAACCTCGGATACGAAGTAATCATAATCAACAACAATCCCGAGACCGTATCCACGGACTTCGACACGGCGGACAGGCTTTACTTCGAGGCCCTCAACCCTGAGGACGTCCAGAACGTCATAGACGTGGAGAAGCCGTACGGAGCAGTCATAACCTTCGGCGGCCAGACGGCCATAAAGCTTTGCGGATACCTGGACAAGAAGGGTGTGCGCATCCTCGGAACTCCCGCCGATTCCGTGGACCTTGCCGAAGACCGCGAGAGGTTCGATCATCTTCTCGAGCAGTTCGACATCGCCCGCCCGAAGGGCCTTACCGTCATGACAAAGGAAGAGGCAATCCATGCGGCCGAGACCCTCGGCTATCCGGTTCTTTTAAGGCCTTCATACGTCATCGGCGGCCAGAATATGACCATAGCCTTCACGCAGAACGATATAGAGCGCTACATGGACGTGATCCTCGCCCAGCCCATAGACAACCCGGTTCTTTGCGACAAGTACCTCATGGGAACGGAGCTGGAAGTGGACGCCATCTCGGACGGAGTGGACGTTCTGATTCCCGGAATCATGCAGCACATTGAGCGCTCCGGCGTGCACAGCGGAGATTCCATAGCTGTATACCCGCCGTACAACCTTTCAGACTCAATGCTGAAGAAGATAGTGGACATCTCCATAAACCTGGCTCTTTCCATAAAGACCAAGGGGCTTGTGAACATCCAGTATCTCATATACCAGAATGACCTGTACGTCATCGAGATGAACCCCAGAGCCTCCCGTACGATTCCGTACATCTCCAAGGTGACCGGAGTTCCGATGGTGGACATTGCCACAAAGATCATAATGGGCGGAAAGCTCAAGAAGATGGGATACGGAACCGGCCTGTACCGCAATTCGCCGTACATGGCGGTCAAGGTTCCCGTGTTCTCGTTCGAGAAACTCAATGACGTGAACTCACAGCTCGGCCCTGAGATGAAATCCACAGGAGAGGTCCTGGGCGTCGGCAAGACAATTGAAGAGGCTCTGTACAAAGGCCTCGTTTCCGCCGGCTTCAACATGAAGCATCCCACGAAGAGCAACCCGTCCGGAATCTACTTCACCGTCAACGACAAGGATAAGTTCGAGATAGTCAACATCGTCAAGAAGTTCGCGGACCTCGGCTTCACATTCTACGCAACCCACGGCACGGCCGAAGTCATCCGCTCCATAGGCATAGACTGCACGGACGTCGCCAGGCTTTCATCCAACGACGATATCATCAAGCTCATGGACGAGGGCAAGATAGATTACATAGTCTATACGGGCAAGACGGACATCGAGTCCATAACCAACTATATCTCGATGCACCATCACGCAATCCTTTTAGGCATCACAGTGCTCACATCCCTGGACACCACAAATTCCCTTGCGGACTGCATAGCCGGCCGCTACAACCAGTTCAACACGGAGCTTGTGGATATCAACCGACTTAGGACCGAGAAGCTGAAGCTCAATTTCTCCAAGATGCATTCCTGCGGAAACGATTACATATTCTTCAATAATTTCGACGGCACCATAACCTGCCCCGAATCTCTTGCAATCAACTTCTCTGACCGTCATTACGCCATAGGCGGAGACGGCATAGTGACCATAAGCCATTCAGATTCAGCCGACGCCCGCATGGACGTCTACAACTCAGACGGCTCCGACGCAGGCTTCGCCGCAAACCCGCTCCGCTGCGTGGCCAAATATCTCTACGACCACAGCCTGGCCGGCGAGAGAATGAGCATCGAGACATGCAAGGGCGTGAAAGAGCTCCGCGTGATTCCCTTCAACGGAAAGGCAAGCTCCGTGGCCGTAAACCTCGGCAAGCCTGTCTTCGACCTTGCCGGCTTCGGCTCCGGCACGGAAGTCTCCACATCCACGGGATCGTATAAGGTTAACTTCGTGAATGTCGGAAATCCTCACTGCGTGATCTTCGCCGATAAGACTGAAGAGCTGGACATCGAATCCATCGGCCAGAGCCTTCTGGACACCGGCCTGTTCCCGGTGAATATGTATGTGGACTTAGTCCGCGTCGTGAATGACGTGACGCTTAGGTCCCGTATCTGGGAAAAGGAAAACGGAGAGCTTCTCGCCTGCGGCACAGCGGCAGCCGCCACGTCCGTGGCAGCCATCGAGAACGGCTTCTGCCGCAAGGATGAAGTCATAACAGTCAAGCTCGCCGGCGGCGACCTGTTCGTCAAATACCTTGAAGACGGCTCCGTATCACTGGACGGCTCCGTAAAGCTTTCCTTCGACGGCATGATTGAGATCTGATTTCCGCCACGGAATCCGGCTATCCAATTTAGCCAGCCAAACAAATCGGCCAGGCATCCGGCCAAACATCCGGCCAGGCATCCGATCAGGCATCCGGTCCACGGGCCGGAATCCATACCATATTAATATATGAACTGCATTGCTTGTGGCAGCCCGAAAGGCCGCCACAGGCAAATCACATAAACGGAAAGCAACCAGCGCCATAAAGGCAGACATTTCAGCCAATGATTTACATGGACAACGCCGCCACGACACGCCCGGACAGGGAATGCCTGGAGCAGGCTCAAAAGTATATACTGGACAGCTTTTATAATCCTTCCGCGCTCTATGCGGAAGGATATAAAATCAATCTGGAAATCCAGGAAGCGAAGAAGAAAATCCTAGCCCTCATTCCGGGCAGCGGGCCTTTTTCCATAACTTTCACATCCTGCGGAACCGAGGCAGACAACCAGGCCGTATTCTGCGGAGGCAAGAGGGGAAACGTCGTGACGACCATGGGAGAGCATTCCGCAGTTTACAACAGCGCGTCGGAACTCAAGAACCGCGGCATCGAGCCCCGGTTCGCATCCCTAAATCCGGACGGCAGCGTCAATGTTGAAAATCTCCTTTCGCTTGTGGACGACAAGACCTCGCTCGTTTCCGTTATCCATGTGAACAACGAGACGGGAGCCATAAACGACGTGGCCTCAATAGCCCGCAAAGTCAAGGCTGAAAATCCGCACGCGCTTTTCCATGCGGACGGCGTGCAGGCCTTCGGCAAGATCCCGTTCAGCCTTACAAGGGATATTGACCTGTATTCCGTAAGCGCCCACAAGATAGGAGCGATGAAAGGGACAGGGGCTCTTTTCAAGCGCCAGGACTTGGTTCTTAAGCCCTACATCTACGGCGGAGGACAGGAGAAGGGGCTCCGCTCAGGAACTGAAAACGTTTTCGGAATCAAGCTCTTCCAGTTCGCGGCCGAGAAGCGTTACGCCCGCCTGACGGACAACTTCAACGCCGTGAAGGCAGTGAAGGAGCACCTGACAGATCTCCTTGACAAGGACCTTTTCGAGGTCGTTTCCGGCCCGGGTTCCTCGCCGTACATTTTATGCATAATTGCAAAAAAAGTTCGCGGCGAAACCATCCTGCATGAGGTCGATGATAAGGGGCTCATCATAGGAACAGGGAGCGCATGCTCGTCCAATGACAAGAAGCGCTACTCCCGTGTGATCCTGGCCTGCGGAATAGACAAGGACAGGGCGGACGGGGTATTAAGGCTTAGTTTCAGTCCTGAAAGTACTATGCAGGAGGCTGAAAAAGCCGCTGCAATACTCAACGAGACCGTCTCAGAGCGCATCAAGCGCATGGAGTGAAAAATAACAGTCAAAAATGCCGGGCCGCCGGAGTCCTTTTGATTCATTTGAAAAGGCCTTGCGAAGGCTTCCGAATCATAAATTTCCAGCGCGGAAATTCCTGAATTTTATACAAATATACAAAGGCAAAACAGGCTGATTTTTATGCAGCCATGCTTATAGGACATGAAGAAAGTCATCATTCTAAGATACTCGGAAATCTATCTCAAGGGCACCAACAGAGGCTATTTTGAAAAGATGCTTATCAACAACATCGAGAAGTCTCTGAAGGGCTTTCAGCATGAGATTCACCGTGAGATGGGCAGATATCTTGTCGAAGGATTCAATGAAGAATCCCTTGACGAGATACTGGACCGTTTAAAGAAAGTTTTCGGAGTTCACACGATATCCGTGGCAGCCCGGGTCGAGACCGGCGTGGACCAGATATTCGAGGCCTGCAAGGAGATATGCCGGCAGAGCGGATCTTTCAAGGTTTTCTGCCACAGGGCGGACAAGTCTTTTGAGCTCACGTCCATGGAACTGGCCGCTGAAATCGGAGGAAAGCTCATTGAGGCGTTCCCGCAGCTCACCGTGGATCTTCGCAACCCGTCTTTTACCATAAATATAGATATAAGAGAGAATAAGACATCGCTGGTATTCGGCGAATATATCAAGGGCGCGGACGGAATGCCTGTCGGAACGGCAGGGAAAGGCCTTTTGCTTTTATCCGGCGGAATAGACAGCCCCGTGGCCGGCCATATGATAGCCCGCAGGGGCATGACCGTGGACTGCATCCATTTCCACAGCTATCCGTATACCAACCTGCAGGCAAAGGAAAAGGTTATAGAGCTTGCCCATGTCCTTAACAGCTACACCGGGAAGATGAACCTTTACATCGTTTCCGTAACGGCCATCCAGGAAGCCATACACAAGAACTGCAGCCCGGATTATATGGTCACGCTTCTTAGACGTTTCATGATGCGGATTGCGGAGCGCATTGCGAAGAGGGAAAAGATAAACTGCATCATAACCGGGGAGTCCCTCGGCCAGGTCGCTTCCCAGACGATAGAGGGAATGAACTCTTCCCAGAACGCCTTTGAATCATCCATCGTGGTCTTAAGGCCTCTGTGCGGATTTGACAAGGATGAGATCATAGAGCGCGCCAAAGCCATCGGCACTTATGACATCTCAATCCAGCCGTACGAAGACTGCTGCACGGTCTTTCTTCCCAGGCATCCGGTCATCCGTCCGGCCATCGAGGATGTGAAGGCAGAGGAGTCTAAGCTTCCCGTGGACGAGCTCATTGCCGGCGCCATGAAGACGCTGGAAACTATAAAATTATAAAAACTTTTCTCAAAATTTTCACAGCAAATTATTTCATCCCAACAGTCAATTCAGAGTAGCCCAGAGCAGAGGTAGAGCATAAAATTAGTATGCAAAACATAATAATTCGCATTTTGCATAGTAATCTTTCTTAAAAATGAGAATACAAAAGCCTTCAGATTGCCGGGTGCAGAAAGCGAAGCAGGAATTCAGGCTTGAAATTGATTTTTTCAAAATTCACAAATCGTAATACAATAATCTTAACAAATTTTGCGATTGAAATGCGATTGAAATGCGATTGAAAATAGATACAGGCAGGTGCGTATGAGCGGCAAATACTTTATTACAACTTACGGATGCCAGATGAATGTCCATGATTCCGAGAGGATAGCGGGCATTTTATCCGGCATGGGTTACACTGCCTGCGACAGCATAGAACAGGCTGACATCGCCGTGTTCAACACCTGCTGCATAAGGGAGAACGCAGAGAATCATGCTTACGGGAATATCGGCATGCTCAAGAAGCTCAAGCAGGCCAACAGGAATCTGATCATCTGCGTTGGCGGCTGCATGATGCAGCAGATAGGCAAGGCTGACATCCTTCACAAAAAATTCCCGTACGTTGATATAATTTTCGGAACCCATAATCTGGACAATCTTCAGAGCCTTATAGAAAAGAAGCTGGCTCAGAAGAAGGCCGTCATTGAAGTCCTTGAATGCGACGGCTCCGTTCCGGAAGACGAGGTCATGCTCCGCTCCAGCTATCCCAATGCCTGGATCAATATAACATTCGGATGCAACAATTTCTGCAGTTACTGCATCGTGCCGTATGTCCGCGGAAGGGAAAGGTCCAGGCTTTCCTCCAACGTTTTGGATGAAGCCCGGGAGATGGTCCAGGAAGGTTATAAGGAGATAACTCTTCTTGGTCAGAACGTAAACTCGTATAATAACGGAACGGATGATATCAAGTTTCCGGAGCTTTTAAGAAGGGTTGCGGCCATAGACGGAAAGTTCCGCCTGAGGTTCATGACTTCCCATCCGAAAGATTTTTCGGAGGACCTTGTGAGGGCCATCGCTGACAACGCGAAGATCTGCAACTGCGTCCATCTGCCGGTGCAGAGCGGGTCGGACAGGATCTTGAAGGAGATGAACAGGAAATACACTTCCGGGGATTACCTCAGAAAAGTTGAGATGCTCAAAAAGCATATCCCGGACTGCGCCATAACGACGGATATCATTGTCGGATTCCCCGGAGAGACGGACCAGGATTTTGAAGACACCATGAATCTGGTCCGCACGGTGGGGTATGATTCTGCCTTCACTTTCGTGTATTCCAGAAGAGAGGGCACGGTTGCGGACAGGATGCCGGACCAGGTTCCGGAAGAGGTTTCCAAGGAGCGGATCATGAGGCTCATAGAGCTCGTGAACTCGCAGACAAGGGATAAGTCTGCCACATATATCGGCAGAACTGTAGAAATCCTGTGCGAGGATTATGATGACAGGAAGGGCCTGTATTTGGGCCGTGACGAATACGGCAGGATGGCTTATTTCGCCTCCGCAGGTAATGAAATCGGCAATTTCCTCAACGTTAAGATTGAGGATGCCAACGGCATATCTTTGAAGGGGGAGATAGTCAGATAAGATGGGCCTTTCACCTATGATGCAGCACTGGAGCTCTGTCAAGGACAGGTATCCGGATTGTATAATCTTCTACCGGCTCGGGGATTTTTATGAGATGTTCTTCGACGATGCAGTAAAGGCGTCGAAGATTCTGGACCTTGTTCTGACCGGCAGGGATTGCGGGCTGGAGGAGCGTGCGCCTATGTGTGGCGTTCCGTATCATGCTGTGGATTCATATTTGGAAAAGCTCGTCTCAGCCGGAGAAAAAGTGGCTATATGTGAGCAGCTGGAGGATCCCAGGTTCGCCAAAGGAATGGTGGACAGGGACGTCATACGCGTGGTCACGGCCGGCACGGTTACCTCTGATTCAGCTTTGGATGAGAAGGCAAACAACTTCATCTGCAGCTGCTGCAAGGCCGGGGACGTATCCGCCGTCTGCTGGGCGGATATAACAACCGGGGATATGTCCGGCTGTGAGTTCAGGGGAGAGGACGCCGTGCAGAGATGCCTGGACGAGATGGTCAAGCTGTCCGTCAAGGAAGTCATCTGCAATGACGAGATGCTCATCGCATCCCAGGACACGCCGGAGCGTCAGCGCCTTCTGCCGGCTTTTTCATCATATCCGGAATATGCGTACAAGCTGCAGGCAGCGGAAAGGACTTTGAAGGAGCAGTTTAAGGCAAAGTCTTTGGAAGCTTTCCAGATAGCCGGCAAAAATGAGATCATATGTGCGGCCGGAGCCCTGATATGCTATCTGAAGGACACGCAGATGCATGCCTTAAGAAACATGGATGACATAAAGGTTGTTTCGGAATCCACGCGCATGGAGCTGGACGGAACGGCCATCCGCAATCTGGAGATTACGAAGACCCTTGTGGACGGCAAGAGGCGCGGCTCGCTTCTGTGGCTTCTGGACCGGACCGAGACCTCCATGGGAGCAAGGCTTCTTTCCAATCTCATACTTGCCCCTTCCAATAATATAGATGAAATAAATTACCGCCTGGCCGGAGTCCAGGAGCTGTATGACAGCACCGTGGTCTGCAACGGCATAAAGGAGCTTTTAAGGGAGATAGGGGACATAGAGCGAATAGCCGGCAAAATCTCCAACGGCAACATTCTGCCCAAGGACTGCTTAGGGCTTCTTCATTCCCTGCTCACAATCCCCAGCCTCAAATTCCGCCTTTCCGGCTTCACCGCCAAAATCCTGCAGGACCTGAACACTGAGATAAAGGACCTTGCGGACATCTGCTCTCTCCTGGAGTCCGCAATAGATCCGGACTGCCCGGCAACCACCGGAAAGGGCGGATACATAAAGGCCGGATATAATAAGGATCTGAATAATTACAGGGACACGAAGAAGAATGCCTCTGGTCTTCTTCTGGCCATGGAGACGAGGGAACGGGAGGAGACGAACATCCCCAAGCTCAAGATTTCGTACAACCATGTTTTCGGTTATTATATAGAGGTTACGAAATCTTTCAAGAACATGGTTCCGGACAGGTACATGCGTGTCCAGACCCTTGTCGGGGGAGAGAGGTACACCACGCCGGAGCTCAAGGAGCTGGAGCAGAAAATCCTCGGCTCCGAAGAGATGGCCCTGGATCTGGAGGCAAAGCTGTACGAAGAGATCAAGTCAATCCTTGCGGATAACATAGATTCCTTCAAGAGCATCTCAAAGGCCATAGCCATGCTGGACGTCATCGTTTCCTTTGCAGACCTGTCCCGCGCCAACAAATATACGAAGCCCGCGATGGTACCCTCGGAACAGCCGCTCGTCATAAAGGACGGCAGACATCCGGTTGTGGAGGTCATCTCAAAGGAGAAGTTCATTCCCAATGACACGCTTTTGGACGAGGGTGAAAACAGGACCATGATTATAACCGGCCCCAACATGGCCGGCAAGAGCACATACATGCGCCAGACGGCACTTATATGCATAATGGCCCATCTGGGATGCTTCGTGCCTGCGAAATCCGCCCAGATTCCCATCATTGACAGAGTATTCACAAGGGTAGGAGCCAGCGACAACCTCATTTCGGACCAGTCCACGTTCATGGTTGAGATGATAGAAGTGGCCTCGATTTTAAGAAGCGCCACACGCAACAGCCTCCTCATTCTGGACGAGGTTGGACGTGGAACATCCACATATGACGGCCTGTCCATAGCCTGGGCGGTCATTGAAAACATAACCCGTGAGATAGGGGCGAAGACCCTTTTCGCAACCCATTACCATGAGCTCACAACCCTTGAGGGCACAATCCCCGGAATTAAGAATTACAAGGTCTCGGTCAAGGAGATTGGCGGCACCGTGGTCTTCATGCGCAAGATCCAGCGCGGCGGAGCCAGCCGTTCGTTCGGCATAGAAGTCGCGGGCCTGGCCGGCGTTCCGGAATCCGTCACAAACCGGGCAAAAGAAATAATGAAGGTGGTCCAGAAAGGGTCCAGGTTCGTGAAGAACGTGGAAATCGCCGAAGGCTATGCCAGCCCCGATGACGGGGCATCTGCGGATGAGGCCTTGGATCCGGACATGACGGAGATAAAGGAAATCCTGCAGGACACGGATATGGACAGCCTGTCACCCAGGGATGCGTACAGGATCCTTGCGTCCCTGGTGGAAAAAGTAAAGAAGTAACGGGCATTTCCGTCTGCGGAAGGCAGGCCGGAATGAGCGTGCACATATAATAAGCCGGAATGAGCGTGCACATATGAGCGTGCACATATAATAATAGGAAAAGCAATGAGCAGAATCAATGTACTCCCGCAGAGCGTCTTCAACAGAATTGCGGCCGGCGAGGTCGTGGACCGGCCTTATTCGGTGGTGAAGGAGCTTGTGGAAAACAGCATAGACGCAGGCGCCACGGATATAGAGATCCGGATAGAGCAGGGCGGAAAGCAGCTTATTGAGGTCTCGGACAACGGCTCCGGAATTGAGAAGGAGGATCTTCCCAAGGCCTTCATGCCCCATGCCACGAGCAAGATCTCCAAAACGGAAGATCTGGACTGCATCATGACCCTTGGCTTCCGCGGCGAGGCGCTGGCCTCCATAGGGTCCGTTTCCCATGCAGTGATTTCATCTTCCGCCAGGGCTGCGGACGGATCTTTTAAGGACGGGTACCTTATCCGTTGCGACGGCGGAAAGATTTCCGGAGTTGAGCCGGCTGCCATTGCTTCCGGGACGGACATCCAGGTCAGGGACCTGTTCTACAACACTCCGGCAAGGTTCAAGTTCATGCGCCCGGACAAGAAGGAGGAGACGGATATCACCAGCTTCGTGACCCGCTTTATCCTCGGGAATCCTTCAATCTCGTTCCGCCTGTATTCAGACGGCAAGCTCACTCTGCAGTCATACGGCGGAGGGCTGGAGGAGGCAGTCTCACAGGTGTACGGAACCGAAGCACTTTCCAAGTGCTTTTCCATAGACGCCCATAAGGACGGCATCCGGGTCTGGGGTTTCATAGGCAACCAGAATTACTTCAAATCCAACAAGTCATACCAGTCCGTCTTCCTCAACGGGAGGTATATAATAAACCAGACGATAGCCCAGGCCGTCTCAAACGCATACGCCAGCTACGTCATGAAGCGCCAGTTTCCGTTCTATGTTTTAAACGTCGAAATACCCTCAGACCTTGTGGACGTCAACGTTCATCCCAGCAAAGAGGACGTGCGCTTCCTTAATCCCAACGCCGTTTTCGGCGTCGTTTACAAGACCGTCTCAGCCGTCCTGGACGGCACGGCTCCTGCCGCGGATTTTGAGATTACAGCGGGCGTAGTGGGCCAGGTAAAGTCCACTTACGGCAAAAATGCACCTTTGCATAGTAATCAAGGCCTTTCAAAAGACTCTCAGACGCCCAGATTGCCCACTCCGGACACTCAGGTCCGCCTGGACAACCTGCCCTCCGGATACTCTTCCCTGCAAACAGGCGGCATCTTCGTCACCGGTCCAAAAACCTCTCCGGCACCAGTAAAAGAGCCGGGGAATGAGCCGTTAAAAGAACCGTCAATGGCCGGCGCTGCCGCGGCAAGGCCTGCTGCGTCCAGGCCGGTTCCGGAAGGTACGGTTCCGGAAGGTACGGCTCCTGAAAAAGAGTCTGAAAATGTGTCTGCCCCGGCTCCGGCAGCGAAGAAAGAGAAGCCCGTGCAGGAAGTTCTGGACTACAGGGATTTCGAGTACAAGGGGAACCTTTTCAGCACGTACCTGATTTTCGAGTATGCGGACACGGTGTATTTCATAGACCAGCATGCAGCCCATGAGAGGCTGATATACAACGCCCTCATGGAAAGGCTCGCCCGCCGCGAGGTCCTTTCCCAGCCGCTTCTCTTCGGATACGTTTTCAGCACCAATGCGGAGGAGGCCAGATTCCTAAGCTCCAACCTGGGGCTCATATCCGAGATAGGATTTGAGATCTCGGAGTTCGGGCCCAATTCGTTCAAGGTGGACGCCGTTCCTTTAGATCTGCAGGACATTGAGATAAAGGATTTCATAGATGAAATCCTTTCCATGACAGGGGAGCTTAAGGCCATTAAGCTTGCGGACCTTTTAAAGGACCGCATAGCCATGACGGCGTGCAAGCATGCGATAAAGGGCGGATGGGAGCTTTCCGAGAGCGAGATAAAAGAGCTCTTCAGACTGCTCGGCGGAGACTGGGGCCTCAAGTGCCCGCACGGCAGGCCCATATGCGTCCGTCTCACAAAGACGGACATTGAGAAGATGTTCAAAAGAATCGTATAGCCAAAAGGGCGGCTTGAATATGCCGGCCGCATGATGGCTTATGAAATATGGGCATTTGGCATGTGCCCGGAAGACAGCAGAATTACTTGGACGGAGAATTTTAAGCATGAAAACATTAGTAATCTGCGGCGCCACGGCAACCGGAAAGACGGCTCTGGCTGTGGAATGTGCCAAACAGCTTGGCGGAGAAATTATTTCCGCGGACTCGGAGATCATTTACAGGGGTCTCAACATAGGGACAGCGAAGCCTACGCAGGAAGAGATGCAAGGTGTATTGCATCATATGATAGATATCGTCGGCGCGCAGGAGAGCTTCTCTGTCATGGATTACCAGGAAAAGGCTTCAAAAATCCTGCAGAGGATAGAGCAGGACGGCAAGGTGCCGGTCATCTGCGGAGGCACCGGGTTTTATGTGAACTCGCTTCTCTTTGATTACAGCTACGGCGGTGTGCCGTCCAATCCGGAAGTGAGGGCGAAATACCAGAATATCGCAGACGCGGACGGCAAGGAAGTCCTGTACGGCATCCTCCAAAAACTGGACCCAAAGACTGCAGCAAGGCTTCATCCCAATGACGTGAAGAGAGTTGTCCGGGCCCTGGAGATTTATGAATGCTCCGGAACCAAAATGTCCGACATCTCGGACAGCTTAAGCCCCATCCGCGAGTATGTGGCGGTTGCCGTGGACTATCCCAGGGATGAGCTGTACAGCAGGATAGACCAGAGAGTGGACCAGATGTTCGCCGCCGGCCTTGTGGCCGAGGTCCGGGACCTGATTGCCCACGGGGTCACGGACAAGTGCCAGTCCATGCAGGCCATAGGGTACAAGGAAGTGTACTCGGGCATAAAGAAGGGAACTTCGGTTATCCTGATGAAGGATCTCGTGAAGCTCAACACAAGGCACTACGCGAAGCGCCAGATAACCTTCTTCAGGAAAATGCCCGGCCTGATATGGCTCAAGCCGGAGGAAGCCACGGCGGACAATGTCTGCCGGATATACAGGGAATCCGGCCAGGAGACGGCAAATTTGCAATCATGATGCCACAGCGACGTTTTGCATAGATATATGGACAGTTTGGAAATAATAAAAACTGCAGAGAAGAAGGTGAAGGCCCGCATGGCCTGCGCGGACGAGGTTGCCTATGCAAACCAGGTGAAGGTCCTTGAGGCCTTCCAGAAAAACCAGGTCTCCGCAAGGCATTTCAACGGCACCACGGGATACGGCTACGGGGATGACGGCAGGGACGTTTTGGGACAGGTGTATGCGGATGTCTTCAAGGCAGAGGCCGGCATCTGCTCGCCGCACATGCTTTCCGGAACCCATGCCCTGACAGTGGCTCTTTTCGGTCTCCTGAGGCCCGGGGAGAGAATCCTCTTTGCAAGCGGCATGCCGTATGACACTCTCCGGGGAGTGGTCTTCGGCGAGGGAAACGGATCCTTAAAGGACTTCGGCGTCTCAAGCACGCTCGCGGACCTCACGTCCTGCGGGAAGATGGACAAGGCAGCCATCCAGGAAGCCCTGGCTTTAAATCCGGACATCAGCATGGTTTACATCCAAAGGTCCAGAGGGTATGAGCTCCGCAATGCATTCTCATGCGATGAGATAGGAGAGGTCTGCTCATTCGTGCGCTCCCTGGGCTTTGCCGGATGCATATTCGTGGACAACTGCTACGGAGAATTCGTGGAGGAAAAGGAGCCCACAGAGGTTGGAGCGGACATAGCTGTAGGGTCCCTTATAAAGAATCCCGGCGGCGGGATTGCTCAGACAGGCGCATATATATGCGGAAAATCCGCATATATAGAAAAAATAGGCCAGCGCCTGGTGGCCCCTTCCGTAGGCCTTGAGGTCGGATCATTCGAGCCCGGCTACAGGAACTTCTACGAGGGCTTATTCCTGGCTCCCCATGTGACTGCCCAGGCCCTCAAGATTTCTGTCCTTATAAGCTGCGTCATGCAGTCCTTAGGCTACAAGTGCTATCCGGACTGGGACACGGAGCCTCATGACATTACAAGGGCCATTGAGTTCGGGAACGCTCAGGCCATGGTGACATTCATCCGTGAGATCCAGTACGCATCCCCTGTGGACAGCTACGTGACCTGCGAGCCATGGGACATGCCCGGCTACGACGATAAGATCATAATGGCGGCTGGGACCTTCGTCTCCGGAGCCTCCATAGAGCTTTCCGCAGACGGACCCGTGAAGCCTCCTTACATAGCCTATTTCCAGGGCGGCCTGACATATGAGCACGGCCGTTACGCATTGAAGAGAATCCTGGACAGCCTGCTCACGGAAGACGCATGAAACCGGCCGGAAAATTCCGGTCTCTCTATACCATATTAATATATAGCCCTCATGAAAGCGGAGGGCATGAATAATTATATTGCCCTCATGAGAGCGGAGGGCATGAGATGACGGGTGCCAAAAATACGGCATAAAAGGCATGGCGGTCATCCGGAGGATGCGCCGGCATGCGGGAGACAGTGATGATACTTACAGCGGATTACCATACGCATACGCCTTATTCCCACGGCAAGAACACCGTGCTGGAAAATACGACGGTGGCAAAAGAGAAGGGCCTCAAAGAGATAGCCATTACGGACCACGGGTTCAACCATCCGTTTTTCGGCCTAAGGCGCAAGCAGCTTCCGAACCTTCGCAGGGATGTGGAGGAGGCGAAGGAGAAGACGGGCCTCAACGTGCTCATGGGAATGGAGAGCAATCTCATTTCCATTGAGGGAGACACGGACATGAAGGACGATGACCTCCAGTATTTCGACATATATCTTTGCGGAATACATGAGCTGGTCCGTTATACGACCTGGGGCGACATGTATAAAATCATGTGGCAGAATTACTGGCCGTACCAGAGGAACAAGAGGCCCAAGCAGAAGATAATCGACAACACGACCAGGGCCTATGTGAACGCCATCGAAAAGCACCCAATCGACATTCTAACGCATATCAATTTCCGCTGCTGCTGTGACCTCGTGACCGTGGCCAAGTGTTGCGCGGATTACGGCACATATATTGAGATTAATACCAAGCCGGAGCATGTGGCTCATCTTCATCCGGAGGACATAGCCCTCATGGCATCCTGCGGAGCCCGGTTCGTAATAGATTCGGACGCCCACACAATGGACCGCGTGGGAGACACTGAGATAGCGGAAAAGCTCATTGCCGAGTCCGGAATCTCCCTGGACATCATTGACAACATAGACGGCCGCAGGCCCAGATTCCGCTTCGAGGAATACAAGAAGCACAATCTTTGACAGCAGCCCAAATCAGGCCTCCGGCCCAGCAGAGCGGGCCGGATTCTTCCGGCTTTTGACCGGATATATGGCAGAAAAACATGAACAGCTTCACTGAAGACATTAAGGAAGAGATTACAAAGAGGTTCCCGAAGAGCGCATCCATGCACGCCCTTTTAGCCGGCTTTGCGCAGGTCACGGACGGCGTTTCGCTTGGGAAGGAAGGAGCCTTTCTGAAGATAGTCACAGAGAACGGCAACACGGCTCAGTTTTTGGCTTCCGCCATGTCATCACTGAACATACATCCGGAAAGCACCGGAATAAAGAGCGACGTCATAACCGGAAAGGATAAGATGTATTTTGAGTACTCCGGGGACGCCACGGAGGACCTGCTGTCCAGGTGCGGGCTCATAGAGGACGGAGAGGTGAATCCGGACATTCCCGCAAAGGCTGTTTCCAGAAAAGCGGACAAGATTTCATACATAAAGGGAGCTTTCTTGGGCGGCGGAAGCTGCACCATTCCGGACGAGTCCACATATTCCAGGACCGGATACCATTTTGAGATCAACTGCCCGTCGCTGGACCTCGCGGATGAGATATGCGACCTCCTCATTTCTCTGGATATCATAGCAAAAACCCTTTCCCGCAAGGGCAACAGCATAGTTTACATAAAGAGCAAAGAGGTCATATCGGACCTTTTCAACATGCTCGGCATCCGCAAGAGCCAGGAAAAGCTGGACCGTATAGCGGAGTTCAAGGATGAGCGGAACAATATAAACCGGGCTAACAACTGCGCCGTCTCAAACATTGACAAGACAGTGACGGCCTCAGTAAAACAGGTGCAGGCCATAGAAACGATACGCAATGAGCAGGGCCTCGAGTCCCTGGACAGAGGACTCTATGACGTGGCCATCGGAAGGGAGCAGAACCTGAACGCTTCCATGAGCGAGCTGGCGGATATCCTTGGAATTTCCAAGAGCTGTCTCATGCACCGGTTCAACCGCATACAGGCCATAGCTGACAACCTGCGCAAGCAGCAGTAAAAAATCCAGAAAAGGCCCATTTAGAGAGATACGTAAAAAGGACAAGCCGCCGGAAGACGGGCGGAATAGAGAGAGCAGGGAGTCCGGCCAAAATGGCGGAAGATACGGCCCCGGCAGAGGGGCATGAAAAAGACCCCGGATGAGGGATATGAAAAAAGGCCCCGGATGAGGGCATGGAAAAAGGCCCCGGATGAGGGATATGAAAAAAGGCCCGGGTTGAGGGACTGAGAGAACAGAATCGGCGCACTCGCCTGCATCGGCCGGACGGCCGGAAATGCGGGCTTCGGGTATAGATTATAGGTGAATAGATGACAGATTTCGTGCATCTGCATGTGCATACGGAGTATTCGCTCCTGGACGGCGCATGCAAGATAGACAGCTTGGTGGACCTCTGCAAGAAGAACGGTATGGATACGGTGGCCATAACGGATCACGGCAACATGTACGGCACGCTGCACTTCGCGGAGAAGTGCGCCAAGGCGGGCATAAAATATATAATAGGCTGCGAGTTCTATATGACGGACGATATCACCGTCAAGACCCAGACGGCGGAGCATCTCATTCTTCTGGCCAAGAACAAGGCCGGATACAGGAATCTGGTGCAGCTCAACTCCATAGCCTTTGTGGACGGCTTCTATTACAAGCCGAAAATAGATTACAAAATTCTGGCCCAGCACTCTGAGGGCCTCATATGCCTGTCCGCGTGCATTGCGGGCGGGGTTTCCAGAAGGCTCACAGCCGGGGATTATGACGGTGCCAAAAAGCTTGCCCTCCAGCTGCAGGGCATCTTCGGAGAAGACTTCTATATAGAGATCCAGGACCACGGGATAGAAGAGGAAGTCCGCAATCTGCCCTTGCTTGTCAGGATTGCCGGCGAGATAGGCGCCGAGATTGTGGCCACCAATGACGTCCATTACCTGCGCAAGGAAGACGCCAAGATGCAGGACGTCCTGATGTGCATCCAGATGAAGAAGACTCTGGATGATCCAAGAAGACTGAAGTTCACATCCGAGGAGCTTTACTTCAAGTCCGGGGATGAGATGGCGGAGCTTTTCAAGGCTTACCCCAAGTCCATCTCCAACACAAGGGTGATTGCGGACAAGGTAACGGAGCCGGTCTTCAACCTCACGGCCAAGGGAGACCCGGTAAAGGACAAGTCTCTCATACCGGAATACTATCCGCCGGACGGGATGACCTCGGAACAGTACCTTCGCAAGCTCACAAAGGAAGGCCTGGAAAGAAGGTATGCCAACCCTACCGAGACGGAGTGCGAGAGGGCGGAGTACGAGCTGGGCATCATCTGCAAGATGGGCTACGCCGATTATTACCTCGTCGTGTGGGATTTCATAAACTGGTCCAAAGAGCACGGCATTCCCGTAGGCCCCGGCCGCGGTTCCGGAGTCGGATCTATCGTAGCGTACTGCATAGGGATCACGGATGTGGAGCCCCTTAAATACGATCTTCTGTTCGAGCGTTTCCTGAACCCCGACCGAGTCTCGATGCCGGACTTCGACATAGACTTCTGCTATGAGAGGCGAGAGGAGACCATAGAGTACGTCCGCGATAAATACGGGCGCGAGAACGTCTGCCAGATAATAACCTTCGGAACGATGGCGGCCAAGAACTCCATCAAGGATGTCGGCCGTGTCATGAGCGTGCCCTATTCGGAGATCGACAAGCTCACGAAGGTCATGGACGGAAAGAACGACATCGAGGACCATCTGGGATGGCGCATACCCGCCGCCGAGGAGAAATGGAAGAACGAGACGGACTCTGAAAAGAAGGACGATGCCTACAAGGACCTGCAGGATCTGAAGTCTGCCAGGTCCCAGGAGTTCATAGATTACTATGAAAACGACCCTGTTTTGCATGAAGTGGTAGACCTGGCCCTCAAAGTTGAGGGCATGCCCCGCCAGACCGGCATCCATGCTGCGGGCGTGGTCATCTGCCAGAAGCGAATTGCGGACAACGTGCCTCTTGCCAAAAACGGCGACGATATAACCACGCAGTTCGTGGCCAAGGAGATAGAGTCCCTCGGAATGCTGAAGATGGACTTCCTGGCTCTCGTGACTCTCACGGATATCCACAAGTGCAAGCAATATATCAAGGAAGGGTACGGCGTGGACGTGGACTTCAACCGGATAGGCTATACAGACCACAACGCATACCAGCTCATCTCGGACGCAGACACGGACGGCGTCTTCCAGCTTGAAGCGGGCGGAATGAAGAGGTTTATGAAATCACTTCATCCGGACAACCTCGAGGACCTCATAGCCGGCGTGGCAATGTACCGCCCCGGCCCCATGCAGTTCATAGACTCTTTCTGCAACAGAAAGTTCGGCAAGGAGCCTATCATATACGACACTCCCCGCGAGGAAAAAATACTCAAGGTGACATACGGCCTGCCCGTGTACCAGGAACAGGTCATGCAGATATTCCAGGAGCTCGCCGGCTATTCGCTCGGCGAAGCGGACATCGTCCGCAGGGCGATGGGAAAGAAGGACAAGGTTGCCCTTATGCAGCAGAAGGAGAAGTTCATCTTCGGCGGCACGTCCATAACCAACGGCTCCCACATAGACGGCTGCATAGCCCGGGGCATTCCGGAGGAGACGGCAAACAAGATCTTCAACGACATGAGGGCATTTGCCTCGTACGCTTTCAACAAATCCCACGCCGCGGCCTACGCGACACTGGCGTACCAGACAGCCTGGCTGAAAAAGTATTACTGCAAGGAATTCATCTGCGCGCTCTTAAACGACCGCCTGGATAAGATGGACGAGATTACCAAATACGTCCTGTATCTGCGCAACCTCGGGTATGACGTCTTCCAGCCGGACATCAATAAATCCTGCACGGCCTTCACAGTGGTTCCCTCCGGAATCCGCTTCGGCCTGTCCGCCCTCAAAGGCGCCGGGCAGGGAGCAATAGACGCCATCATTGCGGAGCGCAACGAGCACGGCCTCTTTGTTGACTTCCCGGATTTCATAATGCGTTGCGTGAATAATATAAACACCCGCCTGGTGGAGGGCCTCATCTATGCCGGAGCCTTTGACTCCCTGGGCGTAAAGCGCTCCCAGCTTATCCAGGTCTATGAGCAGCTGATTGCCAGGGCCAAAATCATAGAGAAGCAGAAGGAGTCCGCCCAGATAAGCTTTTTCGACACTCTTTTGGGCGAGGACAAGCTCACCGTTGAATACCCCGACGTTCCCGAATTCGACCATACGGAAAAGCTCGCAAAAGAGAAGGAAGTTACCGGAATATACGTTTCCGGGCATCCTTTCGAGAAGTATATGGGAAAGGTCGAGGGGTGCAACTTCGACTGCTCCATTCTGGATGATTACAGCGAGGACGATGAGGGCAACAAGATTTACAATGCCATGGAGAATGACCAGAAGGTCACCTTCGCCGGCATCATAACCTCAGTCCGCCGCACAACCACCCGCCGCACCGGAGCCTCCATGGCCATAATAAATGTGGAGGACGTGTACGGCACAATGGAATGCGTCTGCTTCCCGGCCATATATGAAAAATACAGGGACCTCGTCACCCAGGACCGCATAGTCCGCATAGCCGGCCGCATAAACATGGATCAGAACCAGGCCGTTTCCTGCGTCGTGGATGAAATCGCGGACGTCTCCACGCTGAGGACCATAACCGCCAGGCCCAAAGAGCCTCAGAAAGTTCTCTGGCTCAACGGCTCCGCCCTCACGGACGCTCTTTTCGAGGACATGGTTGACATGCTCTACAATTATCCGGGCGATTCCCCCTGCCGCATAGTGCGGGGAGGCAAGAAGTTCAAATTCCCCCAGGGCGTGAACTACTGCCGCGGGCTCATCGCAGAGCTCAATTACTTCATAACCATGCAGGACATCCTGCTCAAATAACCGGCCCGGGAAAGTCCGGAATCCCGGCCCCAATCCAAGGGCCCGTTCCATGGGCCATGGACCCATGTCAAGAGTCCATGGCAAGGGCCCAATCCAAAGGCTTGAGTTCTGATTAAAAGAGGCCGTATTTAAATGCCGGATCCAATGACAGGCTTCAAAGGCCCGGGGCCGGATTGTGAATGAAACTTTTTAACAGTTTTCATTTTTCTAACATTTTTTCCCTGTACAATCCAATCGTCACTAAGATCCTTATATAAGGTAAAATCATGGCAAACAGGATTTTTTGCAGGACGAAATGCAATAAATATAGCCTGAGTATTGCATTTTTTACTGTCGGATTGTAAGAATATGACAGCTTAGTTTAAATATTTTCAACTACAGGCGCCCGGCCAAATTTCTGTTAAATTGGTTGAAAATTACATGTTGCTGTGTTATACTGTGTGATGAAAAGCGGAATGCAGACTGTGGGTTTTTGCACCTTGAACTATTTCCGCTTGGAATATGAAGAGGTTTTATGAGAAGAATAGGCTTACTTACTAGCGGCGGAGATGCGCCCGGAATGAACGCAGCGATTCGTGCGGTTGTCCGTACGGCCATTTATTTCGGGATGGAAGTCTATGGAATAGAGAGAGGCTACCAGGGCCTTATAGAGAATGAGATGGTCCGCATGGAGATGCGAACCGTATCAGACATCGTCCAGCGCGGAGGCACAATCCTCCGTACGGCAAGATGTCTTGAGATGCTCACGAAGGAAGGCCAGGAGAAGTGCGTCAAGACACTTAACGACCGCGGCATCGACGGCCTGGTGGTCATAGGAGGAGACGGATCCTTCAGAGGCGCAAAGTGCCTTTCCGAGGATTACGGCATCCCCACAATAGGCATTCCCGGCACTATAGACAACGACCTTGAATACACCGATTACACGCTTGGCTTTGACACGGCGGTAAACACCTGCATCGACGTCATCAACAAGCTCCGCGACACCATGACATCCCACGAGAGGATTTCCGTCGTTGAAGTCATGGGCCGCAGATGCGGAGACATCGCCCTGTATGCTGGAATTGCTTCCGGAGCCGAGATAATAGTGGTTCCCGAGGTCGTATTCGATCTGGATGATATCGTAATGCGCATCAACCGCTCCAGAGCGAACGGCAAGCATTCCAACATAATCGTAGTGGCAGAGGGCGTCTCCACAGCCGACGAGTTCGCAAAGCAGCTCCAGTCAGTCACCACATATTCCGTGCGCGCCACGACAATCGGCCACATCCAGAGAGGCGGATCCCCTTCAATGGCGGACAGAATGCTCGCCGCCCAGTTCGGCAACAAGGCCGTGCGCCTTCTCAATGACGGCATCGGCAACCGCGTTGTGGGCATCCACAGAAACGAGATAATAGATATGGATATCATTGAAGCCGTTTCCATGAAGAAGAAGTTCAACTACGAGCTCTACGAAACGCTCCAGATGATTTCAATGTAATTTCCATGGCAAACTCAGAAGGGCCGCGCAAGTCTGCGGCTTTTCTTTTGCCCGGCGCAGGATTCTCATATTCCGGCCCGGGTGCAGGAGCAAATCCAGCCCAAAATCCTGCCCGGTAACCGGCCTAGAAACCAGTCCAAAAACCGGCTGGAAGCCGGAGAAAATCCGGCAAAAAAGAAGTGGGGCTGGTGCAATAAAGTGGCTGTTTTCTTGCATTTGTGACGGTGATTTGACATTTGGGCGAAAAACAGGCCCGGCCGTCTTGAAACAGCCGAAATGTTCATATATAATATTTGCTTGTATTAACAAGCGAAACTTGCTTGCATTACAAGCGAAGATAAGGTACGGAAAAAAGATGATACTTACTGTATGCCTAAGCCCCTGCATCGACATTGACATCGAGCTTGAATCGCTGGGCATAGGCAGAAGCCAGAATATAATAAGCAAGAGGACTTTCTACACAGGCAAAGCCATAAACGTAGCCATTGGATGCGCAAGGCTCGGAGGGGATGTTCTGGCGACCGGATTCATGTATGATGAAAACGGAAACCAGTTTGAGCTCCAGCTCCACAGGGAGAACGTCCAGTACAGGTTCGTCTGGAACCGTGGAAGGGTGAGGGTCAACTACAAGTTTGTGGACCATCGCTCAATGCTCACCGAAGTCAACGACGTAAGCCCGGCCCTGGAGCCCGGGAAAGAAGAGGAGCTTTTAGACCTTGTCGCCCGCTTCGCCCCTGAATGCGAAGCAGTCATAATATCCGGCGGCCTGGCCGCCAATATGACCCCGGATTACTATGCAAAACTGCTCAATGTAATACCCGGCAACGTGATCCGCATAGTGGACACCGAAGGAGACCGCCTTTTGGAGTCCCTCAAATGCGGCGTGGATTTCATAAAGCCAAACATCTCAGAGATGGAGCGCACGCTCAAGCGCAGGTTTGAGACACAGGAGGAGCAGATAGAAGGCTGCAGACAGCTCATATCAATGGGAGCCAAAAAGGTCCTTTTATCTCTTGGAAAATCCGGCGCCATCCTTTGCAACGGAGAGCGCAGCTGGTTCTGCAAGAGCATAAACGTAGCCATGAACTCCACAGTGGGAGCAGGCGATGCCATGGTCTCGGCGGCGGCGCTCGCCCTTTGCAGCGGCAAATCCGATCCGGAAATTCTAAGGTGCGGAGTGGCTGCAGGCACTGCGGCCGTGACCGAGCCGGACACAATTTCCTTTACAAAAGAAAAATATGAAGAGATCCTAAAGACCCTTTTGGTCGAGGAAATCTGATCATTTGGAATAATTTAATATTAAAAATCAGGAGATACAACCATGATCTGGAACAGCGAAGCACCCATGAAGCTTCTTGAGAACATGCCCACACACATCAACGATGCTAACCTCGCTCGCCTTCAGCAGGTAATAGATATCGACAAATATGCAAACAGCGCCGAGCTCGGCAGAGACCTCTGCGGCGAATACGCTCCTTTCTGTTTCCTTTGCGACAAATCTCTTCATTGCCCCTGCGCCGTCGCATACATCAAAATGCGTCAGGAGGAAGGCGCCAGGATTGAGATAGACGCCAACGCCCCCACAGAGGAAGCTCCCGCGGCAGAAGCCGCTCCCGCAGCTGAGGCAGTTCCCGCCGAAGAGCCGGCTCCCGCTCCCAAAAAGAAGATCAGAATCGCCACAGCCCGCCGCAAGAAGAAGGCAACAGAAGCCCCTGCCGAAGCCGCTCCGGTTGAGGCAGCACCTGTTGAAGCAGCTCCCGTTGAAGAGGTACCTGTTGAGGCAGCACCTGTTGAAGAGGCACCTGTTGAGGCAGCACCCGCTGAAGCCGCTCCCGTTGAGGCAGCACCTGTTGAAG
>JAJPZA010000218.1 GCA_021204625.1 Clostridia bacterium | reverse complement strand
GTCCGCTACTAAGCCGCCCTGAAGGGGATATGTACTTAGAACAGGTTCCATTGTATAATAACATATCAGAATAGAAAAATCAAGATATATATTTATAGCTTAGAGATTTTGTCAAAAATTCCGCAAAAAAACGGGCTGTTTTGTCAAAAATTCCGTAAAAAACAGGGCCGTTTTGTCAAAAATTCCATCGAAAAACGGCTAATTTTGTCAAAAATTCTGTCACATACCCATCAGCATTCGAAAAACGGGCAAAATAAAAGCGGGCATGAACCCGCTTTGTCTGACCTGTGCATGAGTGAGCATGCCAGACCCTTTGGGGCCGGCTTATTCTTTACAGCCTGAACTTCAGGTACGGGTTGTTGGCCTTCTCGTACTTGAGAGTCGTATCTGCGCCGTGGCCGGGATACACCTTGTAGTCCCCGTCCATGGCGGCGAACTTTGCAAGGGTCTTCAGAAGCTCCATGGTGTCTCCCGTGGGAAGGTCCGTGCGGCCTACGCTCATGTTGAAGAGCGTGTCCCCGGAGAAGATGCAGTCTCCGGTGATGTATGACATGCTGCCCGCCGTGTGGCCGGGAGTGAATATGGCCCTGAAGGTTATGCCGCAGAGGGTGAACTCCTCCCCGTCCTTTACGGTGCGGTTTATCTCAAACCTGGGGAAGCGGGCGCCTTCAAAAATCTCCTCGTTCTCCTTGGAGAAAATGAAGTCCTTCTCCGTGTCCGGGCAGATTATCTCGGCCCCCTCCGCCTGCGCCGCCCTGCAGCCGCCCACGTGGTCATAATGGCCGTGGGTCAAAAGGACGTATCTGCAGATGAGGCCTTCCTCGTCCACCTTGTCCAGCACTCTGCGCTGGCCGGGGTCTATGACGACGGCGTTCACGCCGTCTTCCGTCAAGATGTAGCTGTTGCATGCAAAGCCTTCCGGCTCTATCATGATAACCTTCATATCCTGCTCCGTTAAATAGTCTGTATATATATGCTCCAAGCAAAATGGATGGTTTGCGCACGGGATTTCACGGCCTTTTGAGGCCATGGCATCAGTTGCTGGTGCGGTACACGTCTATGACGTGGCGGTCCTTTTTGATGCGGTTTATGAGGACGTCCATGTCCGAGCGCTTTATGAACTTCACGCGGAGGTCTATCTCCGCCTGCTTCTGCTTGTTGAGGCGTCCGTTTATGGCCACGATGGAAAGATGCATCTGGGCTATCTCGGCCGTGACGTTTGCGGTGAGGCCGTCATAATCCTCGGAAATGATCTTGATGCCGGCTATGAACTGGCTCTCAATCTCCTTGGCCCATTCGGCGTCCAGGATGCGCTCCGGCTCGAAGTCCGAGAGGTTGTGGCAGTCCTTGCGGTGGATTATCACTCCGCGGCCCTTGGAAACAAATCCTACGATGTCATCCCCGGGCACTGGGTTGCAGCACTTGGCAAAGGATACGAGGAGCCCCGTCATGCCCTTTACGATGACCGAGCCCGCAGGGGTGTTCTTGAGCTTGCCCTCCACCACTTCCTGCGTCTTGGGAACTTCCTTCTTGTAATAGTCTATGAGCCTGGATATTACCTGGTTCACGGACACCGCCCCGAAGCCCACGGATGAGAACATCTCGTTCTGCGAAGTGAAGACAAGCTTGTTGGAAAGCTTCTGGAAGGATTCGTCCGTAAGTATTTCGGACAGTGTGAAGCCTCTCTTTTTGGCCTCCTCCTCCAGCATGTCCCTGCCCTGCCTGGCGTTCTCCTCCTTCATGGCCTTCTTGAAGAAGGCGCGGATCTTCGCCCTCGTGGAGCCGGACTTCACGAACTTAAGCCAGTCCCATGAAGGGCCTTTTGAAGTGGACTGCGTGAGGATTTCCACCACGTCCCCGGTGTGGAGCGTGGAGCTCAGCGGCACAATCTTGCCGTTGACCTTGGCGCCGGTGCACTTGTTGCCTACCTCTGTATGGATGGCGTACGCGAAGTCCACGGGAGTGGCGTCCCTCGGGAGGGATATGACCTTGCCCTTGGGAGTGAATACCAGAAGCTCATTGTCATAGAGATCCGTCTTTAGGCTGTCCACGAACTCTTTGGTCTCGTTGACGCTGCCCTCCCAGTCCATGACATCGCGGATCCAGCTTATGCGGGTGTCAAAGGTGGTCTCTGTGGCCTTCTGCTCCTTGTATCTCCAGTGCGCCGCGATTCCGTACTCAGCCATGCGGTGCATCTCGTACGTCCTTATCTGGATCTCGAAGACCTGCCCGAAGTTGGTGACAACCGTCGTATGCAGAGACTGGTACATGTTCCTCTTCGGCGTTGCTATATAATCCTTTATGCGCCCGGGAACAGGCTTCCATGTCTGGTGTATCTTTCCAAGGACCTCGTAGCATTCCTCCGTGGTGTTCACGATGACGCGCACGGCGGAGAGGTCATATATCTGGTCCAGGGTCTTGCCCCTGTCCTTCATCTTCTTGTATATGGAATAGAAGTGCTTCGGCCGCCCTATGACCTCGCCCTTTATGTTGCTGTCCTCTAAGATTTTTCTTATCTGCTGGCAGACGAACTCTATGAACTCCCTGCGCTCCGCGAGCTCCTGGTGTATGTTCTTTACCAGGAACTCATACGCCTCCGGGTCCAGATACTTGAGGCAGAGGTCCTCCAGCTCACACTTTATCTGGGATATTCCGAGCCTGCCGGCAAGGGGGGCGTATATCTCCAGCGTCTCCTTGGCAATCCTCTGCTGCCTCTCCTTGGAAAGATAATTGAGGGAGCGCATGTTGTGGAGCCTGTCCGCAAGCTTTATTATGATTACGCGGACGTCGTTGGCCATGGCCACGAAGATCTTCCTGAAGTTCTCCGCGTCATCCTCTTCCTTGGACTGGAAGGAGATCTTGTCCAGTTTTGTGACGGCCTCCACAAGGGAATATATCTCGCCGCCGAAACGCCTGCGGACGTCATCCTCCGTGGCCTCCGTGTCCTCTATGACGTCATGCAAAAACGCGGCGGCAACCGAGGGCATGTCCAGCCCCAGGTCCACGAGAATCTCCGCCACTCCGCAGGGATGGGAAAAATACGGCTCCCCGGATGCACGCTTCTGTCCCCTGTGCATCTCCTCCGCATAATCATATGCGGCGTTGAGAGTCTGTACCTCTTCCTCTGTGTAATTTTTGCTTATCTTCTCCAGAATGGTCATAGCACTCGCTGATCCGGTTTATGTGTTTTCCAGAAATATAATACATGTCATGTACTGTTATAATACATGACATGTACAAAATCAATGTAAGAGAATTAAGTAAAACGGCATGTGTTCAAATACTTCATATAATGGATAATTCAGGCTGCATTTGTTGCCAAAAGTGTTCTAATCTTCAATTACCACACTGTAATAGCAGGACAAGCTGCCACTCTTTTTAAGTTTATTGGCATATGTAATAATTCTGAATCCATCAACAATATAAGAGCATGCAATGCTAGTTGCAAACCAGTTCTCTGAAATATAAACTATGGCCTTGGAACCGGAACTGATGGTAACGGTAGAAATGTCTTCAAGGTTTGTCCAGTATTTCGCATCATTCAGGTTACACATTTTGCTGTTATATTCACATGTCAATTTGCTGTCAGTTCTGTTTTCGATTGTGATTGACCATGTTCCGCTTGATTTACTATTTATAGACAGACTAAGATAATTATAATATTCACCTATAACACTGAGGATTTCATCATACAAGTCGGAATACAGAATTGTGCCATAATTATAAGTTGTCATACCGTTTGTATGTATTCCACATACATAATCTTTCCCATCTATTGTAATAAAATAAGGTGATCCGCTTTGCCCTCCAGATGTATCCAAGTTATTGATTATCTTATTGGATTTGACTTTTGATACTGTTCCGGATGTCTCATACATCGAGTAACCCAAGGATTTAGGGTATCCATATGATTTAATAGAACAGTCTTTCAGACTTGTGTCTGTTATGATAGGATACCATCCTGTCTCTTCTCCTATTGCATTATCAAGCTTCAAAATAGCCCAGTCATAATTTGTATTTTGTGATGAAATATAATGGCTGTCCAGAATAATGTCTTCAACAGAAGCTGTAGCATAATAATCATATGAGGGTGTAAGTTCAGATAAACCGTTCATGCCAAAATATAATTCTATACTGTCAGGATATGTCGGATTATCAGTATCGTCTTGATAATTGCCTTCGCTTGTCACATCAGAATAAACGCAATGCCCAGCCGTCAATGCAACATTAGGACCAACAAGAAATGCTGTGCCGCGATAAGACAAGGTTTCTTATATATTTTTAGATTGATTAAAAATATTATTATATTCAGTATGAATGTATGCAGTACAAATATATGGGAAGACTTTAGGATTTTTAATCAGTGTACGCCCATCATCTCCGATAACGCTGGATAAGGAAATGCCCGGATTGACCATCGGGTTTATATCAGTTTCTTCCTCTAAATATTTTGCAACACCGCTACTAATCCAGCTTTCATCTTCACTGCAATATGATTCATAACTGTCTGCGGTTGAATTCATGCTATGCCTTACATAGCATCCATTTGGATACTCATTATCAATGCAATCCATTGAATAAGACTGAGTGTACGATTGAGAAATTGTAACATTGGACAAATCAGCAGCTTTAGCCTCCAAGTCCTCATTTATGCATGAAGCCTGCTCCTCGCCGATAAAATCATCACAATCTGAGCTCTCCAAGTTGACTACTGCCGAACAGCATAATGTAGGAATTATAAAAATAGAGAGGATGATGGATTTGAACATAATCGACCCATAATATACGCTAAATAGTGCTCCTCGTCTATAGATTTGAAGACACAAACACAAGGACATGAAACATACAGAAAAATACTGTACCAAATTATATCCAACACACCTATTCAATTGGCCAGGTAAGTGTCGTGGATGGCCCCCCCGTCAGGACCAACATATATCATGCCATATATGTCATGCGGACAAAGCATGACAATCTCACTAGTTTTAAACCCTTCCACAGAATATACCGGAACTATATTCCTGCCTGAACTCATATACACTGAATCACTGATCACGCATGAAATTGAAGGATATTCCGCACTGAATGCTTCGCACTCACTTTCATTGAGCAGAGCAGCCACACACTCATTTTGTTCAAAATTGAACGTACCGCTTTCCCTGTCATATATGATATCCGACAAGTCATAATCTATTTCATACTCGTTGCCGTTCAATTCAAATACATTAGGCAATACCATTTCCAAAACGGCATCATTGTCTGCATCATTCAGTTCGCTGTCTTTCGTGCAAGAAGCAAAAACCAGAGTTGCAAGCAAAGAAACGCAGCAAAGAATCAGCATAATTACAGACAAAAACTTATGCGAACTGCAATTATTCATCATGCACATCCTCCTACTTGCATAATTATGTACACTGAAAAGGAATATTTCCTTTTTTATTATATCATTATTAAAATGAATGTCAAGAACTGCGCACATGCGTCTGGAAGTCCCATCGCAGCCTAGCGGAAAAACAGGAAACAGGGGCCCGCGTCAGAGGGCTAATACTCTTCTGGAGGCTCCGGCTTAGGAGTCATCGGAACGGCGGCAAGAAGGGGTCCGCCCTCTTCTTTCATCCTGCATATGCGGCGGTAGAAGAAGGACTTGGTGAGGTCTGATTTGGCTCCCCTGTTTATCTCCAGATAGTGACTGTCCGTAAAGCGCATGATGCCTATCTCGCAGAAGACCTGGATGTCAAAGGCGCACTGCGCCGGCTTTACCCCGTATATGTAATCCGTGGCGTCAAAGGCGTTGTCCGCCAAGACCTTGCACGCCTCGGCCTTTATCTGCCTGTAATCCCTAAGCATGGACTCGCGGCTTGCATCTATGCTCTTCAGGAATATGGACAGCCCGTCCTTCACCACCAGCACGTCCCGGTTCATGAGGCTGGGATATATGATTCCTCTCGGGTCGTCCAGGAATATGACGTTCCTGTATGCGGAGAAGTCCGTTGTGGCCTGCGGGGAAACGAGGATTATTGTAGCGGCGCTCTTCTCCGTGGGGGCGAAAAGCTCCACCGGGAATCTGGACATGCAGAAGAACTGCCGGGCGGAAAACATGTCCGAGGCCACGAACACCGTGCCGAAGTCCTCCGTCTCATTGACTATCTGCATGAGCTCACGGGCATCTATGTACCGCACACGGCACTTTACCGGCTCCTGGAAAAGGTTGAAAAGGGAATTGAAGGCAATGGTATCGTCCGCCTCAGGCTCACTGCGGCCGTCATACGCGACGTCCCGGACAAGGCCGCTCACTATCTCCCTTCCGCGGAAACGGGAGACGTCATACTCAAAGTAAATGTCCTTGCTTGCCGGGCTCTTGAAAAGCATCATGAAACGGCTTCCGTTGAAGTACCTGTACTCTAAGCTGTCCGAGCTAAGAAATAAGTGCTTGGAATCCGGCTTCATGTTGCCGAGTCTCATCTTCCCTACGGAGCGGTGGAACATGGGGCTCTTGTTTCCCATCCCCACAGGCTCCAGGAGCTTGAGCTCCTGCACGAACCGCTGTTCGTTCTCCCCGTCCACGCCGTCGCAGACGCGCACGACGGATGCAAAATCCTCCGGCTTGTATCTTTCCGAAAGATATTCGTCCAAAGCCTTTTCCAAAGGGCCCAGATTCTCCGCCTTTATGGTGACCCCGGCCGCCATCGAATGGCCGCCGTACTCTTCAAAGTACTGCGAGCAGGCCTTTATGGCCTCGAAGATGTTCACGGATCCCACGGACCGGGCGGACCCTCTCATAAGCTTTCCGGAGCGGGTGAAAAGCATCACGGGCCTTGAGTAATCCTCCGCAATGCGGGCTGCCACCACACCTACGAATCCGGGGCTCCAGTCCGCCCCGCAAAGCAAAATGCACTTGCCTATATGCTCTTTTTCCGAAAGTATTGCGCCGGCCTCTTTCTCCACCTTGTCCGTGTATTCCTTGCGGTCCTCATTGTACTTCATGACGAGCTTCGCAAGCTTTTTGACCTCTTCCGGATCAGACTCGTTGAAAAGCCACAGGGCCTCCCTCGCATGCCCCATGCGGCCCGCCGCGTTTATTCTGGGGGCCAGATAGAATGATATGGTCTGGGATGTAATCTCCTCCGAGGGGTCATTGAGAAGGAGCGCGTAACAGTCCCTTGGGCTTGAGTTCATGAGCTTCAGGCCTTCAGCCACTATGTCCCTGTTCTCGCCGGTGAGCGGAACGCTGTCCGCCACTGTTGCTATGGCCGCGAAATCCAGGTACCTGTACCCGATGCCGGGGCCGTTCAATGCGCAGCCCACCTTGAAGGCCACGCCCGCCCCGCAGAGGTTGTCATACGGATAATCGTCCTCTATCTTGGGGTTTATGCATACGCAGTCCGGCAGGCTTTCCGGCAGCTCATGATGGTCCGTGCAGATGACCAGGGCCCCGCACTCCTTGATGTATTCTATCTCCTCTTTCGCGGATATCCCGCAGTCCACAGTTATGATGAGCTCCGGGCAGTACTCCTCGAAGATCTTGTCTATGTTGTCTATCGAAAGCCCGTATCCGTCCGCCCTTTCCGGAATGAAGAGAACCGGCTCTATGCCGAAATCCAGGAGGTTGCGGGCCATGATTGTGGCGGCGTCTATTCCGTCCGCGTCATAGTCCCCGTATATGACCACGCACCATTCCTCATCCCTCGCCTGCGTGATTATCTCCACGGCCTCCTTCATGCCCTTCATTGCAAACGGGTCCGCGAAGTGCTCCCTTGAAGGGTTGAGGAACCTCTTAAGGTCCTCCTCTGTCTGGACGCCTCGTCCGTACATGATTTTGACGGTCTCTTCCAAAAGCCCGGACTTTTCCGCCAGGGCTTTGACCTTCACCAGGTCTTCATCTGTAAAACTGTATTCCGGAACTATCTTTTTCATGGGCTTATATGCGGCAGATTCCCTGCGCAAAGCGCAGAACCTGGGTGGACAACTGTTGACATCTCCTGCGGTATGATATGTACTATAATCATAACAACAGAGGGCTTATAAATGGCGCAGATTAAATATTATGACAAACGCGTGGGCGTTACATACGTGTATGATTCCAAAAGCTACTATGACGAGGCAAGCGGCAAATACAAGGCAAAAAGGACGCTTATAGGAAAACTGGACCCGGACACGGGAGCACTCATTCCAACGGGCAGACGCGGACGCCCTTCCTGTGACAAGCAGGCCGGCGATGCTGAAGGCACGGACTACAAGGCCTTGTATGAAAAGACAATGAAAGAGCTTGAACAGAAGAATGAATGGGCGAAATTACTTGAAGGCGAGCTTGCAAGCGCCAAAAAGGAGCTCAAGGAAGCAAAGCGGGCGCTGAAAGAAATAAGCCGGATCTGCAGGAAAGATGAACAGGATTCCTGAAAAGCGTTGACAATCCCACGGCAGACCTGTTATGCTTATGATAGTAAAGAATGTTGTATGACTGTCTTGATGCTACGGCATCTCGAATTGTGTCTCAACCCAGCACCAATAGGAAAAATATTCCTGGGCGCCACATTTGTGGAGAAGGCTTCATTCTTTACTTTTTTTTATGCCTTGAATCCGGGCCTGGAAAGGATGGCGCAGACCTCCCTCCTGTGAGGAATGAAGACAGCGCCGGATTTTATGACCCAACCCCGGAAGGCCGGATTATATGAATCATGCCAAGACGGGTTGCAGCGGCACAGAATGAAAATTTTGAATAAGAGCAAACAAAAAGGGCGGTAGCATACCGCCCTGTTGTTTTTATTTGTCAGCCTTTGGCGGGCTCGCTTTTCTTCGGAGCCGCGGGGGCCTTCTTCTTGCGCTGGAACTTCAGGCCGATCTTTCTGAACCTGGGATATACCGAAGGCAGGAAGATGCATGATCCGTAGAAGCAGGATATGAACGCGACCAGCGCGCAGAGCACGGGCGATATGATTGCCAGCACGGAGAGCGAACTTATCGACATGAGCACGAATATTACGACTACGGCAGCCGCAAGGGATGCGCAGAAAGCAAGGTTCATATAGAAGGTCTGGGAATTGCTCTTGTCCACAAGCTCTGCAGGCGTAAGGTCCGCAAGGCTTTCGTCCTTCATGTTCTTTCTCATCTTGCCGTACATAAGCAGCGTGCATATCATGGTGGCGACAACCGTCACAACGGCGAAAGCGAACATTGATGTGCCTATCGGAATCCTGCAAAGGGCGATCAGGCAAAGGAAGAGGGCAAGGTTGTGGGCGCATGCAAGCAGGGCGCCGAGCGCCATGGACATCTTGTAGCGGATGAGAACGTACAGGAACTCAAACACGACGACCGTCGCAACGGCGATGCCGGCGTACAGGAGGGCCTTTGCGGAGCCCGTGTGCGTGGATGTCGTGTGGGAGTAAATCCTTGTGAGATATACGTCCTGGTATCCGTCCGAGTCCACTTCATACATGGCGGATATCTTGCCGCGGACAGTATCGCAGGCGTTTTCAAGGGCTTCGGTGCTTGTTCCGGATGTGAAAGTGTATGTTATGTCTCCGCCGGAGCCGTCATCGGCTTCGCCGTAGGTCACTGCATAATAGGATATCCCCTGCTCTTTGAAGGCGTCCTCGCAGTAGCCCATGAGGGTCTCGTCCTTCTCGTTGAACCCGTCCGTATAGTACCAGGTGAGGGTCACGGACTTGTCGGAGTTCCAGTCCGCTCCGGCGTTGAAATACCCGTATCCCAAACAGGAGCATACGACTCCAACCACTACGCTGGCAACTACGATTATGCAGGAGATTATGATGAACAGAGTCATCCTGCCGGAAAGCTTAAGATCAGTCTTCATTGTCGTACGCCTCCCTGCTGAAACCGCAGAAGCGGTACTTGTCTTTGGACATGCTCATGCATACGTACCACATGAAGCGCATGAACCAGTACAGCCCGTATGAGAATATAGTCGCCATGAAGGCTATGAATCCGCAGGCTGCGACCTCCCCCACTCCGACGAGCGCCACTATCATCGCCACGATCAGGATCACGATGTGGAGATCCAGAAGCGTGGATATCGTCTTCTTGTATCCTTCCTTCACGGCGGCGGCAACCGTTCTGCCGAGGTCGCTTTCCTTGCGGATCTGCTCGAAGCAGTAGAAGTCGGAGAAGGTCAGAAGCGCCAGGCCGATCAGCGACATGAACAGGCTCGCCATTGTGAGCTCAATGCCGAGGAGCGAGAAGCAAAGGATTATGGCCAGCACATAGATGGCAGTTATCATCATGTGCACGAGGCCTAGCTTCTTGTACTTCACTCCGGAGGCTATGAACACGGCGGCGATAACCAAAAGCACGAAAACACCGAGATATATGCATGCGTTCTGCCCGAACGCCGGCGTCATGGCAACAACTTCCGTGGAGTTTATCTCGTTGTTGTTGTAGTCGTTCTGAATCTCGTTCCCGCTTATCACGGAGCTTAAAAGGATGGACAAATCTCTTGCCGAATCCTCGTCGCTCGTTGAGAAATACAGCGTCTTGCTCCCGAGCTCGCTTCCTATCGTGAAAGTGATGTTTGTGGCCAGCTCTCCCACGAACAGGTACGCATAGCTTGTGGTCGAGGAGCTGGAGTCCGAATCATCGTCATCCTCGTCTTCCGTGTCGATTCCGGTGAGCACGGTGTTGAGGGTGTCCAGCCCGTCGCTCGTGAGCTTTATCTTAACGGCGTACGTTCCGCCTCTTGCGTAATAGCTTACTGATTTGAATAAAGAATTGATGTCCGTCGCGTAAGAAATGAGGCTGTCATGGGGCTGGTAATCGCTGTTCTGCCTAAGAGAAAGCTCGCCGGACTGCGTCAGATAGCTTATCGTCGAAGATATCGCGGATATCTTGCTGGACCTGGATGTGCTGTCGTATTCCTTGTACTCAGCATACGTGAAACCGGTAGGCACTGTGACTTTGATGGTGAAGTCATCCTGAATGCTTACGGAATAGCTGGAATAGTTGCGCTGGGAGTACCTGGCCTCGATGATGGCGGCGTCGCTTGCGATGCTGTCCTTGAAATCCTGCTCCTTGGAGCCGGGATGACCGGCATCCGTTTCGGTTGCATCATCCTCGTAGCCTAAGACAGACCTGTCCACGTACACGCTTCCGCGCTGCACGTAGGTGTCCAGATACTCTTCTCTCTTATCTGCGTCATACCCCGCTTCATCGGTGGTGTTGGGGTTGACCACAAGGTCATAGTCCGCCGCGGATATCACTCCGTCCGGATAGAGAATCGTATAGGCGTCTCCTGTGAACTCGCTGCCCATGCCTATCTCGGTCACGAAGGAATTGTACCTGCTTACACCGCCGCTGTATGAGAATGATATGACAGAGAAAAATGCCAGGGCGACAATCGCGACCACAAGGATAGTTGTGATTATCACCGAACTTACTTTCTTCATTCAAATCTCCGAAACCCGCCCGTATTCCGGGCCGGGCAAGTATGTAATACAGCGTTTACAATTATACAGAAAAAATTTTTTGCAGTCAATTAAATATTATCGCTCAACCGCAATTTTGCGCTTAAAAATGCGTCACATTCCGGCTCCCGCGCACAATAATTATATGCGCGCCCGCGATTCCGCCCCTTCCGGGCCGCTGCCAAGGCACGTTCATGGCGTTTCCGGGGCATTTCCGGGGCATTGCACAGACTTTGGAAAGGCCTTTCCTTTCCGCCTTCCGGCCCGCTCCCCGGCATGTTTTCCGGGCCGCTGCCCGTGCAAAGAAGCTTACCTCTCCCGCTCTTCTTTGAAGGCCTTCTTCTCCGCGTACACGTGCATGCCGCACTCTATGCGCTTTTTCATCATCTCGCAGGTTATGGTGTACGGCGTGTTTATGTCCCCCATGAAATGGAAGTTGTTGGCCGGGCATCCGCCGCTGCATATGAAGCGGGCGAAGCATCCCTCACATCCCTTGCGGGTGTAGAGGCAGGCCTCCGCGAATTTTGCGCGCAGCTCTTCGTCTATCTTCCCGTCATACACATTTCCCATATAGAAGGGCTTCTCCCCTGCGAACTGGTGGCAGGGATACAGGTCCCCGCTGGGTACTACGGAAAGGTATTCGTTTCCGGCCCCGCATGCGGAAATCTTCTTCTGCAGGCAGACGCCGCCCTCCAGGTCCACGTTGAAATGGAAGAAGTTGAACCCGTTGCCCTCCTTGTACCTCTTGAGGTATTCCCGGCACAGCGTCTCATACTCTCCCTTTATTCTCTCCAAATGCTCTTCCTTTATGGCGAGGTCATCTATGTCCGTGACAACCGGCTCCATGGAGATGGAGTCAAAGCCCTGGTCCGCAATGAACAGGACGTCCTTGGAAAAATCCAGGTTCTTTGCCGTGAAAGTGCCCCGGACGTAATAGTTTTTGGTCCCGCGCATCCGCACGAATTTCCGGATGTTGTCTATGACGAGGTCGAAGGAGCCCTTGCCGTTTTTAGTCTTGCGGATGGCGTCATGCACTTCCTTCCGGCCGTCCAGAGAAAGGACCACGTTCTCCATCTCGCGGTTGAAAAAGTCTATGGCGTCGTCATCCAGAAGCAGGGCGTTCGTGGTTGTGGTGAACAGGAACTTCTTGCCGTATATCTTCTCCTGCTCCCTGGCATACGCCACCACGTTCTTTATGGTCTGGAGGCACATCAGCGGCTCCCCGCCGAAAAAGTCCGCCTCGAGGATCCTTCTATTTCCGGAATTGGCTATAAGGAAGTCTATGGCCTTCTTTGCCGTCTCCTCGCTCATGAACTCACGCTCCGCGTGGTACGCCCCTTCGTCCGCGAAGCAGTATCTGCAGCGGAGGTTGCAGTCATGGCAGATGTGTATGCAGAGGGCCTTCAAGTCATGGGACTTGGGAGGATACGCCTGCTGCTCTTCCTTTTCAAACAGGCTGGCGTCCCTAAGCGCCTGCACGTCCGCCTCAATTGCGGCCGCTTTTTCCGGGTCCGTGTCCGGCTCTATGCCAAGCTCATATTTTGCCCTGACATATGCCGCGGTCTCAATGTCGCATTCATGAAGAGCCCCGGAGCCGGTGTCATATATGTAGTTTTTGTCGTCAAATGAAAATACGTGTACCATCTGCTTCCCGGCGCCATAAGGCCCGGCCCAATCCAAGGAACCCGGCTTCAAAGGCGCATATCAAACAAAAAGAGCAGAAACTTCTGCTCCTTAAAATCTCAATCTTAAAAAGTGAATGACAATTATCTGCTCTGCTTCTCGGGATCCTGCTCTTTGGTGATGCGCTCACAGCTCTGGTTTCCCACTGTGCAGCTTGTCTTGCACGCGGACTGGCATGTGCTCCTGCACTCTCCGCAACCGGTCACTTTCTTCTCCTGAGGTTTAGCCACTGTCTTAATCATCGCTGTCTCGTCTCCTTTTCCTTAACTTCCTACATTATAATGTACGGTCCTGTAAAAATCAAGCGTTTTGCCACTAAAATTCTGCCCTCGGACACGCCCCCGGGCAATGCTCCGCCTTGGAGCCGTCCGCCGTCCTGCGCACCCGCATTATCTGCCTGATGCATCCGGGAATACGCCCGCATGCGTCATGATTTCCACAGGCATATGGGTAAACTGCCCGGAAAAAGACGCATCCGGCCCGGGATTTGCCCGGGATTGGCCAAAGATTGGGCCAGGGATTTTGCCGTTGCATCTTGCATATCCCGCAATCAAGCGGTATAATGAATGCAAGAGAGACATATGGAGGTTGGCATAATGAGATGCGGCGACAAGGTCCAGATGGACCTGTATGACTTCATAGCTCAGTATGACGTGGAAGAGTCCAACATCTACGTCATCAATGCGGGAAAGGACGCGGAGGGCAAGATCCGCTACACTTTCTACTTCGAGCCCAAGTATATCAACGGGTTCTACAACAAGGACGATTTCAGCCTGACCCTTGTTCCTGAGATTTCCAAGGTCCTGGTATGGGGAAAAAAGGAAGACGGCGAAGCGGGCTATACGGAGATTGAGGACTTCTCGTTTGAAAACATTATGGAGTCCACAGGCGTGGCAATCATAAAGGTTGCGGAGCGCCTGTACTTTTCCGACAGGTCCCGCGAGAAAAAGACGGATGTGTTCACGATTGACAGCATGTACGATTTCAGATGCACCATCAGGAACGTTCCCGTCGAGCTTGAAAGGATCCCGAAGAACGAGTTCAAGATGATAGAGAGGCACGCTCGCGGCAGGGAAGAGTGAATCTTGCGTGTCCGGACAATCCAGCCAAATCAAAAGGGCTTTCCCGTATCGGGAAAGCCCTTGCATTTTGCATTTGCATGTATGTGGGATTACTTGTCCTCTTCTTCCTTTGTCTTTGTGTCTGCCTCGGGAGCGGGCTCTGCGAGGGATGCTTCCGCGGGAGCGGAATCTGCGAAAGGATCGGAAGAATCGTCTGTCTCTGCGGGAGCCTCTGCCTCTGCGCCTTCAGCCGCTGCGGCCTCGCCCTCATTATTCTTCTTGTCTTTCTTCTTCTTGCCCTTCTTGTCCTCTTCCTCGCCTTCGGGCTTGGGAGGAGCAACGGCGTCTGTCTGGTAGATGGCCTGGCGGTCAAACTTCATGTAACACTTGCCGGCAATCTCGCTGCCTGTCTCAAGAACGAACGTGTTCTCGTCCTCATCGACCTCTACAACGATGCCGCACACGCCGCCTATGGTCTTGACCTTGTTGCCGGGCTTTACGTTGCCGAGAATCTCCTGGGCCTCCTTCTCCTGCTTTTTCTTCTTTCTGGAAGAGAACCACCAGAGGACGATTATAATGACGATGACAACTATCATTATAATGAGGATGCCGTACGTGCTCCAGAATGATGAGGATTCCGTTTCATCATCCAAAAGAGCTGTGATCATAGCCAGTAATGCGTTGAGCATTTATATTCACTCCATTGGGTTGTTGTCTTTTTACTTTCTAACTATAAATTATCCGGCCCGTTTTTGCAAGCGATTTTTTGCAGCAAGAATGGTCTTCGCCAAAATTTCACAGATTTGCACACAAAATGCAAAATTCAGCTGCGCGTCACTCCTGCCCGTATTTGGCGTAGAACTCCGCGGCGAACTCGTTGAGGGAGTCCGCAAATATCGCCTCCCTCATGCCGGACATGAGCTTGTGCAGGAAGGTTATGTTGTGCCGGCTCAAGAGCATGGATGAGAGCATCTCGCCCACGTTCACAAGGTGCCTTAGGTATGCCTTCGTGTAATTGCGGCAGCAGTAGCAGCCGCACTCGTCATCCAGGGGAGTGAAATCCCTGGCGTATGCGGCATTGCGCACCACCACTTTCCCGCGGGACGTGAAGGCTGTGCCGTTCCGGCCTATGCGCGTGGCCAGGACGCAGTCGAACATATCCACCCCGCGCTTCACTCCTTCTATGAGGCAGTCCGGGGATCCCACACCCATGAGGTAATGGGGAATGTTTTCCGGAAGATGCGGGCGCAGAAGATCCAGTATCTCGTACATGCGGGGCTTGGGCTCTCCCACGGAAAGGCCCCCTATCCCTATTCCGTCCGTGGCGTACGGAACGGCGCGGCTGAGACTCTCCAGACGGAGATCGTCATAAAGATTTCCCTGGACTATGGGGAACAGGGCCTGGTCCTCGCGCTTCTTTGAAGCGGCGCATCTTTCCAGCCATTTGGAGGTCTTGTCCATGGCGGCCTCCGAGACCGCCCTTGAGGACGGAGCCTCTGTGCACTGGTCAAACTGCATTATGATGTCGGCCCCTAAATTTGCCTCTATCTCCATCACCCTCTCCGGAGTGAACAGATGCCTGGAGCCGTCTATATGGGACGCGAAAGTCACGCCCTCGTCCGTTATCTTGTTGAGCTTTCCCAGCGAAAAGACCTGAAATCCGCCGGAATCCGTGAGAATGGGCCTGTCCCAGGCCATGAACTTGTGGAGGCCTCCGGCATCCCGGATGAGCTCGTCCCCGGGCTTCAAATACAGATGATAGGTGTTGGCCAGGATTATCTGCGAGCCGGCTTCCTTGAGCTGGTCCGGAAGCATGCCCTTCACTGTGGCCTGTGTTCCTACGGGCATCCACACGGGCGTGAGAATATCCCCGTGAGGAGTATGGAAAACTCCCGCACGGGCTCCCGTATGCCTGTCTACGTGCTGCAGTTCAAATGAGAAGTATTTGGACATCTTGCTGTATATTCCCTTTTCTTTGGGTTGTTCCCGGCACCTGTGCTGCCGGAATGCACGGATTTGAGCAGAAACATATGTTTCTACTCGTTTCTTTCCGCAATGTTTGCGGGATATTTGCAGGGCTTTGACAAGCCTTGGGCCTGTCCAATGACGGACAGGCGGCCGGACCGGAGCCTGGTAAGAGTCTGGATTTAAGACGGATTTGAGACAGCCCGGGGGGCTGGATTGGAACGGAACGGGTCAGGATCAGTAGAAGAAGCATGCGTCCCCGAACGAGAAGAACCTGTACCTCTCCTGCACGGCCACGTTGTACACATGGAGGATTTCCTCACGGCCGGTCATGGCTGCCACGAGCATTATGAGAGTGCTCTCCGGCAGGTGGAAATTGGTGATCAGGGCATCCACGCACTTGAATTTATAAGGGGGATATATGAAGATGGATGTGTCTCCCTTGCAGGCGTGCATCATGCCGTTTTCATCCGCCACGCTCTCAAGGGTGCGGACGGATGTCGTGCCGACGGCAATGACCCTTCTGCCCTCCCGCCTGGCGGCGTTTATGGCCTCTGCGGCTTCCTCCGAGACCTCGTAATATTCCGAGTGCATCTGGTGGTCCGTTATGATATCCTCTTTCACGGGCCGGAAAGTCCCGAGTCCCACGTGCAGCAGTACCTCCACTATCTGCACTCCCATTGCGCGGATTCTGTCCAGAAGCTCCGGAGTGAAATGAAGGCCGGCCGTAGGGGCGGCTGCGGAGCCGTCAACTTTGGCATACACAGTCTGGTACCTGGACTGGTCCTCCAGCTTCTTTTTTATGTACGGCGGCAGGGGCATTGTGCCCAGGCGCTCAAGAATCTCCTCAAAGACCCCTTCGTATTCAAAGCGCACAATCCTCTCTCCCGTGGGCGTCACGTCCTCAACGGTGAGAGAAAGCTCGTCAGAGACGGTGAGCTTTCTTCCGGGCTGGCACTTGCGGCCGGGCTTCACCAGGACTTCCCAGCGGTCCTTGTCCAGCCGCTTCAGAAGCAGCACTTCCACATCCCCGCCGTGCTCCGTCCTGGCGTACAGCCTTGCGGGCAGAACTTTTGTGTTGTTAACCACAAGGACGTCACCGGGCCTGAGATAGTCCACGATGTCGCGGAAGATCCTGTGCTGTATCTCCTTGGTCTCAATGTTGTATACTAAAAGCCGAGAGCTGTCCCTCGGCTCTGCCGGGGTCTGCGCAATGAGCTCCTCCGGCAAATCATAGTAAAAATCGCTCTTCTTGTACTGCATGTCTTGGTCCTTTCACAGGATGATGCTGTCTATGGAAATTTAAGCGCGTTTTGCGCATATTGCGGCACATATGCCGCAGTTTTGCATACCCGGACATGGGCAAGCAAAGGCTCATGCAAGCCTTTGCCGGCCTGCATGGCCTGCATGAGGCCCCGGCAGGCAGGCTTCAGCTGCCGCTGTTCTTCTTGAGATCCCTGTCGAAGATGGAGAGCTGCTCGCGCTGCGCGCTGCTGGGCCTGTATCCCAGGTGTTCGTATCCTCCGGACAGAATCATGCGGCCGCGGGGCGTGCGGGCTATGAAGCCCAGCTGGAGAAGATAGGGCTCATAGACGTCCTCTATCGTTCCTGCGTCCTCGTTTATCGTTGCGGCCAGGGTCTCGAGGCCAACGGGCTTTCCGCCGAACTTCTCTATCATGGCGCGGAGGAGAGCCCTGTCCACTTCGTCCAGGCCGAGCTCGTCCACTTCCATCTTCTCCAAGGCGAACTTTGCGTCTTTCAAGGTGACGTGGTCGTTTCCGGCGACGGTGGCAAAGTCACGGACACGCTTCAAAAGCCTGTTGGCGATTCGCGGCGTGCCGCGCGAGCGGCGGGAAATCTCTTCCGCCGCGTCATCGTCTATGGCAATGTTGAGCTTCTGCGCGCTGCGAAGGACTATCTCCTTGAGCTCCGAGGGAAGATACAGCTCCAGACGGCAGGTTATGCCGAAACGGTCCCTTAAAGGATTGGAGATCATGCCGGCCTTTGTGGTGGCTCCTATGAGGGTGAATTTCTTGAGACGGAAACGAAAGTTGCGGGCCGAGGGTCCCTTGCCCACGATGAGGTCTATGGAATAGTCCTCCATTGCGGAATAAAGGATTTCCTCTACCGTGCGGTTGAGCCTGTGAATCTCGTCTATGAACAGCACGTCCCCGTCATTGAGGTTGGTGAGAATGGCCGCAAGGTCTCCGCTGCGCTCTATGGCGGGGGCTGAAGTCATCTTCAGCGTGCCTCCCATCTCATTGCATATTATATGGGCGAGCGTGGTCTTGCCAAGGCCGGGGGCGCCGTACAAGAGCACATGCTCCAAAGGCTCCTCCCTCTTCTTGGCGGCGTCCATGTAAACCTTGAGATTCTCCTTTATCTTGCTCTGGCCCACGTATGCGTCCAGAGTCTTGGGACGCAGAATGTTTTCCTCTTCGTCCAAGGAGCCCTTGGTGCTCTTGACGAGCCTTTCATCCTCGCCGAAATTTTCTACCTGGTCTTCATCCCCGAAAAACATAAGCTAAAGCTTCCTTCTGCCTTCAAGCGCAGGCCATTTCCTGCGTCCGTATATATTGCCCGCAGAGTGCGGCGTGTGTGTTATTCCTCTTGCGCCTCATGGGTGCCGTGTGTTTCTTTCTTTTTGCGCATCATGGGCGCTGTGCAAATCTTTGCGGATCATGATGCCGCATATTCCGGAAGCGTCCGGAGACATCCGTCCGGAGGGCGGCGTCATATGGCCGGTTACATGGAGCGGAGAGCGAAGTACAGGATGTCCTCCACGGACTTGGCTCCCTGGGCCTTGGCCTTGGAGATTGCCTTTGAGCACTCCGCCCTGGTGAAGCCCAGAGTCATGAGGGCCACGATGGCGTCCTCGTCCCCGTCTGCCGGAGGCATGATGACGGTGCCGTCCGATGCCGGGATTTCCGCAGAGCCCATCTTCTCGCGGAGGTCCACGATGATCCTTTCCGCAGTCTTCTTTCCCATGCCCTTGACGGTTGCGAGCTTCTTGATGTCCGACGTGGCGATAGCCATGGCCACGTCCGCCACGGTGAGAGTGGAAAGGACGGCAATTCCGAGCTTGGGCCCGACTCCCGATACGGAAGTGAGCTGAAGGAACATCTTCTTCTCCTCCTGGGAAGAGAAGCCGTACAGCGTTACGCCGTCCTCGCGGACCTGCATGCTGGTGTACAGTGCCCCTTCCTTCTTTCCCTCCAGCTGCATCCTAGCAGTGCCGGATATGAGCACTTCAAAGCCAACGCCGCTGTCTGTTATTATGAGAGCGGAATCTGCGCCCAGCTCCGCAATCTCCCCTTTTATATATCCTATCATGAATTAGTCCTTGTGTCTTGGAAACGGCATATATGCCGCTTTTGCGGCCTGTGTAGGCCTTTTATGTGAACACCGGCCCCTTTGCGTGCCGGCTTCCCTGAAAGGTGAAGGGTCACTGGATGTTGAACAGCTTGCCGAAGCGTGAAGTGAACGCATGGCAAAGAGCTATTGCCAAAGCGTCCGCGGCATCGTCCGGGGTGGGAATCTTGCTTAAGTTAAGCATGGAAGTCACCACGTGCTTCATCTGAACCTTGTCCGCCCTGCCGTACCCCGTTACGGCCTGCTTCACCTGGTTGGGCGTGTATTCGTACAGCTGGCTTGTATACTTTATGCAGGTGAGAAGGATGACCCCTCTTGCATGGGCAACGGCAATGCCGGTTGTAATGTTCTTGGAGAAGAAGAGCTCCTCCACAGATATCTCGTCCGGCTTGTACTTTTTTAGAAGCTTGTTCACGCCGTCTTCAAGCTGGGCGAGGCGCACGGGAAGCGTTTCATCCTGGGCAGTGTACACGCAGCCGTAATCCAGGGCCACGCAGCTGTCATCCCTGCGCTTTTCTATGACCCCGTATCCCATAGTCCCGAGGCCGGGGTCTATGCCGAGTATAATCATGTCAAATCCTTCGCAAAAAACTTGATAATCCAGGCTCTTTGCTTTATAATGTCATTGTAATAAATTTTTGATTATAAGTCAACTTAATGAGTTGAAACAGCGCCCTTTAAAGGCCCCTTGCAAGGCAATGGAATAAGGGTGCAAGGCTCTTTAAGCGGCTTTTCCAGGAATAATAATGAGCAGCGAGAACAAACTCTGGGCCGGGCGCTTCGCCGGAGCCACCGCAAAAAACGCAGACCTTTTCAACGACTCCCTTCCCTTTGACCAAGCCCTCTGGAAGCAGGACATCACGGCGTCCATAGCCCACGCCCACATGCTTGGCCACCAGCGGATCATATCCGAGGACGAGTGCAATTCCATAGTTGCGGGCCTCGAGTCCATATACGCGGACATAGAGTCCGGCTCCATCATCATGCAGGGCGCCGAGGACATCCACTCCTTCGTTGAGAACGAGCTTGTGAAGCGCATAGGCGACGCGGGCAAAAAGCTCCACACGGCGCGTTCGCGCAATGACCAGGTTGCCACCGATTTCCGCCTCTACGTACGCGACTCCTTCGACGCCACGAGCGAAGCCCTGGTTAGCCTTGTAAAGTCTCTTCTCGTCCTTGCAGAGAAAGGCACAAAGTACATCATGCCCGGCTACACGCACCTTAGAAAGGCCCAGCCCATGTGCGCCGGCCATTTCTGGAACGCATACGCCGAGATGTTCCTAAGAGATTTGGACCGCATCGCGGATTCCAGGGCGCGCATGAACATCATGCCGCTTGGGAGCGGCGCCCTCGCCGGAACGTCCTATACCATAAACCGCTTCATGGTGGCCGACGAGCTCGGATTCGAGCGGCCCTGCGACAATTCCCTGGACGGAGTCTCAGACCGCGACTACGTCTGCGAGTACCTCTTCGACGGCTCCCTCATCATGAGCCATCTTTCCCGCCTCTGCGAGGACATAATCCTCTACACCACGGAAGAATTCGGCTTCTTTGAAATAGCGGACGAATACTCCACAGGCTCCTCCATCATGCCCCAGAAGAAGAACCCGGACATTCCGGAGCTCATGCGCGGAAAAACCGGCAGGGTGTACGGACACCTTATGGCAATGCTCACCACCCTGAAGGGCATCCCCCTTGCGTATGACAAAGACCTGCAGGAAGACAAGGAAGGGTTCTTCGACGCCGAGAAGCAGGTCATCTCCTCCGTCTCCATAATGGCCGAGATGCTTGGAGGCATCTCATACAAGCCGGACCGCATGGCCAAAGCCGCCGAAGGCGAATTCTGCTGCGCCACGGACGTGGCGGATTATCTGGCCAAAAAAGGCATGCCCTTCAGAAGCGCGCACGGCGTTGTGGGCGCAATCGTGCGGGACTGCATCCAGAAGAACAGGACGCTGCAGACCATGACCACAGCGGATTACAAGGCCTTCTCAGACCTCTTTGAGGACGACATCCTCGAAGTTGTCAAAGGCAGGAACTGCGCCTATGCAAGGTCCTCCTTCGGCGGAGCCTCTCCCCTCTGCGTGCGTGAGAACATCCAGTCCATAAAGAAGCGCCTCAAGGCATACGAGGCCTGAAAACCCGGCCTCTGAATTACACATAAAACCCATTAAGATCCGCAATATCTGCGGGTCTTTTGTTATTCTCACGCATTCCGGGGTCCTTTGGATGCGCCGGCTGCATCCTCCCGTTTCCCGTCCTGCCTGTGAGAGGACCCTACACTTTATATATACCCTCTTTGGGGCGGCTTTAAACAGGATTTCGCAAATTGATGAAAACTGTAAAAACAAGTCTCATTTCCGGCGTCCGTATTCATAATCCACAAGCGCCCGTATCCTGGTCCAGCCTTTATAAAGAGCAGTTGAAGATAACCAATATTTTTGCACAGGATGCAATGAAACAGGCTCCAAACGGCCAAAATTTGGCATTTCAAACAGATGCTGTGTTTAAGATAGAATTTGTGCTGCTGTTAAAAGGCTCCCGTCCTTCATTGGATGAGAGCCTTGTCTGCTTTATGAGATTGTCTGGCGCCGGATCACTTCTTCTGTGCTGCCTTCAGCGAGAGTGCCGTGCGGGCAACGCGCTGGGCGGCTATCTGGAGCTGCTCCATTGTCACCCTTCCTTCCTTGAGTCCTTTCTTAACCTTCTTGTAATCCCCCTTGCTGCCGGGCATGTAGAGGTCTGTGGTTGTAAGAACCAGAGCGGGATCCGGGAAATCGTACAGGGAGCCTTTCTCGGGCTTGAGGCCCTTTATAACCCAGTCCGTCATGCAGAGGCCGGCATAGCCCCACTCTCCTCTTAAGATGTCCGTGCACAGGTCCCTGTTCTCGGACGTGTGGGTTCCGTTGAGAAGATTGTATGAGGACATGATGGCCTTGGGGTTTGCCTTGGCTATGCAGATGGCAAAGCCCTTGAGGTATATCTCCCTCATTGCGCGCTCCGAAACCTCCGAGCTGTTGAAGTAGCGGTTGGTCTCCTGGTTGTTGGCTGCAAAGTGCTTTATGGTGACCCCGCGGCCGGGATGGGCCTGCACGCCGCTTGTGACGGCGGCCGCGATAACGCCGGAAATGAGAGGGTCCTCGGAATAGTACTCGTAGTTTCGGCCGCAGAACGGGGTCCTGTGGATGTTGAGGGCGGGCGCAAGCCAGAGGTCTATGTTGAAGATCTCCATCTCCATTCCCACCATGTATCCGCAAAGCCTGGCGTAGTCCGGATTCCAGGACTGGGCCAGCGCCGTGCCGATGGGAATGGCCGTGCAGTACTGCTCCTGCATCTCTGTTCCCTTCGGAACTTTGGGCGGCTTGAAGAACATCTTCACGATTCCGGGCGTGAATTCCAGGATGCTCTCCGGAAGAGCCATCTGGTAAGCGTGGGCTCCCTTCTTGTCCACGAAAAATTTCTCGCTCAAGCGTATTCCGGCAGGGCCGTCCGAAAGGACCATATTTGGATAGTCCGCAACTTTGTGCGTCTCGCCGGCCGCTCCGGCCACGGATGATGCGGACATGCCGATTGCCGCGGACACGCCGCCGTGGGGGTCGAAGTACCCCATCGTCATATGGCAGAGCTCGTCCACGGACAGTTTGCGGATATCCTCGGATATCTCCGCAGGCGCATCATAATTTGAAGTCTCTGCCGTGAAGGCATCCGGGTCAATCCGGATCTGCGGGACGTAAGACGCCTGCGCTTCCCTTTCTATTGCCTCCCTCTTTGCGGAGAGGTCCGCAGACCAGTCTTCAAAGGACGGCTTGCCGAGAAGGTTTTTAACCTTCCGCACAACCACGCCCCTGTCCAATGACAGGACGGCCACAGGAATGGCATTGGCGGAATCCGTTCCGGCGAGGACTATGTAATCACCTTCCTCCAATATGTATGCTGCATCCGGTGTGTCATACGAAGCGAGAAGACGGAGGTCAAAGAAGACCGTCACAAGCTCCGTCTCGCCGGGGGCCAGGAGCTGAGTCTTGGAAAATCCAGCCAGGTCCTTGACAGCCTTATTGAATCTCCCCTGCGGGCAGGACACGTACACCTGAAGGACTTCCTTCCCGGCGTATGAGCCTGTGTTGGTTATGACGGCGGACACTTCCACCTCTGTGCCATTCACTGCCGTGCGGGATTCCCCGACGGAAAATCCGGTATAACTGAGGCCGTATCCGAAAGGAAAGTCCACTGGACTGTCCGCAGCGTCTGCCCAGCGGTATCCTACATATATGCCCTCTTTGTACAGGGTTGAATCCCTCTCCCCGAAAGTGCCCGCGGACGGGTACCCTTCTGCCGGGGCCCATGTCGTGGCAAGCTTCCCGGACGGGTTGGCGGAGCCGGTTATGATTTCAGCAAGGGCCGTGCCGGTGCCCACTCCGAGCTGGGAGAGAACAAGAATGTTCTTCACTTCCATAACGGGAGTGAGGTCCACAGGCCCGCCTGTGTTGAGGACGAGCATGAACCTCTCATGCTTTGCGTTGAGGGCCAGAATGTCCCTTGTTTCCGTGTCCGAAAGCCGGAAGTCTCCCTTTGTGTCCGTGCGGTCCGTTCCCTCTCCGGAAATTCTGGTAAGAACGTATATGCAGGGGTCTTCCGCGGGAGCGTCCAGAGGAAGCTCATATTCCGGCTGGGCCATTATGGCCCCGAGGGCCTCCAGCATGGCCAGCGTGTGATGCTTCCTTGCCGAAGCCTTCACGTCCTTTACGAACTGCTCATGGGCCTTGACCAAAATGTCCTCATATCCGTCCAGCCAGCTCTCTGTTGTAATCTCAAAACCTGCGTCGAAAAGCCCCTGCTCCACGGACACGTGGAATCTGGAATTCACTTCTCCGGATCCCGTGCCGCCCTTTATCGTATGGCGCACTCCAGCGCCGTATGCCGCAATCCTGCCGGCTTTGCCAAGCGGGAAGCTGCCGTCTTTTTTGAGCAGAACAGTGCACTCCGCCCATCCGGGGCGCAGCATCTCTATATGCTCTTTCTCATATTCGTTCATATAATGCATTTCCTTCCATATGGTTGCTTTATGGGGAGCTGAGTGCAATTGCCCCGCTATATGCGGAAAGCTCATGCCGTTTATGCTGACATTATACCAGGTTTTTATGCAGAATGCACGGAAACGTCATATATGGCCTGCAATACTCCACAAACGCTTTCCGCTGCATCCGCATGGACCTTGTGCACCAATCCTATGCAATGCACAATGCCCAATTACCTGCTATATTCTAACACTTCGAAAGAGAGGATGTCAATTGCAGCATGGAAATTGAAAGGCCAAATCTTAAACATATCTTAGCGATACGAAGATTCTGTGACATCTGCTCGCGCCATGCTAAAAGCGGCAGGACCAGCCTGCCGCCTTCATGCCTGTTATGATTGCATACGGAAGAATGACTTCCGTATGTAACACTGGTGAATGAATTAATCTGTAGCCAGCAAATCTATCAGCGTGGCAGAGCCAGTGCAGTTTGTAAGAGTTACTGTAATGCCGGATGACTTTCCGCCATAGAATCCGGCATTATCTGTACCATCACCAGATGATGTTCCTGCATATACACAGGTGGAATCATAATATTTGACAGTTATGTTATTAATTGTAAAATTGCTTACAGTAGTGGCATACTTTGTATATCCGAAAACAGCACCCACATATGTCATGTCACTACCAAACTCAGTATAAGATAAGCCGAACATATACTCATCGTTAACTACTGTAATGGAAATAGTGCAGTCTGAAAGATTATATCCATCTTCATAATCTTCAGACGAGACAATGCTGAATCCATTGGTCCCTTGAATCTTTATATATCCGACTATACCGCCGACATACATTGTTCCCGAGATGTCGAGTCCGCTTACAGACACATCAGTTATGGAAGGCGTTTCGCCTGTATAGCCACCAGCGGGTAAATCAGCTGCGGATGTCTCCAGCATTCCAATTAAACCACCCACATAATTTCCATTATGGGCTGAAGTGCTTGAATCTTCTGAATCTACCGCATATATTCCCCTCACATAGCTGCCTTCTGTTGCCTCAATGGTAACATCTTTAATTACAGCTTGATAGGCTGACCCGGCAAGCACTCCGACCTTTGTATATCCGCTTATCTGGATAAGACCTTTAATGGTGATACCACTGATTACACAGCCTGTTGCTCCGCTATTATTATCGAGTTGTCCGGCAAGAACACCTACACTGCCTGTTCCAGCCACGGTTGCATTTTCTATAGTAACATCCTTGATTACATCATTGTCGATATAACCAAATAAACCTGTATCAGATGTTCCTTCAACGTTAAGGTTGGATATTGTGCAGTTATTGCCGTCGAACGTGCCGCTGAAGGGCTGGCCATTCTCGCCTATCGGCGTCCAGTCTTCATCAGAGAGATTAATATCCGCATCAAGAGTTATTTCAACCTCACTGAGTGTGCTGTCCACTGTTGTCGTGCTGTCATAATCACCATTGACATACGCAGCAAGGCCTGCAAGCTCTGCTGCGGTGCTTACGGATACTTCAGCCGTTTCTTCGCTGTCGGTCAGGCCAATAAGATTGCCGTAGTCAACGGTCTCGCCGTCCCATTCGCTGACTGTTACTGCATCCTCTCCTTCGCCCGTTACGGATTTTGTTTCACTCTTGCTGCAGACAGAGCATGTACGCTCATATTCTGTTACAGTTTTGCCATCCACTGTGGATGTTCCTGTAGATGTCCAGCCTCCCCAGTTATGGCCTGCAGGATCTGCTGTTATCTCTTCATATATGTCAGCACATCTAGCGCACTTGTATGTTTTATACCCAG
>JAJPZA010000055.1:22642-26592 GCA_021204625.1 Clostridia bacterium | reverse complement strand
CTGGGTATAAAACATACAAGTGCGCTAGATGTGCTGACATATATGAAGAGATAACTGCAGCTCCTGCAGGCCATAACTGGGGAGACTGGACATCTACAGGAACATCCACAGTGGATGGCGAAACAGTAACAAATTATGAGCGCACATGCTCTGTCTGCAATGCTAAAGATACCAAGTACACGAAATCAGGAAGCACTGAAGGAGAGGAAGTAACAGTCAGCGTATGGGACGGCGAGACCGTTGACTACGGCAATCTTATTGATCTGACTGACAGCGGAGAAACGGCTGAAGTATCCGTAAGCACGGCCGCTCAGCTTGCCGGACTTGCTGCATATGTCAACGGGGAATATGACAGCACGACAACAGTGGACAGCACACTCAGTGAGGTTGAAATAACTCTTGATGCAGATATAGATCTTACCAGTAAAGACTGGACGCCGATTGGAGACAATGATGGCACCACAAGCATTCCTTTCAGCGGTTCATTTGACGGGAATGGATATACGATATCAAATCTCACTGTTGATTCGGATGATAGTGAAATCGGTTTGTTTGGCTATACAGATACAGCCGAAATCACAGGTGTCACAATCAACAATGTTTCTCTCTCAGGTACGGGGGGCGTTGGTGCGATTATAGGCCAGTGTGATATGCATGGTTCTGAGACCACATGCACAAAAGTTTCAAATTGTTCTGTAACAGGGCTGATACAGATTTCAGGCAATTTTTATGTTGGCGGTATTATAGGCATTGGCATGAATACGGAGATTGAATCATGCAGTGTCACGGCATCTGAAGGCAGTTATATTAAAGGCATATTTGATGAGGATAAGGTTTATAGTGATACATCATATTGTGGTCAATATATAGGTGGAATTGCAGGCAGTATTACAACGTCTTCTACAAGTACAGAATCTGGTATTGCATCCGTTGAATATATATATGATGTTTCTGTAAGCGGCGTGGCAGGAAGTGAACTTGAAATCTCTGGAACAATGTATGTCGGCGGTATAGCGGGAAATTATTCCTGGGCTAAAACATCCGGAACATGTAAAATTACAACCAATCCGGATAATGAAGGGGATGGTAACAGTGTTTCTAATTGTATAATCTCTATAACACCTGCTCCGGAAGACTACACTTATATGAGTGGGCATTATGAAGAAAATTTCAATGATAGTAATAAGAGTAGCATGTATGTAGGAGCTATTATCGGTTATGCCCGGAGAGTTGAAATAGAGAATTGTACAATCTCCAATGTAACTGTTTACTATTATTATGAAAAATGCGTTTATGCTGGAGATTCTAATAACGATTATTTTGGCAAGGGATACTATGGCTACGGATCCAATACGACAATATATTCGGCAACCTGTTCAGGTACGGTAACAGTCCGTGATTTGGCAACACTTACATCGACAGAATGACAATGTCAGACTATGACGGGCAATATCTGTATGAGTTTGTTTGTTTCGTAACTTAACATAACGAAAGATGAACGGCAGGATTTCCCTGCCGTTTTGATTTGCCAATTTTTCTCTGCAGGGGCATATTATAGGGTCAAAGGAATGACAATTCCGGCTTGCTTTGGTATAATGGACTGGTATGAGGGAGAACGCCCGCGCGCAACTGGGTGCGGGATGGTGGCAAGGCCGTTCGGTTTACATATTTTACGATTTTAGTGCTTATTTTGCCGATACGGGGCGGAAAAATATTTTTCAGAAAACCCGCCCGGTTTTGTTTAAACGGCCCGGAAAGAGTTTATAATTATAGTATAGGGCTAATTGCACAGGGAGCAGTTGCTGCAGAAGAGCGCAGGAAGATATGGACAAGCTTTTGGACAAACTCAATGAAGAACAGATAAAGCCGGTCATGGACACGGAGGGTGCGGTGCTGGTGCTGGCGGGAGCCGGCAGCGGCAAGACCAGGGTGCTCACGTCCAGGGCGGCGTATATACTCAGGGAAGGGAAGGCGGATCTCTCCCAGATGCTCTGCATAACGTTCACAAACAAGGCCGCGGCCGAGATGAGGGAGAGGATGCAAAGGCTCCTGGGGAGAGGTTTCTCATACGCCGAAGGCCGCTGGATATGCACCATTCATTCCATGTGCGTGAAGATATTGAGGGACTTCCCGGACGAGGCCGGAATAAAGTACAACTTCTCAATATACAGCGACGTGGAGAGGAACAACGTCATAAAGAAGTCCGTGAAGGAAATAGGATGCAAGGATGAGGAAAGGCTTCTGAAGGACGCCAAGTACCATATACCCAACGCCAAGATGCTTGGCCTTGAGCCGGACCAGTATTCCGCAAAGTATGCGGCTGTGGAGAACATAGACGAGATAACGGAAGTGTACGAAAGGTACTGCCGCCATCTGGATGAGAACAACGCCCTGGACTTCGATGACCTTCTCATGCGCACCAGAAAGCTTCTGCGGTCCAGCCCGGACACGAGGGAGTACCTGTCAGACAGGTTCAAGTACATAATGGTGGACGAGTTCCAGGACACGAACGCTGTGCAGTATGATATCATAAAGATGCTCGCATGCGTCCACGGAAACATATTCGCCGTGGGAGACGATGACCAGTCCATATACGGCTGGCGCGGGGCTGAGATAAAGAACATCCTCTCATTTGACAAGGATTTCCCCAAGGCCAAGATATACATGCTGGAGCGCAATTACCGCTCCACCGGCAACATCTTAAACCTTGCCAACGTAATCATAAAGAACAATGAGAGCAGGCACGGGAAGAAGCTCTGGACGGAGGCGGATTCCGGCACCCGGCCGGTTTATTTCGAGGCGGACGAAGAAGTGGGCGAGGCCCTTTTCACCGTGCGCGAAATACAGAAGTTCGTCTCTAACGGAGGGAAGTATTCGGACAACGCCGTCCTCATGCGCATAAACGCCCTCACCCGCGCGTACGAGCAGGAGTTCACCAAGTACGGCATCCCGTACAAGGTGTTCGGCGGATTCAAGTTCTTCGAGCGTCGCGAGATAAAGGATATCCTGGCCTATTTTCAGATCATAGCCAACCCCTTTGACAACGAGGCCTTTGAGCGCATCATAAACGTTCCCAAGAGGGGCATAGGCGCCCGCACTCTGGATATCATGAGGGAGTATGCCGCAAACACCGGGCTTTCCATGTATGACGCGGCCACGGACGTGGAGGACCTTCCCTTGCCGGCGGGGGCGAAGCGCAAGATCAAGGACTTCGTCTCAATGCTCAAGAACCTTGTCATAGCCTCTTTGGACATGCCGGTCAATGACCTCGCTAGGGAGATAATGAGCGCCACAAGCCTCCGCAGGGCGTATGATGATCACACGGACGAAGGGGACGCGAAGCTCGCCAACCTGGACGAGTTCCTTGCATCCGTGGACGACTATTCCCGCCTCAATCCCGGAGCCACCGTGGATGAATACCTCACGCAGGTGACCCTTTCCACAGACACGGATGAGATGGACGATTCGGACTACGTTACTCTCGCAACCATACACGCCGTCAAGGGCCTTGAATTCCGCAACGTCTTCATCTGCGGCCTTGAAGACGGCATCTTCCCCACAACCAGAGCTCTGGACGCAAGAGCGGACATGGAGGAGGAGCGCAGGCTCATGTATGTGGCCATAACCCGCGCCAAAGAGAACCTGTACTTCACGCGCTCCCGCTCCAGATACCTGTACGGCCGCAGGGACATGTCCAACCCTTCCAAGTTCCTCAATGAGCTCTCCTCGGAGCTGGGGATTTTCAAGCGCCGCGGCGGATACGTGCAGGGCGGATTCGGCTACACAAGTTCAGATCCGTATGACACTTACGGCAGGGGGTCTTACGAAGATTCCCAGTACGGCAGCTCATATGGCGGGTCTTCATATGGCAATAATTCATACGGCGGATCTTCGAACGGCAACAGTCCGTACGGCAACAGCTCGTACGGCAACAGTCCGTACGGCAACAG
>JAJPZA010000055.1:0-22542 GCA_021204625.1 Clostridia bacterium | reverse complement strand
ACGGCAACAGTCCGTACGGCAACAGCTCGTACGGCAACAGTCCGTACGGCAACAGTTCGTACGGCAACTCGTACGGCAGCAGTCCGTACGGGGATGATTCATACGGAGGCGGTTCATACTCCGGCTCATCCGGCGGAGGGAACAGGTACGGTTCCGGCAGCAAGCCTGCAGCCGGATCTTCTTCCGGAAGCTCTTCAGCCCCGGAGACAGGCCTGAGCGCAGGGGTAGGAAACAAGGGCGCCGGAGAATCCGGAGAGACTAAGACGTATTATGCCGGGATGAAGGTTCTCCACAGGAAGTTCGGCGTGGGGACCGTGGTCTCGGTGAAGGGCAATTCGCTCTACGTGGCTTTTGACAAGATAGGCGTGAAGGAGCTCTCGGCATCCCTTGCGCCTCTTACGATACTCAAGCAGTAATCCGGGAACAAGGCGCTGCAGGCGCGCTGTTTTCCGGCATAATGCATATCAGGACGCGGCCGCCAGGGAATATGGCGGGCAGGTGAGTTTATGGACAGAATGAGGGAACTTATAGACACTCTCAACAGATGGGCGTACGAGTACTATGTGCTGGACAGCCCCTCTGTGGAGGACAGGGAATATGACAGGCTCTATGACGAGCTTGTAAGGCTGGAGCAGGATGAGGGCAGGCGCGAGCCGGACAGCCCCACGAGGCGCGTGGGCGGTGAGCCGCTCAAGAGCTTTTCCAAGCACCAGCACATAAACCGCCTGTACAGCCTGGACAAGGCAGTGACTTATGACGAGCTGGACGCCTTCTTCACAAGGATCGGAAAGATTGTGCCAGACCCGGAATTTACCGTTGAGTACAAGTTCGACGGCCTCACGATGTGCCTCACGTACGAGGACGGCATTTTCGTGAGGGCCACGACAAGGGGCAACGGCGTGGAAGGAGAGGACGTCACAAAGCAGTGCCTCACCATAAAGAGCTTTCCTCTGGCCATAGACTATCCCGGAACCATTGAAGTGCAGGGCGAGGCGGTAATCCCTTTAAGCACCCTCGCAAGATACAACGAGACGGCGAAGGAGCCCCTGAAAAACGCCCGCAACGCGGCGGCAGGAGCCATACGAAATCTGGACCCCAGGGTCACGGCGGAAAGGCATCCGGAGATCATCTTCTACAATATCAACTACATGTCCGGAGGCGAAGTCCTGTCCCAGACAGAGCAGATGGATTATCTAAGAAGCCAGGGCTTCAAGGTGTACGGCTTTTTGCGCCTTTGCAGAACGCCGGATGAAGTGAAGGCTGCAATAGAGGAGATAGAGGTTTACAGAAGGAAGATAGACATCCTCACGGACGGAGCGGTGGTGAAGCTCAACAATGCGGAGTACAGAGGGCGCATAGGCTATACGGACAAGTTCCCCAAGTGGGCCGTGGCGTACAAGTTCGAGGCGGAGGAAGTGGAGACCACAGTCCGTGACGTCATATGGCAGGTGGGAAGGACCGGAAAGCTCACGCCGCTCGCCATTGTGGACCCCGTTGATCTTGCCGGCGCCACCGTGCAGAGAGCCACGCTCAACAACTTCGGTGACCTTCAGAAGAAGGACGTCAAGGTCGGCTCAAAGGTTTTGATCCGCCGCTCAAACGAGGTCATCCCGGAAATCCTCAGGGCCACGGAGCATGTGGAAGGAAGCATCGACGTGGAGAAGCCCGCGGTTTGCCCGTACTGCGGCAGTCCGGTGTATGAGAACGGGGCCAACATATTCTGCCCCAACAAGTACTGCAGGCCCCGCGTCGTGCAGAAGGTGGCTCATTTCGCGTCCAAGGGAGCCATGAATATAGACGGCGTTTCTGAGATGACGGCAGCAAGCTTCTATGACTGCCTGGGGCTTCGTGAATGCTCGGACCTGTATTCATACACGCCTATGGACCTTCTCTGCGTGGACGGTTTCAAGGACAAGAAGATATTCAACACTCTGTCGGCCATAGAAAACAGCAAGAACGCCACACTGGACCGCTTCATATACGCCCTCGGAATCGGCGGCATAGGAAAAGTGGGGGCAAGGGACCTCTCCCGCGCATTCGCGGATATGGACGCTCTTTCAAAGGCCACTGTTGAGCAGCTTGTTTCCCTTGAGAACATAGGCGATATAACGGCTAATCAGATAGTATCCTGGTTCGCCGCGGAGGACAACAGGAAAGAGCTAGCGAAGCTCAAGGCCGCCGGCATAGACCCCAAGCGCACTTTAAAGGTGCAGGCTGGAATATTCAGCGGGCAGTATGTCGTGATCACCGGAACGCTCACAAGCTACAAGCGCGCGGAGGCGCAGAAGATTATAGAGTCCATGGGAGGCGAGTGCCAGAGCTCCGTCACGGGCAAGACAACCCTGGTCATTGCCGGAGAGGCGGCCGGCTCCAAGCTCGCGAAGGCAAAGTCATTAGGCCTTCGCATCATAGACGAGGCTGAGTTCCTCTCCATGATAAATCCCCCGGAAGACTCGTCCGCAGATGATTCAGCGGATGATTCGTCAGATGATGCAATGGATGAATCCATGGCCGGGGAAGAAGGGAATATGGAATAGCAGAGCCCGTTTGCGGGTTCACAAGGGCATGGGAATGCCCGGAAAAGGCATTGATTGCAATGCTTTGGAAGATGAACAAAAAGGTACGGAATGAGGCATATCCCCCTTGCGAAAGAGGGGCGGGATATTGTATAATGCTGGGTATCCGGAGGATGCTTGTATAATGGCGAAGCAGGTAAAGAAAGGAAAAGCGGCAAAGACGGTACAGCAGACAATTGAGATAGACGGAGAGCTTCTGAACTGCGTGAACTATGCGGTGTATTACTGCAGGATTCCGCTGTTCACTTCGTTCAAGATATTCAACAGGGCTGCTGAGGCGGCCCAGAACCTTGTGGTGAAGATTACGGGATCCACAGGGCTCATAATGCCTCAGGAAATCAACATAGAGGAGATACCCGCGGAGAGCTCTGTCGAGGTCGCTCCGCAGAACATACTCAACCCCAAATACCTTGCGGACAGGGACGAGCCGGAGATGTGCACCGTCTCCGTGCAGGTCGTGATGGGCAAGGCAGAAGTGTGCAATCTCACGGCCGGGGTGCAGGTGCTTCCCATGGATTACTGGGGAGGCACGCAGGACAACGCGGAGCTTCTGGCCTGCTTTGTCCGCCCCAGGATGGCGGACTGCCAGAAGGTGCTGACTGAGGCCGGGGCGACGCTCAGCTCCTGGGGGTATCCCAAGGAGTTCACAGGATACGCCGGAAATGACAAGACGGCCGTGCGTTCCGCAGTGGCCTCCATATATGCGGCCATCCGCAAGCAGAACGTGGAAAGGCAGCCCCAGCAGGACACGTCCGTTCCCTTCTCCGCAGGCGGGATAGCTTCCGTTCTGGAAAAGAAGAAGGCCACTCCCGTGGAGATGGCCCTGTTTGCGGCAAGCTGCCTTGAGGCGGCTAAGCTCAACCCTGTGGTTCTTATAGGAAAGGACAAGGCCGCCGTGGGCGTCTGGCTGTACGGAAGTTGCTTCTCATCTTCCACGGAAGATGACATGAGCCTCATAGAGAAGTATATAGCGCAGGGCGTCAACAACCTCGCGATTTTCGACGCGGACGATATATTTGCCTTCAAGAAGGCCGCATATTCCCTTTCCGAGACCCATTTTGCGGACAAGCTCAAGGCAAAGGGGTATGACATGCTCCTGGACATCAAGAGATGCCGCATAGGAGGATTCCTCCCGCTGCCTCTGAAGATCAAGACGGCCGCAGGGTACGAGCTTCTGAAGGACACGGACTCGTCGTATGACGAGAAGCCTCAGGAGATCATAGACGCCTCGAGGTTTGAGTATGACAAGACGGTCACAAGGGACACCAACTGGGCCCGCCGGCTTCTGGACCTCACGCAGAAGAACAACCTTCTCAATTTCAGATACCGCAAGGACGCCATTCACGTGAGATGCGCGGATCTGGATTCCTTCTTCGCCCATATGGACGAGAAGGGCCGCTTCACGCTGCTTCCCACGGACGGGCTTGTGCAGGACACATACTTTGACACCGCCAAGGCTTTGAAGAAGAGCGCGGAGCTCATAGATATAGAGCTCAATGACGGCAAGATGCGCACCTTCCAGACTGCGGCCGAGATACAGGACGCCGTGTCCTCTCTTATGAGGAAGAACAAGGCGGCGGAGGAAGAGGCAGGCTGCAGCACACTTTACCTTGCCAGCGGATTTTTAAGCTGGAAGTATGATTCGGACAAGGAGTTCAAGTACGCCCCGCTCGCTCTCACGCAGGTCACCATAACCCGCCAGAAGGCTCAGGGGACGCAGGTTTTCGTAGGCTCCGGATGCGAGGTGAACACAACCCTTCTGGAGTTCCTCAAACAGGAGTTCGGCGTGGACGTGAGGGGAGTGGAAGGCAAGGGCCTCACCCCCAGGGAGATTGCGGCTGTGTTCCGCTCCAAAACCGTGGATATGAAGGGGTGGATGGTGTACGAGGACGTGTACATCGCCCAGTTCACTTTCGCCCGCTACGCAATGTGGGCGGACGTGAAGTTCAACATGGATGAGTTCTCGAAGAACGAGCTCATTGCAAGCCTCATTGCAAACTCCAACAACCTCACCAACAACAAGCTTTCATCCGTCTCGGAGGATGAGTCCGACCCGTGCGACGTGATAACTCCCCTGCCCAGCGACAGCACCCAGTACTCTGCTGTCGCGGAGTCTGAAAAGGGAACCACTTTCGTCCTTCACGGCCCTCCGGGAACCGGCAAGAGCCAGACCATAACCAACATGATTGCCAACGCCCTGTACCACGGCAAGCGCGTGCTCTTCGTAGCGGAAAAGCAGGCGGCCCTGCAGGTGGTTAAAAAGCGTCTGCAGGACATAGGAATAGGGGATTTCTGCCTGGAGCTCCATTCCGGAAAGAGCGCGGACAAGGGTGAGATAGTCAAGAACATTGAGAACACGCTGCTTCTCACGCCCCAGCCTGCGGATGAGCATTTCGCATCAAAAGGGGAGGAGATAGTCCGCGTCCGCGATTCCCTCAAGGCCCCTCTGGAGGCCCTTCACAAGAAGCGCGGCCTCGGCGTCTCAGTGTATGAAGGCATCATCCTCTACATGCAGAACAAGAACGCCCCTGAGCTCGTGAACATAGAAAGCACCTTCTATGACTCTCTGACCGCCAAGAAACTTGCGGATTATGAGACCATGCTCATGGACGCGCAGGCGGCCGCAAAGGAGTGCGGGGGCATATACCGCTCGCCGTTCTCGGACGTAAACATAACAGAATGCAACGCAAGCGTTAAGACAGCCGTGACGTGCGCGGCCGAAGTGCTGCTCGCGGAGCTCAAGCATGTAAAGAATTACACCGGCCTGTTCCTGGACACCTTCAACCAGAAGGTCAGCACATTCACGTACAAGAAGCTGGATGCAATGGTTGAAATAGCACGCATTCTTAGGGACGGAGAGCTCTCCACGTTCTACACCTGCGACGAAGAGGCCTTCTACAAGTTCTTCAACGGCAGCCTCAAGTATGACATGGAGTCCGAGAAGTGGCTCAAGAACTTCAGGGACCTGCCCAACCTCGCGAACGATCCGGACGACATAGAGAAGGAGATAGACAACTGGGGTGAAAACCACAGGGCGTCCAAGATGCTCAAAAGAAATCTGGACCGTCTTCCCAAGTTAATTGCCGGCGGTTATCTCAAAGAGGATGAGGAAGTGGAGTGGCTTCGCCACGCCTGCGAGCTTGTCAAGGCCCGCACCCGCATACTCACGAACACAAACCTTTCCCGCAATTTCACCGGCATTATGGGCGGAATAAACGACAAGAAGCGCGCGGATTTCATGCGCCCGCTGCTCCGTTTCCATGACCTTTGCGGGCAGGTCTTCATGGACTATAACGCAGACTCATTCAACAGCGTCTGCCTGGAGACTTCGGACGGAACGATAAAGCCCCTTCTGGACGGATTCATCTCAGCCGCCGCAAGCTTCAAAAAGTCCGCGGACGCATACATGGACATCATCAATGCGGACAAGAAGCAGACCCTGGACGAGGACATCTTCGAATACTATTCCAGAAAGTGCACGTCCCTTTTGGAGAACATAGACATGCTGCCCGCATGGTGCGGATACCGCACGGCAGCAAAGAAGATGAACGATTCCGGCCTCACCTTCATGACGGATGCCATGGAGAGCGGCCGCGTCTCCGGAGACCAGATCCTAGGCTCTTTCCGCAAGAACGTATACCGCAATTTCATACGCGCCAACATAATCTCGGACGACGTCCTTTCCCAGTTCTCAGCGAACGTTCTGGACGAGAACGCAGCCACGTTCTCGCGCCTTCTGGACGAATTCACGACGCTTACCAAGAACGCCGTGCGCTCCACGCTTATTGCAAACCTCCCCAACGAGAACACGGACGGGCCGCTTGCCCTGGATCTCATGTCCTTCCGCAGGCGCACCAAGAACCTCAAGACGTTCAACCTTCGCAGCCTCTTCACGGAGTGCGGGGAGCTCATGAAGGTTGTCGCCCCCTGCATGCTGATGAGCCCCATAACCGTCTCGCAGTATCTGCCTGCCGATTCAAGCCTTTTCGACATTGTGATCTTCGACGAGGCGTCCCAGATACCCACATGCGAGGCAGTGCCTTCCCTTGCCCGCGCAAAGAGCGCGGTCATAGTTGGAGACCCGAACCAGATGCCTCCTACCTCATTCTTCATGAGCGGAGGGCAGGATGACGAGCATCCCGAGGCAGAGGACCTGGATTCCGTCCTGGACGACTGCCTTGCCCTCGGCATTCCCCAGAAATACCTCATCTGGCATTACCGTTCAAAGCACGAGAGCCTCATAGCATTCTCCAACATAATGTATTACTCATCCAAGCTCTGCACCTTCCCGTCCCCGGACGCTCTGGACAGCAAGGTAAAGCTTCGCTACATAGAGAACGGCACATATGACAGGGGCATGTCCAAGTGCAACAAAAAAGAGGCCGAGGCCCTTGTGGAAGAAGTCATCCGCCGTCTCAAGGACGACCGCTTGAAACGCTCCAGCATAGGCATAGTGACTTTCTCCACGCCCCAGCAGATTTACATAGACAGAATGCTCTCCAAGCGCATAGCTTCCGAGGGCCTTGAAGAGGCCGCATACGAGCGCGAGGAGCCTCTGTTCGTAAAGAACCTCGAGAACGTGCAGGGCGATGAGCGAGACGTCATAATATTCTCCGTCTGCTACGGCCCGGACATCAACGGCAGGGTATCCTTAAATTTCGGCCCCCTGAACCAGTACGGCGGCTGGCGCCGCCTCAACGTGGCCGTCTCCCGTGCCCGCGAGGAGATGGTAGTCTTCTCATCCATGCGCTACTCGCACATAGACCTTTCGAGGACAGCATCCCGCGGCGTTGCCGGCCTCAAGGCGTTCCTTGAATTCGCCGAAAAGGGCCGCACCAGCATCTCCGTAAAGTCCGACCAGATGATCATAAACCGCCAGGGCATAGGCAAGTACATAGCCGAGGAGCTCTCGGCATACGGCTATGACTGCAGGTGCGACGTGGGCGTCTCAGACTTCAAGATAGACGTGGCGGTGGTGGACCCGGACAACAAGCACAACTTCATCCTGGCAGTCCTCTGCGACGGCTCCCGCCAGTTCTCCGTAAAGGACCGCTCCGTAATGCAGGTCCAGACGTTGAAGCGCAACAACTGGAACGTGATGCGCCTCTACACCATAAACTTCTACAACAACCCCAAGCGTGAGATAAAGAAGATAAAGGACTTCCTGGACAAGCTCACCGGCCGCGGCAAGGATGTCTCCTCATCCGGATTCGCAAAGCCCTACAAGACAGCAAAGCTCGAGACAAAGTCCGTGGATCAGAACTATATTTTAAGCTCCGACAACGACGCCGACATCATCAAGACCATCAAGGCCATAGTCACTGCCGAGGAGCCCATATCCACGCAGTTCCTCATAAAGCGCATTCTGTCCGTCTACGGCATCCCGCGCCTCAACTTAAAGCTCGAGGCAAAGCTCAAGTCCCTCATCTCCGGCTGCGGATTCTCCGCAGTGGACATGTGCGGCAACACCTACTACTACAAGACCGCCAAGATCTTCCAGTTCGACCGCTACCGCGGAGACGATTCCGGCCTGCGCTCGCTTGACACCGACTACACTCCGTTCGACGTGATCTCAGCCGTCCGCGGCATACTCCTCTGCAAGGTGAGCATGTACATGGACGAGCTCGTTCCAGTAGTCCTCAAGGAGCTCAAGGCGCCCCGCCAGACAGACAAGCTCGTGTCCTTCGTGCAGACCTGCATAGACGAGGGCGTAAAGCGCGGACTTTTCATCCGCTCAATTTCGGACCGCATCTCCCTGAGCTAAACCTGTCATCTCCGGCACATATCCGAGCATTTCGGGCCATCTCCCGGCCCTTGCCGCAGACTCTGCAAAGCTCTGCTGGACAAATTGCAATCTCACTAGGAAATTTTGCAATATAAATTCATTGCAATAAGTGCTAAAATATTTAATAATCAAAGCCGGGCTGGGGGAACCCGGTTCCAAACATGACATTTTTCTAACACTATAGACATTTTCCTACGGAAAAAGGGAAGGAGGGTATTGCTCTCCTTCTCTTTTTGCCATCCGCTCCTGATCCTGAGAGCAATATCCTTGATTCTGCTGAAAAATCCCTTGCAAAACGCTTGACAGCCGGCCGCAGCGTGAATTACAATGTAAAAGTTGATGAACATATGTTTATCAGATAATCAGTTCAAAAAACAATGTCTGGGAGTGGAGCATGGGATTATATGAAGACCGTTATCTGGCCAATAAGATATATTTGATGTACGTCATTTCAAACGGCTGCTGCAAGGCTCATGACATGACTGCGGAACAGTTTCTGGAGCTGGACAAACAGTGTGACATCATTGGGTTTATAGCGGAGTGTCCGGAATATATTGACTGGATGACCAGGGATGAGATGCTTGAGACAATAGAAGAGTACATACAGAACAGAACAAAGAAACCGGAATGATTGGACGGCAGATATGGCGCAAACGAAAAGAGGGGAGTTCTTGTGTTTCCCGCTATGGACTGAATGAAAGGTTTTCGTGTATTTTGAATGTGCGCCAAGGTTTAACGATATCAAACGATATCAAACGATATCAAACGATGCTTGCAATCTGATGTATGATAATATATAGTTCCTGGAGATTGAACAATATTCTAATCTGTTGTTCTGTCAAATATTTCAGGCAATGCGGGTATTTTTTTTCAACAATACAGGTGGTGGCATGGGATGTTTTTTGAATCCGAAAAATTTGCTGTTTAAGGGCTGGAGAGAGTCGCTGGTTTATGTGGACAAAACTAATTTTATAAAATACACAAACAGCGTTATAGGAAAGTTTGGCGAATATATCTGTGTGAGCCGTCCCAGAAGATTTGGCAAGAGCGTAACTGCAGATATGCTTACAGCATATTATGGGCGGGGGTGTGATACTCATGATTTGTTCGATGACCTTAATATTGCATCTGCAGATACATATGAGCAGCACATTAACAAATATAATGTTATTCATATTGTGATGAAGGAGTTCATGTCATCAACCAGTTCCGTGGATGGCATGATTGCTTTAATACGTGATGAGCTCTGCCGTGACATCAAAATGGACTATAAAGGCATTGACACGGATGGAAGAAGTCTTAATTTCATACTTAGGGATGTATATCATCTCACGAATAAGCCTTTTGTTTTCATCATAGATGAATGGGATTGTGTGATTCGGTATCACAAGGATGACAAATGCTCCCAAGATAAGTATTTGGAATTTCTTGAGCTGCTTATAAAAGACAGGCCATATATGGCTCTTGCGTATTTGACCGGAATTCTGCCGGTCAAGAAGAATGGAAAACAGTCATCCATTAATATGTGCGATGAGTTTTCCATGATCAAGCAGGAGAAGGATTATAAAGCATGCACTGAAGAAATTTGCGGGTTTACGGAAGATGAGGTAAAAAGTCTCTGTGAGAAATGGGGCAGAGATTATAACGAAGCCAAAGGCAGGTATTACGGATATAACATAGGGGGTGTTTCAGTATATAATCCCCGTTCTGTCTCATGCTTCATTCAGTCGGGCATTGCAACAGATTTCTGGACTGGCACAGAATCATATGAAGCTCTTGAACAGTACATTCAGACAGACGCTTTTGAAATCCAAAAAAACATTGTTAAGCTGCTGTCTGGCGAATCAGTGGAGATGGAGCCTCAAGGTTTTGAAAATGATCTGGTAACATTCAAGTCTTTGAGCAATGTATTGACGCTCCTTGTGCATTTGGGTTATCTGACTTATGATGCTTCAACAAAGACAGTTCGTATACCAAACACTGAACTGAATGAGCAGTTTAGGAACACGATAGAAAATTTACGCTGGGACAGTATTGCAACGGCGTTAAGGGATTCGAAGAATCTTTTAAAGGCTACCTATGCGGGAGATGTGGATACTGTTGCCAGACTTTTGGACGCGGCTCATGATGAAAACACTTCACTTCTGGAGTATAACGATGAAAACTCTCTTGCTTGTGTTTTAATCATTGCATATTATGCTGCACATGAAGACTATGAAATGAAACGTGAGCTCGCTGGAGGCAAAGGCTTTGCTGATATAGCATATGTCCCAAAACGTAACAGGAATGTGCCGGCCATAGTTGTTGAACTCAAGTACAGCAAAACGGCGGATGCGGCAATAGACCAAATAAGGAAGAAGAATTATACGGCTGGACTTGCGGGATATAGTGGCGATGTAATCCTTGTCGGCATCAGCTACGACAAGGCTACAAAATCCCACACCTGTGTTATTGACAAAGTCGTTAAATAGAGCATGTTTTTTATGAAAAGCGGGAAGCCTTGGACTTTCCGCTTTTGACTAAAAAATGCCGGAAAACAACGGATTTCTATTATGGAAAAAAGAAGATATACTCACTGCTGCCGGCGAAGCCGTAGGACAGAACACCTCTGCGGGAGAGTGTCATGAGAAGTTCAAATGCAGTCTCATGAGGAGTATTGATAAGATCGGATGCTTCAAACTGCGAAATTATCCTGTTTATGCGGAGATAGACCAGAATGGCATCCACAGCGTCATCGTACTCAGGGTCAATCCCGTCCCCTTTTATGCCCCAGTATATGCGGTTCGGAAGGATTATCTGGAATGAGGTCTCCATGGGTTTCAGCTCAGGCTGCCTGCGGCATCTTTCATATGAGCGGAAGATTCCCGGGATTCCGTTTTCATGGCCTGTCGTGTAGCCGAGGCGGTCTAAGAGTGCGCATAATCTGCGGTTTCTGCGCACAGAGACACCTTTGCGGAGTTTTTCAGCATCGAGGATTTCCGGGATGCAGCCGTATGTAAAAACGTCCATACGGTCATCGAAAACATGGGTGAACAGGTCTGTGCCGTATGAATAATCCCTGTGCATGAACGCGTTCAAAACTGCTTCATGTAGCGCAAAGCGAGGGTACTCGCGGAAGTCTGCACGCCCTGCTCCGCGCAGGTTGAAGCCTGTCTTGTTGCATATGTCAAGGAATGTCAAAGTCTTTGATATCTGGTCCAGTATGGAGCCTGTGAAGGTTTTCCAGTCTGTTATATCCCTCTGGCTTGTTCCGTTAAAGAGAGTGTTCTTGGAGCAAAGGGTGCACTGGTCCGATACGAGCCATGCTAGATTGGAGTAAAGGGCAGGATCTTCATAGCTGTAAAATCCAAGCTCTCTCATGGCATCTTCATTGAAGTTTACACTCTGTTCGTCGAATATCCTGGCGGCCGCACGGAACGTGAGTGTCTGGTTTTCGGAAGGGGAATCATCATAAAAATCCAGGTATGCTGCCATGACTAAGGGCTCCTTGCTTGGGAATGGGCACAGTGTAGCGGGAAGACAGTGAAATGTCAAACCGGAAACAGATACCTGGATGGTATCGGCCGTAAATATTTTCTGCCGGTCTGCAGGTGCTGGAAATAACGCAAATGAAAAGCGGGATGCTTCAAACAGAAGCACCCCGCTTTATCAATAATCCGGAGATATTATGCGCTCTTTTTGAGATCTGTGTCGTCATTGGACTTGGCTTTGGCGGCTGCCTTGGCGGCCTGCTTCTCAGCCTGGGCCTTGTCTTTTTCAGCCTGTTTTTCGGCCATGGCCTTGTCCTTTTCGGCTTTTGCTTTCTGGTACTTTGCCTCTTCCTCGTCGTAGTTGAGGCCCTTTTTCTGGCACTCGGCCTTGAGCTTGGCTACGCGGGCCTCTTCGTCCTTGCGGGCTTCGATGATGTCGGCGTAGGAGTCGCCCATCCTGATGATTATCTTGCGCGGGCACTTGGACATGCAGGTTCCGCAGCCGGTGCACTTCTTGTAATCTATGACGGGAAGGTTGTCAACCATCGTGATGGCCTTCTGAGGACAGCTGCGGGAGCACAGGCCGCAGCCTATGCATCCGACTTTGCAGACGCCCATGACTTCCTTTGCCCTGCAGTGGGAGGAGCAGGCCACAAAGACTTTGGCGGACACGGGCACGCGCTCGATTATATGCTTGGGGCATGTGGCTATGCATGTTCCGCAGGAGACGCAGCGGTCTATGTTGACCTCCGCAAGACGGTCCACGACGCGTATTGCTTTCTCCACGCACACGGACTGGCAGTCTCCGCAGCCGAGGCATCCGAAGCGGCATTCCTTGTCTCCGCCAAGAAGGGTTATGTTGGAGGCGCAGGACTGGTTGCCTCTGTACGCGAATCTGTACTTGCAGTTTTCAAGGCCTCCGTGGCACTTTACAACCGCAACCGTAGGCTCTTCCTCTGTGAGCTCCACGCCGAGGAGCTTGGCTATCTCAGCTTTCTTCTCAGGGGAGGTCACGTGGCAGTCCGAAAGGTTTCCCGTGCCGTTGGCAAGCTTCTCGGCGAATCCGGAGCATCCGGAGCAGCCGCAGCCTCCGCAGTTGGCGCCGGCGAGATTGTTGAGAATCTTCTCGACTTTCTCATCCACGTCCACGTGGAAGAATTTGCCTATGACGAGTATGAGGATTACGAGGACGATGGCAATTCCTGCAAGAATGCCTGCCACGATGCCAATCGTCTTCCATGTTTCAACTGTTATCGCGAGTAAATTCAGGTTCATGCTCCGGGCCTCCTATATGACTATGGATCCGAAGATCGTGAACGCCATGCAGATGAAGGATGCCGTTATCATGGAGATGGGGAATCCCCTGAGGGCCTTCGCCTGCTTAGTGTAGTTGAGCTTCTCGCGCATTCCGCTCATAAGAATCATGACTAAGGTGAAGCCTATTCCTGCGCAGACAGCGTACAGAAGAGCCCATCCGTAGTTCATCACGAATCCTTCGCCTATGATTGACTCCATGGATTCCGTGTTTATAAGAAGCTCTGTGACGCCCAGGACGGCGCAGTTTGTGGTTATGAGGGGAAGGTAGATGCCCATGGCGTTGTAGAGGGACGGGGAGACCTTCTGCAGAATCTTCTCAAGCATCTGCACGAGGACCGCGATGATGAATATGAAGAATATGATTTCCAGGAAGTCAATCCCGAGGGGAACCATGACGTATTCATACAGCGGCCAGGTCACTGCCGTCGCCAGGAACATGACTATCGTGACGGCCACGCCCATTCCGGCTGCGGAGGATGTGTGCTTGGAAACTCCGAGGAAGGGGCAGATGCCGTACGTCTTGACGGTTATGAAGTTGTTGGTGAGTACTGCGGCGAGTATCACGGCTATGGCTGCTAATCCTGCTGACATGCTATGCCACCTCCACAGTATTTTCTCTGTTCGTAAGCTCATCCGTGAGCATGTGCATTCTCTTTTCCCTGCTCTTCTTTTCCTTGCTGTGGCGGGTCACCGCATCCATGATTGCCGTGAAGGCTGCGATGCAGAGGCCGTATACTATGAAGGATCCGGCGGGGGTAGCGAACATGCTCATCTTGAAGTTCCAGATTGTCGCTCCGAAGATGGAGCCCTTGCCGAGGAACTCGCAGATGCAGCCCATGATTGTAAGTGCGAACGCGAAGCCGAAGCCTGTCGCCAGGCCGTCCACGGCGCTCTCCGCAACAGTGTGCTTTGAGGCGAACGCTTCCGCACGTCCGAGTATTATGCAGTTGACCACTATGAGAGCCAGGAAGCCGCCGAGGGCCTCGTACAGCGAGGGAACGTACTTGTCCAGGAAGAACCTGGCGAACGTCACCAGCGTGGCTATTATTATGATATAGGCCGGGATGCGCACATCGTTGGGGATGAGCTTTCTCAAGGCCGATATGATTATGTTGGAGAGGGTGAGGATCACCACTACCGTAAGCCCCATGCCCATCGCGTTGAACGCGGATGATATAAGGCCCAGAGTGGGGCAGGTGCCCAGAACCAGCATGAAGGTCGGGTTGTTGAAGATGAGGCCGTCAAGCGTTATCTTCTTGTACTTTGCGGCGGTTGTATTCATGCGGCCACCTCCTCGCTTGCCTCTGCAATTGCGGCAAGATAATTGTTCACAAACTCAATCGCTCCGTTCACTGCGTTGCACACGCCCCTGTAGCTCTTTGAAGCTCCTGTGGAAATATACATGTCTCCGTGGGCGGTGGAGCCGTTGGCGTAGCCGTACGAGTATATGATACCGTCCACATAGTCCTCGCTGAACTGCTCAAAGTTGGCGTCCGAGAGGTTGGAGAGGAAGGACTCTCCTGAGTTTTCTGAGGACTGTGCAAGCACTGTTCCTATGCCTGTGACTTTGGCGCCGTCATCTTTGACCACAACCCATGTCACGACGTTTCCGCCGTATCCGCCTTTTCCGGAGGCCTTTACCACATAGTCTCCGTTATCAACTGAGTAGAAGGTCGTTATGGTGGAATAATCATATTCAAAGGATACGGTGTCCGGGACATCTTCAGTGATATCCGTTGCATGGACGGTTTCATCCGTGTAGAGCTTTGCGATTGCCCTGTCCGTGCGCTCTTCATCCGATACGGCGAAGAGGGAGTTGCAGAAGGTGAGGAATATGCCGCAGACAAGCACTATGATGAGGATTACGATGATGCACTTGAAGGCTTTTCCGTGGAAGAACTGTTTAGCTGTCATTTCGTGGCCTCCTTTGTGCCGGCATCCTTGGCTGCGGCTTTTTCAGCCTTGGGAGCCTTGGCTTTCTTTTCCCTGACATAACCGAACGGATGCGGGATGCAGTAGCGGTCCAGCAGGTGGGTTATGATGTTGCAGATCATGATTACGAAGGAGACGACCTCAACTCCGGTGAAGTAGCGCAGGAGCGATGTGAGGAGCCCCAGGATGATGTAATAGATTATCTGGCCCATGCGGCTCTTGGGAGAGGTGACATAGTCTGTTGCCATGAACACGGCTCCGAAGAAAAGCCCGCCGGCGAATGTCTGGTCCAGGGCCATCATTGCAAAGTTCTCGGTGCCGTCACATCCGTACAGGAGCAGCGTCATGAGGAACGTCACGCCGATGTAGAGGACAGGCTGCCACCACTTGATGACCTTGCGGATGATGAGATACACGCCGCCCACGATTATGGCAAGCTTGCATGTCTCGCCGATGGATCCGGCGATTCCCGTGCCCAGGAAGAGGTCCAGGAAGGATGCGTTCGTGCCCGCGCCGCCGAGAAGGTCCGTGAGGACCGTGGCGCTTGAATTGATCACTCCGTTGTCTATTACGTTGCCCACGGCGCTTGAGACTATGCCGCCCATTGTCGCTGAGAAGCAGAGGAGCATGAAGACACGGCCGGTGGCTGCGGGGTTGACGAGGTTCTTGCCTGTGCCTCCGAACAGCATCTTGACGATGATGATGGAGAAGGCGGAGCCGAGAAGGACTTCATAGAAATGTACGGATGAAGGTACTATGAGGGCGAGGATCAGGCCGGTGACTATCGAAGTGAAGTCAAACTGGTGCAGGAAGTTCCTGCACACCTGCTTCGCGTCCTTGCATTTCCTGGCGAATCCGCCGTTTGCTATGAAGTAATATATGAACTCGCATATCACAGCCGTGAGCACGGATGTGATTATGGTGATGAACGCGTCCAGACGGAAGTACACAATGCCCATGACTGTAGCCGGAAGAAGGGCTATGATCACGTCCAGCATTATCATCTTCGTTGTTCTGCGGCTCTTCACATGAGGGGGCGTGGAGATGATTACCGTATTGTCCATATCTTTATCCTCCTCACTTCTTCTTGCCGCGCATGGCGGCTTTCGTGGCCCGTATGCTCTGAATCAAAGGCCTGCGGGCCGGGCAGATGTAGTCGCACGCTCCGCACTCTATGCAGGACAGGGTGTTGCCGTATTTGGCGGCCGCCTCGAAGTCCCCGGCTGTGGCATAGAAGGCCGTGTTCATGGGCAGAAGATGCATGGGGCATACCTCGGCGCATTTCCCGCAGTTGAGGCAGGGAGTGGGGTCATCCCTCTTCGCCTCCTCGGGAGTCATGAGCAGGATTCCCGAAGTGGTCTTGTGGGTGTAGACGTCATAGGTTGAGAGTGCGATTCCGGTCATGGGCCCGCCCTGGACAACCTTTAGGGGCTTCTCTTTCTCGCCGCCGCAGTAGTCCACGACCTCGCGGATGGAAGTGCCTATCCTTACCCACAGGTTCTTAGGTGTTGTGACCGCCTTGCCCGTCACGGTAATGATTCTCTCCACATGAGGCTTGCCCAGCTCTATGGCCTCGCAGGACGCGAAGCACGTCGCAACGTTCTGCACAACCACGCCGCTGTCCGCGGGGAGTTTTCCAAGGCCCACTTTTCTGCCGGTGCAGACGTATATGAGCTGTTTTTCGCCGCCCATCGGATACTTGCGCTTCAGTATCACGGGCTGGATGTCATCATACGGCTCAAACGCAGCAATCGCGTCCGGCTTGTTGGCCTCTATGCCTATGATGATGTTGGTCACGTTCAGAGACTTGGCAATGTATCTCGCGCCCCTCACGATCTCGTCCGTATGCTCCAGCATGAGACGGTGGTCGCAGGTGAGATAGGGCTCGCACTCCGCGCCGTTGATGATGAGGGTGTCCACAGGGGACTTGGGGGAGATCTTGATTGCAACCGGGAATCCGGCTCCGCCGAGTCCTACGATGCCGCAGTCCCTGATTCTCTTTTTGATGGCGTCCGGCGAGAAGTCCTGCAGGGGCTCGAAATATTTCGTGTCCTCGCGGCCGTCATTCTCAATGAAGATGAACTTCTCCGTAGCGCCGCTTGCGCCGACCAGATCCTTTATGTCCGTGACCTTTCCGCAGATGCTTGCGAACACATCCGACGAAATGGCCCCGTCCTGGCGGGCGATGACCTCACCGATGGATACTTCCTGCCCGACTTCGACAACAGGTACCGCCGGTTTTCCCAGAGACTGCGAGCAGGAGATGGCCGCCACTTTCGGAGCGGGCATGACCTCCGTCGCGCACTGGTTGGACAGGTACTTCATGTCGTGCGGATGCACCCCACGGTAGAAGGCTCTGCATTTTACCGCTTTCACATTTAACCTCCGGATATTACGATCTATACAAAGACGCCATCCATGCCAGCGGCATGCATGCCGTCATAAATCCCTGTTCGTTATTAGTTCTTCTCCCCGGCAGCCTCATCCGGGCCTGCCGCTTCATCCATATCTGCATCCGCACCTGCCGGAGCGTCGGATATTCCGCCTGCATTGCCTGACGTAATTTCATCCGTGACAGCCTCTGAACCCGCTGCAGCCGCTGCGTTTTCCGAGGCTGCTGCTTCAGCAGCCCTGGCCTCTTTTACGGCTTCCGCGTATTTCTTCCTGGAGTATATGGCCTTGAGGAAGACGGACTTCGGAATCCCGCGGAAGAGGAGGAGCTCTATGGCCCCTATGACGGCTCCGGAAAGGATGCCCACAGCGGCAAGGACCGGCATGTATCCGAACATGAGCACAGAGCCGGACAGTCCCGCGAAGACGGCGCACTGTGTTATGTTGTGAGCCACGGCCGCGGCTATGGAGACGGCCATTATGGAGATGCGCGGATATACGAGATATATGAGGATGGAAGATACCGCCATGGATATGACGCCGCCGGTGAAGCTGTACAGCACGGCGGAGAAATTCCCGGCGAAGAGCGCGCCGAAAACGGTGCGTATGACCACCACAACGAAAGCCTCAACGGGAGTGTACATAAGAAGAGCCGCGAGCGAGAAGATGTTCGCAAGCCCAAGCTTCGCTCCCGGAATTATGATGGGCGGAAGCAGGTTCTCCAGCAGAAAGCAGACAAGGCTCAAAGCTGTGAGAATGGCCACAACCGCTATTTTTTTAGCAGCCGGCTTTTCATGTGACATACATAAATTATACACTTGATTGTCATATTAGTAAATAGCAAAAAGGCTTTTTGAAAAGCGCCCGGGCGCAATTGCGTTCATTTTTCAATCTGGCAGAAAAAACTGCAATGATTTGGCGTGTTTATTGCAGTTTTTATGATTATATATCGCTAATTCAGTACTTAAATCGCCTCTTGGGACAGCCTGCGGTTCATCCCGGACCTGCGCCTTAGGAAAGTCATGGCGAAGGGGGCCGTTTGTGCGGTCTGCATAATGCGTTTGAAGGGTGTTGCGAAAAAAAGAACGCTGTCTGCGGGCAAAGAGAATACTCAAGGGGCGTCATAATGCACAAACCACAAGATATTGTGGTTTGGCTGTAAAATTGGCACAAAATGTGCCCCATATTGCTTGACAAGCGAAAGGGGCCCCGCTATAATGTGCAATGTAATTTAAGTGGCGGGCAGTGACTGACGAGGACGCGGGTTTACGCGGTGGAGCTGCTTGCCGGGAATCAAGTCGTTCGTCTGGGCTGTGCATATGGAAGGCAGCCCTTATATTTTGCACTTTTGACGGAGGAGACAGCATGCTTGGACGCATTCATTCATTTGAAAGCTTCGGCACGGTGGACGGCCCGGGAATACGCTTTGTGGTATTCATGCAGGGCTGCCCCATGCGCTGCGCGTACTGCCATAATCCGGACACCTGGGCGCTCCAGGGCGGAAAGCTCATGGAAGCGGAAAGCGTGGCAAATGAAGCCATGAAGTATTACAGGTACATAAAGAACGGCGGGGTCACGGTCACGGGCGGCGAGCCTCTTCTGCAGAGAGGTTTCGTGGCGGAGTTCTTCGGCCTTCTGAAGGCCCACGGCCTTCACACGGCTCTGGACACGTCCGGGATAACCTTCGATTACAGGGACAAATTCGTTCTGGAAGAGCACAACCGGGTGCTGGAGAACACGGACCTGGTTCTGCTGGACATAAAGCATATAGACAGGGAGAGGCACATAAACCTCACCGGAAAGCCCAACGACAGCATCCTGGACTTCGCAAGGTATCTGGACATGATAGGCAAGGATGTCTGGATCCGCCACGTTCTGGTTCCTGGCTTCACGGACAATGACGAATATCTGAAGCGGCTCGGCGATTTCATCTCAACCCTTTCCAATGTGAAGAAGGTGGAAGTGCTTCCGTACCACACTATGGGCGAGGCGAAGTATGAGCAGCTGGGAATGGATTACAGGCTCAAGGGCATAAAGCCCCCCGCGTCCGCTCGCGTGGAGAACGCAAGGAAAATCCTCGGCGCGGACAAAGTTTACGCCGGAAGGCAGGATGAGACATGACAAGCCTTGAAGGAATCAACATCGTAGAGATATCCGGCATAGGATGCCCGGGATGCATGGCCGCAATGCCGGAGGCAAGGCAGGCGGCCGGGGAGCTCGGCGTGGGCTTCGTGATAATAGACGCGGAGAAGAGAGAGGACATACCCAAAGGCTGGAACATAGAGAGAGTGCCTGCCATATTCCTGGCAGACGGGGAGACGGAGATCTTCAAATGCTACGGATACCAGCCGGAAGAGATACTTTTTCTGTGCGCGGAGGACGCGCTGCAGAAGTATCTGGCCGCAAAGGGAGAGAGCATGCCGTCATAAGAATGGACGGCAGACAAACGGAGAACAAGAGGCAATGAGATACAAGCAGTGGGAAGGATTCACGCCGGGAGAATGGTGTGAGGAGATAGACGTAAGAGGGTTCATACAGGCGAACTACACTCCGTACGAGGGAGACGAGAGCTTCCTTGCCGGCCCCACGGAATCTACGAAAAAGCTGTGGGCCGAGGTCATGGAGCTTTCCGAACAGGAGTCCGAAAAGGGCGGCGTCCTTGACGCCGAGATTTCCGTTGTCTCTTCGCTCACGTCCCATCCCGCGGGATACATAGACAAGGACCTGGAGAAGATTGTGGGCCTGCAGACGGACAAGCCCCTGAAGCGCGCCCTGCACGTTTACGGCGGGATACGCATGGCCACAGAGGCCCTTGAAATGTACGGGTACGAGATAGACCCCGAAGTGACCGAGATCTTCACCAAATACCGCAAGACCCACAACGAAGGCGTCTTCGACGTATACACGCCTGAGATGCGCCGCGCGCGCCACGCCCACATTCTCACCGGCCTTCCGGACACGTACGGCAGAGGCCGCATCGTAGGTGATTACCGCAGGCTCGCACTGTACGGCGCCGATTTTCTCATAGCAAAGAAAGAGCAGGACAAGGCCGTCCTCGGCGGAGACATGACAGAGTCCAAAATCCGCTTAAGGGAAGAGGTCGCAGACCAGATAAAGGCCTTGAAGCAGCTCAAGAAGATGGCGAATATCTACGGCAAGGATATCTCAGCTCCCGCTGAGACCGCGCAGGAAGCCATCCAGGCCCTGTACTTCGGATATCTCGGAGCGGTGAAGGACCAGAACGGAGCGGCAATGTCCATAGGCCGCAATTCCACATTCCTCGACATCTATATACAGAGGGATATGGATCGCGGAATCCTCACGGAGGAAGAGGCGCAGGAGCTCATAGACCAGTTCGTCATGAAGCTCCGCCTTGTGAAGTTCATGCGCACGTGCGACTACAACGAGCTCTTCTCCGGAGACCCCACATGGGTGACCGAGTCCATTGGCGGCATGGGAACGGACGGCAGGCCGCTTGTTTCCAGGACCTCCTTCCGCATTCTGCACACCCTTGAGAACCTCGGCTCCGCGCCGGAGCCAAACCTCACGGTCCTCTGGTCCAAAGGCCTTCCCAAAAAGTTCAAGCTCTTCTGCGCAAGGCTGTCCATAAAGACATCCGCCATCCAGTACGAGAACGACGACCTCATGCGCCCGGAGATGGGGGATGATTACTGCATAGCCTGCTGCGTATCCAGCATGCGCGAGGGCAAGGACATGCAGTTCTTCGGCGCCCGCGCCAATCTTGCCAAATGCCTTCTGTACGCCATAAACGGCGGGAAGGACGAGATGGCCACGGAAAAGGACGGAAGCCCCATGCAGGTCTCGCCGCCGTTTGCCCCTGTCATGGGAGACGGAAAGCTGGACTACAATGACGTGAAGGCGAAGTACGAGAATATGATGGACTGGCTCGCAGGGCTCTACGTGAACACCCTGAACCTCATCCATTACATGCACGACAAGTACAGCTACGAAGCCTTGGAGATGGCCCTTCATGACACCAATGTCCGCCGCTTTTTTGCAACCGGCATAGCGGGCCTTTCATGCGCCGTGGATTCCCTGTCCGCGATAAAGTATGCCGAGGTATATCCCATACGCAACGAGTGGGGCATCGTGACGGACTTTAAGACCGCAGGGGATTTCCCCAAGTACGGCAACAACGATGACCGCGTGGACGAGATAGCCGTATGGCTAGTGAAGACCTTCATGAACAAGATCCGCAGCCATGAGACTTACCGCGGCAGCATTCCCACGATGTCCATCCTCACAATAACCTCCAACGTGGTTTACGGCAAAAAGACCGGAAACACTCCGGACGGCCGGCGTATATACGAGCCTCTGGCTCCCGGCGCAAACCCCATGCACGGCCGTGACTCCAACGGAGCGCTTGCGTCCCTGGAGTCCGTTGCCAAGATCCCCTACGAGTATTCCAGGGACGGAATTTCCAACACGTTCTCCATAACCCCGGAATCTCTTGGCAAGAACTGAAACAAGCCTTGATATGGCTTAAACACACGAATAATCCGGCAGCACAAGGCTGCGCACACATGCAAATATTGCGCCAGAAAGTTTGGAAGTTCTGGCGCCACAGGAGGAGAAGCAATCATGTCACAGAGAGAGGAGAATCTGGTAGATCTTTTGGACGGCTACGTAGAGGGCGGCGGATACCATCTAAATGTCAACGTGTTCGACAGGGACACGCTCATAGACGCGCAGCAGCATCCGGAGAAGTACCCCCAGCTCACCATCCGCGTATCCGGCTATGCAGTGAACTTCAACAAACTCACCAAAGAGCAGCAGGATGACGTAATCCACAGGACGATCCATACCAGCCTGTAATCCGCAGACTAAAGGCAGGCTATTATAGCCATTCCAGCATGCATATCCATACCGGACCCCGGAGCCTTTCCGGGGTTTTTTGTACGGCCAATGTCCGGATCACTTAAAGTGAACGGATTAGAGCAGAAACATATGTTTGTGTTTTTTCCGTTCCAGCCGGCTTTTACAGGTTAAGGGTGGGTGTTAGTGATGTATCAGTTTATCGTTAGTTGGACGAGTGATTGTGTCTTCAGAG
>JAJPZA010000013.1 GCA_021204625.1 Clostridia bacterium | reverse complement strand
GTCCTTCTGTCCATACACTTCTTCACCCTGGACACGGACCTTGTAACGGACTACCGCATCTCAAATGATTTCTGGCAGTATTACACCTACCTGTCCAATTACTACATCTTTGTGATAGGCGTCATTGTCTGCGCCTCCACGGTTAAGAGGGTGTTCAAAGGGGAGACGAGGGGAAACAACGAAATAGTGCCCACGCTGAAGTTCTGCGGCGTTGTAATGATCCTCGTGACATTCCTCGTGTACAACATTCTTCTGGGAGACCTGACCTCGCCCGCATACTGGATGAACATAGGTAACCTCTGCTACCACGTTGCGGCCCCGCTGCTTTTCATAATAGACTGGTTCATCTTTGACAAGCACAAGACCGTAAAGATTCTGGACCCCGTAAAGACCATAATCATGCCGCTCGTGTACGTAGTGTATATCCTCATATACGGCGCGGTCTGCAGGGCCAAGGACCTCGCGTTCGAGTACCCCTATTTCTTCCTCAACGTGGACGATCTCGGATACGGCGGGGTTATTCTCTGGGTTCTCATCCTGGTCGTAGTCTTCGCGGCCATAGGATACCTGCTCTTTGTCTATGACAAGCTCGTAAAGCGGAACGGCCGCTGGAAGCTGGACTTCACAAACCTCAAGCTCTGGCACAAATGACCCGCATCATTTGTCTGCGGCGCAATCCAGCAGCAGGCAGAGGGAGAGCTCCGGCTCTCCCTTAATTCATGCCCATAAGGTCCGTCTCCCGCGGCCCGGCGGCTGATGCATGATTTCTTTTGGCATGCAGATATGCTAAAACCACTTATATTCTGCAGTGGGTTTCATGCCTTTTCCGGCGGGCCTGGAATGAGCCTTCCATGCGGCCTGTGCAGTGAGGCTTGCGTACTTCGTAACATGTTCATTGTGCCTGCGGAAAGGTCCGGCACGGGACCGGAGAGGCGGCAGCAGAGGCTGCGAAACCCGGGAAACGGCTGTTTTTCCGGAGCCTGCTACGGATGGGAGGCCTGTGAAATCCTTGCGAATTTGAGGACAAATTTTCATTTTGAGGGCGATATCGCTTGATACCTTTCTATTTATGGTTTAAAATACATCTGTTACAACTGTGAAATGTTTTGGAGGACAGAACATGTTAAGGAACAAGATTGTTCTGGGCGTAGTTTCCGCTATAGTCGCTGCAAGCATGGCGATAGGCCTTGCCGCATGCTCCGAATGCGAGCATGAATGGAATGACGGAGTGGTCACGACAGAGGGAACTTGCCAGACAACCGGCATAATGACATACACCTGCACCATCTGCGGAGCCACAAAGGAAGAGCCGTATCTCGGAGAGCATAATTGGGGAGACGGCCAGGTTACAAAAACAGCAACCTGCGGCGCGGACGGTGAGATGACATATACCTGCAGCGTATGCAGGAAAACCAAGACCGAGACCATAGACGCCACAGGAGAGCATGTCTGGACTGAAAACGGCGGCACTGGCGACGAAGACGGCTGGGAAACCACATTGGAGCCCGAGACGAACGCAGACGGCGAACAGTCCCGCACCTGCACAGTTTGCGGAAAGACCGAGATCCGTTCAATTGCCGCGGCGACAAACAGCAATCATGATTTCAGCGAGGCCGTTTATTATCCAAACGGAGTTGCAACAGCTTCAGAAGAAGATGATGACGATAATGAGGCGGAGGCCGCAGAGGCTGAGGAATCTGAAGAGACAGGATCTGAAGAGACAGGAGAGGAAGAAGAGACTGAAGACCTCACCCAGCCCGGATGGTATGTAGCATGCAATCATTACGGCTGCGATTACATAAGGCCCCTTGAGGATGATGACATCGCCAATGTAACATTCATCGTAGACAGCGAAGACCTTCTTTCATCCGTCCTTGCAGACGCCAACAATGATTCCAACAACACATACAGCATCAGGCTCGATGCAGACATAGAAGCAACAGAGGCCATTACAGTATCCTCCAGCAGCAGCGTTGTACTGGACCTCAACGGATATGCCGTCACGGCCGGCGAGGATGTCTCCGCAGACAGTCTTGTAACGGTAAACGGCGCTCTCACAATCCAGGACACTTCCAGAAAGGGCAACGGCTCCATTTCATATGACGGCACTGTCATAGATGCTAAAGCCGGAACACTTACAATCTCCGGCGGCTCATATACCGGCGAGTCTGCTGTAGTTGTAGTTTCCGGAGCTACAGCAACAATCTCCGGCGGCACATTCACAGGAGCGGATGATTCCACGTCCGCTACAATCCAGACAGCCGGAACAACCACCATCTCCGGCGGAAAATTCACATCAGACACAAGCTATGTAATGGACATCACAGGCGGCACTGTGGATCTTACATACGGAACCTTCACAGCCACAGAAAGCTCCGCTGTTAGCGTATCCGGCGAGGCAAAGTTAACCATTGAGGCCAATGAAGACGGTACCAACTCGGACGTCACCATTACGAGCAACGCAAAGAACGGCATAGAGGTAAACGGCGGCACGTTCGTAATGAACAGCGGCACGGTAACCTCCAAGGGAGCCAACTCCTCCGCTGTGGGAATATATGAGTCCGGCACGGTAACAGTAAACGGCGGAAAGATCAAGAGCAGCTGCATAGGCATCTCAACAAACGGCCTTATCACAGAGGCAGGGAAAGCTTCCGTTACAATCACCGGAGGCACAATCACAGCATCCAGCACAGGCGTATACCTTGCAGGATACGGCACATATGAAATCTCCGGCGGAACAATCTCCGGAGCCGTAGGAGTAGAAATCCGCGCGGGAGAGCTTACCATATCAGAAACAGAAGGAAGCGATACCACAATCTCCGCTTCCAGGTCATTCTCCCTTGCAAACAACGGAGAAGGCAATGCGTACGGCCCCGCAGTGGACAGCGGCGCGGCACTTGCAATCGTCCAGCATACAACAGGCCTTGCCATTAAGGTTACTGTATCCGGAGGGCTGCTCAGCGGCGCATACTCCGTATATGAGAACAATCTCCAGGGAAACACAGAGGACGAGATTGCCAAGATTGAAATCGATCTTGATGGGTCAGCCAGCCTGAAAGGAGATGTCCTCCTTGCAGACTTCCCGGAGGAAGAGGAAGAAGACACAACTGAGGAAGACGGGAACTCCTCCACGGAAGGAGACGCAACAGACGATGAGAGTTCTTCCGGAGACGTAACAGACAATAACTCCTCCGCAACGGAAGGAACCGACGCCGAAGGCGCAGCCGGATCTGATACGGATGCGGATACGGATTCGGGAGAAGAGGGAGACGAAGACTGATCCTTCTCTCATGTGAGTCCTCATACAATTGCCAATATGTGGAAGACCTTGCTTTTGCAGGGTCTTTTATATTTCCGGCTCATATGAACCTGCATGGCACCCCCCGGCGGGCATCTTTCCAGCATGCATGGAACACCCCCGGCAATACGGCCCTCCGGACGGATATGTGCATAGCGCACAAAAATCCTGGCATTTTGGCTTTTGCCATTATCTTTGGCAAAAATGCAGGATTTCATGCATCTGCATATGAAAGGAGTAATATCTTAAACGGACGGCTTGCTGCAGCGCAAGCCCTGCAATGCAGTGCAGGGATTCACACGGCACTGGCACGGATATGCAATATCCTGCAGGGGCCATCGGCTGGCATACTGGAAACCGGCAGATATATGGCGAATATGGCGTTTCCGGGATTGCCTGGATTGGGACGGGAGAGAGAAAAAAAGAGCTATAGGAGAGAATCAGGAGAGAGAAATGAAAGGAAAGAGCAAATACAGGAAGCATGTGCGCTGGCTGGTGCTGGCCATAGTGTGCGGCATTATTATGCTCATACTGTTCCTTCTGGACGGGATCATTCTGGGCATGGGGATAACCCCCACCGTAAACAGCTATCTGCATGCGGACTTTTACAAGAAAGTGAATCCCACGGATGACGTGTATTACCGGAGCGAATACGCCACTGAAAAAGAGCTGGCGGATGAGGAGCAGAGCGTCTGCCTGCAGCTGGAGGAAGAGGGCGCGGCCCTTCTCAAAAATGACGGAGCCCTTCCGCTTGGGGAAGGGGCCGGGGTGTCCCTTTTCAGCGCGTCCTCATATGACTTCATATACGGAGGCACCGGGTCCGGGGAGGTGAATACGGACAATGCCATGACCTTGCAGGAATCCCTGGAAAAATCCGGGTTCAAGGTTAACCGGATTCTTGCGGATGTGTATGAAAAGGCCGGTTTTCACAGGGCCACGCCCCGCACAACGGGCGGGAGCTCTTCGGACTATCTCATCAATGAGCTCCCTGTGGACAAATACCTCAGCAGCAACCCGGCCGTAAAGGATTCCTTCGGCTCATACGGAGATGCCGCAATCGTGACATTCTCCAGATCCGGAGGGGAGGGCTCGGACCTCCCGTATGGAGACGGGGTCACGGGCTGCGAGGAAGGAGGCCCGGATTCCAGAAACGGGGACTATCTCATCCTCAATGAAGATGAGCTGGAGCTTCTCTCATTTCTCAAGGGATACAAAGACTTAGGTGTCTTCAAGAGCATCATAGTCCTCGTTAACTCATCCAACGCCCTTCAGCTGGACTTTGCGGAAAACGCAGCGTACGGCATAGACGCGGTCCTCTGGACAGGAGACGTGGGGCAAAGCGGCATAGAGGCCATAGGAGAAATCCTTTCCGGCGCGGTGAATCCTTCCGGCCGCATCGCGGACACCTTCCTCGCAGACAATCATTCATCCCCCGCAATGCAGAATTTCGGCGTGTATGAATACTCCAACGCCAAGGAGCTCGGCCTTGAGTCCGCGCAGAACAACATGAACTCCGGCATAACCAAACTCAACTCCAGATACGTGGTGTATGAGGAGGGCATATACGTAGGGTACAAATATTACGAGACCAGATATGAAGACTGTGTCATGGGAGACGGCAACACGGACGGATATGAATACGGCGCAGACGTGGCATATCCGTTCGGCTCCGGCCTTTCATATCTGGATGATGCCGGAGACGGCTATACCGGCTCATGGGAATACCGCAATATTTCCAAGGACGAGACGGAGGATGAGATAACCATCTCCCTGGACGTGTACAATGGCACGGGCGTTGCCGGAAAGCACACCGTACAGATCTATATGCAGTCCCCGTACACGGATTATGACAAGACCTACGGCGTGGAGAAGGCTTCCGTGGAGCTTGCCGGCTTTGCCAAGACCGGCAGCGTCCGGCCCGGCAAGACGGACAGAGTGTCCGTGACAATCTCAAAATCCCAGATGGCCGCATATGACTCCGCCGGCGCAGGAACGTACATCGTGGATCCCGGGACGTACTATTTCACTGTCGCTTCGGACGCCCACCAGGCCGTGAACAACATCCTGGCAGCAAAGCTCGCGGACGGCACCCTGGAAGATGCGGACGGCTCCATTGCCGCCCGCATGGATGACCACGGAAATGCGGACTATGTCCGAATCTCCGAAATATCCCTGGACACGGACAACTGCGATTCCACGGCATCCGTAAACCTCACGTACAGCATATCCGGCGCCACAGGGGCTGCAATAACCAACAAATTCTCCAACGCTGACATAAACAGCTACACAACGACCAATGCCGTTACATATCTCACAAGGCATGACTGGAAAGGCACCTTCCCCAAGGCCTGCACAGGCCTTGCCGCAACGGAGCGGATGTGGGAGGACGGGCTGGCCTCGGACGACTCCTCTCTGGGCCCGGACGGGAAGACAAAGGGCTCGGACGCAAGGGCAGCTTTGGTATCCACCGCAAAAGAGACCTTCAAGGAGTATTATGAGGAGAAGTACGGCACTCTCATTTCCGAAGTTCCTGCCATGGAACAGGAAGGGGACCTGCAGCTCTGGAATCTCACAGCGGCGGAGAAGGACGCGGACGGCAACTATACTGGAATAAGCTCGGACTGGAATGATCCCCGGTGGAACGCGCTTTTGAGCCAGGCTTCGTACGCGGACATGACAGGCCTCATATACAACGGTTTCAGGCAGACTCTGGCAACAGACTCCATAGGCCTTCCGGGCACAACGGATTACAACGGCCCGCAGGGGCTCACCAACGCCATAACGAACGGAGAGTCCGGAATGGCGTACACGTCCGAGGACGTCATGGCCGCGACCTTCAGCCTGGACCTTGTGGAGAGGATGGGAAAATGCATAGGCGAGGATTTCCTCGCTGCGGGCATTGCCGGAATATACGGCCCGGGAGGGAACATCCACAGGACACCTTATTCCGGGCGCAATTTCGAGTACTACTCCGAAGACGGCTGGCTTGGCGGAGCAATAGCTAAAACGGAAGTGCAGGCCATCTCCTCCAAGGGCGTGATGGTCTTCATGAAGCACTGCGTGCTCAATGACCAGGAGAACGGCCGCTACGGCCTTTCCACATTCGCAAACGAACAGTCCATCCGCGAGATATACCTCAAGCCTTTCGAGGCAGCCGCAAAGACCGGCAACGGAGCGGGGGTCATGACGTCCTTCAACCGCATAGGCGTCACCTGGTCCGGCGCGGACTTTGATTTCCTCACCGGCGTCCTCCGCGAAGAGTTCGGCATGGACGGCATCTCCATCACGGACTGCACCATGTTCGCAACGCCCATGGATTACCGCCTGGGCGTCCTTGCAGGCCAGAACATATGGGACAGCATGAGCCTTGGCGTGGCCCAGCTGGACGGCCTCGAAAACGATGCCGTAATGGTGACCGCCGTCCGCGAGGCCGTGAAGCATATCGCATACACCGTATCCGGATCCCTTGCCATGAACAACATAGGAGAAGGTACAACCATAAAGACCATAATGCCTGCATGGGCAATAACGATCCTTGCCGTGGGCATAGCCTTCACGCTCCTGATGCTCCTTTTCATCTTCTTCTATCTGCGCTCATGCCTCAAGGCGATGCGCAGCCGCATCAAAGACGGCGTGGACAAAAAGGGCAGGCCCGTCCGGAAGCAGAGGCAGACCACTGTCCCGGCGGCATAATTCCACTATGCCGGACCATATAATACATCATAAAATTCAGACCCGCAGGAACCTCACATCCCGCGGGTTTTTCTTCTGTCTCATAAGCCCTGCACAGCCTCACATCCCGAAT
>JAJPZA010000170.1 GCA_021204625.1 Clostridia bacterium | reverse complement strand
ATGTTGCAGAGCGCGAGCGGGTCGCGCGTGAGGGTCGCAATGCCCTCGAGGCCCCTTCCGGTAGGGTCATAGGGACTTGGCCTTCTTCCTTTCATGTCCCGCCCTTCCTTTCGCCTTCCTTCTCCTCTCGTCGTCCCTCAGCCAGCCGAGGAACCTCTCCCGCCCCTCTCCGAGCTCCCTCGGAGTCATCCCGTCCCCGCCCCTCGACGCGGTGAAGTAGAAGCAGTCGCCCCGGAGGTCGCCCGTGGTGGCCTCGCGGCTTATGTACCGCTTCCTCTTGAGGCCCCGGAAGTTGGCCCTGTCCATGTACACGAGGTGCCCGGCCCCGTCGGGGACGACGTAGTACCTGTGCCCCGTCCTCTCCGCGGCCCTGTCGGCCCTCCGTATCGCCTCCGCCAGCATCAGGGAGGCGCGCATCCTTCTGAAAACGTTCATAACAATGGTATCTAAACGGTTACTGTATTCTAAATCGTGGCCTCGCCGACGACGCGGGGCCTCGGCGCGCGTCCCGATCCGCTTCCCGTCCTCACGGTCCTCGGCGGCTCCATGTCGTTGAAGCAGACCCAGAGGCCTATGGCCCTCGTCATCAGTATGTCGTCGTGCTCGCCGTCGATGTTGCCCCAGCTGCCGTTGGGCTTGCGCTCGTAGCAGAGGTACTCGTGCAGGGCCCTCTCGTCCCTCTCCACGTACAGCCTCTCCCTCACGCACTTTATCAGCCACGATATGACCATGGGCTTCGTCCTCGTGTTGGTGTGGAAGCCGTACCGCCTGGGCACTCCGTTGCGGATCTCCTCGGCGGACTGCCTCCTCGCGTAGAGGCTGCCGTAGGCGTCGGCGATCTGGTCGAGGATGAACTCCGACTGGTCGCCCTCCACGCCGACATCGTGCGTCTCCAGGGTGTTGCTCTCTATGACCAGCAGCGCGTCGTTGTAGTATCTCGCGATCTGCGCGGCCTTCCACGCCAGCAGGTCAATGTCGGTGTGGCCGTACCACTGCGCGGCGATCTCCGGCTTGCCGTCCGGCTCCGTCATGAACAGGCGGTCATACACGGTGATGACCGACCAGTCCGCCTTGCGGCTCCTTCCTCCCACGTCCATCACGACGAGATAGCGGTTCAGCGTCCTCTCTCCCGGAGCGTCCTCCTCCGGCGCCGCCCAGACGTACATCGGGTCCTGCCTGTTGTCGGTGAACTTCACGTCCCTGAGGGAGTCCGGCCCGGTGAGGGCCCTTCCGGCCACGTCGCCGATCCGCTTCGGGGCCCTGCACGTCGGCCTGAGCTCCTCCACGCGGTAGCGGTCGAACACCCGCGCCCCGGAGTTGCTGAACGCCTCCACGTCGTCCGACGGGTACTCCTCGGCCATCCTCTCGTGGGAGGTGAACTTGCGCCTCTCGTGCACGTACCAGTTGATGGAGTCGAGGGACGCGCCCTGCCTCCACAGCCACCAGAGGTAGGCCCCGCTCTCCTCGCGGTCGGAGGGCTCGTTCTCGTTGAGGCGGCCCAGCCACAGTTCCCGCGCGAACGCCCTCCTGTCCTCCGGCGGCAGGGTGTAGAGCCCGATGTCGCGCCAGGTAATGAAGAGGGGCCGGAACTGCGACCTCCCCGCCTTGGCGTCCTCGTACTCGCGGTGGAACCAGCCTCCGGTGCCGTTGGCCGTGCTCTCGTACACGATCATCGTCATGGGACGGTAGAGTATTCCTCCGCCCACGGCCTGGATGATGTCCTCCGGCTTCTTGCCCTCGGTGTCGGGCCAGTAGGCCGGCTCGGAGAAGTGCGCCAGGGAGTAGCTTCCGCTTCGGCAGCTGTCCGGCCGCTCGGCCGTTCCCACGTTGATCTCGCAGCCCCGCTGCGGCACGCGGTGTATGGTGCCGGTCGTGCCGACCCCGACCCACTTGGGCTCGTTCTCGGAGTACGGCTCGCCCGGAGGGTGCAGCAGCTCCGTCGGGTAGGCCTTGAGCATCTTCTCGAACATGGCGTTGATGCGGGCCGATCCGGACGCCTGGTGCGCCACTATCACGCTGTTCAGGCCCTCCCTCCGCGTGAGCTGGAGCCACGCCATGTACATCTGTATGGTGGTCGACCCGCCCCACTGGCGGGCCTTGAGGAGTATCAGCCTTATCGGCTCGTCCTTCAGCCTCATCTCCTCCAGCTCCGCCACGAGCCTTCTCTGCGGCCTCGTGAGGCGGAACAGCACGTCCGGGCCCGCCTCCTTGTTGGAGATGTAGGCGAACGACGCCGCCCAGAAGGGGAAGTCGTGCCGGATCCGGATCTCCGTGAGCTGCCTTATGACCTTGGCCCTGTCCTCCTCCGCGTCCTCCGGAGAGGACCCCAGCCGCTCAAGAAGGGCGCGCACGGAGCCCGCCTCGGCGGCCATCCTCACCAGGGGCACGCGGGCCATCGCCTCCGGGATCCACTGCTCTCGTATGGGATAGTCCTCCATGAGGAGGCGCGTCCTCCTTCCGACCGAGCCGAGGCCCGACACGGGATCGAAGGGCGCGTCCCTCTCCCTCATCCTCCTGCGGTCCTCCGCGAGGATCTCCCTGATGCCCCTCTCGTTCTCACTGATCGCCATGGCCCCTCCTTCTTATCGGCATGTTGAGAAGCGCGAACACCAGCCCCGCGAGGTAGCACCAGACGTGCACCCACGCGTTGGTCTTCGGGAAGAGCACCCCGGCGTGGAGGTAGGGGGCCAGCCACGCCGGCCAGTCGCCCCTCCTGCCCACCTGCACCGGGCCCGCGGCGAAGAGGAAGTAGACGACGCCGGAGAGCCCCACGGTCGGCAGGGCCATCCCCGGCAGGAACGAGAGCGGGCCCACGGGGATCGTGACGGCCACGGCGTAGGAAAGGAGCAGCCTCTTCCATGAGAGGTCGTAGACGAAGGTGACGGAGAGGAGGCACCACACGTTGAGAAGCGCGTGAAGAAGGTTGGCGTGAAGGAACGGCCACGCGAGGCGCGCCCATGCCGAGCACCCCGCGTGGAGGCTCCACACGTCCCAGCCGGGACGCAGAAACGAGAGCCCGACCGCGGCGGCGCCTACCGCCAGAGCGAGAGCCTTGCCAGCTTTCTCCTTACCCATTCCTTCCTGTACCTGCATATCATCACCTTGACCGTGCCGGGAGTGAGGTAGAACGACGGCGCGGGCTGCATCACCACCTCCGCGCACGCGTCCGACACGCTCATGTCGGGATTGCGCTTCCTCAGCTCGACCACCCTGCGGCATATCTCCGCGTACATCTCCCTCCTCAGGGGCCACATCCTCTCGAGCGGCCTCTCTCCCCGGAGCATCGCCGAGACCACGAGCGAGGCCCTTATCTCCGAGACCCAGAAGCGGCTGGCCGGCATGGACGCGACGGCCCTGTACACGTCGGGCATCCTGAGCTGCCCGGCGCTCTCCACGTATCTGTCGTACGCCCGCATCAGGTCGACGGCCCTCTGCTCGGAGCACTCCATGTTCGATCCCCTGTGCTTCATCCCTCGGCATTTCCTTCACCCAAAGTTACGCTTCGTCCGTTAAAAGATAAACGGAAAAAGGGCCGCCCGGGGGCCATATTTGCCCTAAACAGACGGACAGTAAACCTAAAATCTAAAGACATGGCTGACACACAGGCAGTTAAGAGCAACAGAGACAAATATCTCGAGAGGCTCAAGAGCAAATATCCCGACCGGGAATACGCCGACGACGAGGCCCTCTACGGCCAGGCGAACGACGATTACGACGCTTACGACGCTGACGCGGAGAACTACCGGAAGAACGCGAAGCAGCTCACCGACCTCTTCGCGAGCGACCCCAAGAGCGCCGCGTTCATATCGAGCTGGTCCAAGGGCGAGAACCCGCTGATCGCCCTCATCAGGGAGTACGGCGACGACTTCAAGGAGGCCCTGGAGGATCCCGCCAACCTCGACAGGATCGCCGAGGCCAGTAAGGAGTGGGCGGACAGGGTCGCCAAGGGCAAGGCCTACGAGGACCAGTACAAGAAGAACCTCGAGCGGACGGTCAAGGTCATGGACGAGACCGGCATCCCCGACGAGGAGATGGACAACATCATGGAAAGGGTGATCTCCATCACCAAGGACGCCGTGCTCGGAAAGATCTCCAAGGAGACGATCCTGATGGTCCAGAGCGCGCTGAACCACGACTCGGACGTTGACGCCGCCCGGGCGGAGGGCAGGGTCACGGGCCGCAACGACCGCATCGACATGAAGCTCAAGAGGAGCAGAAAGGGCGACGGCACTCCGGACCTCGCCGGCAAGAACGGCGGGGCGCAGGCTCCGGCCGCGAACCCCATGCCGGACTTCGGCGGCGGGTCGATCTGGGACAGGGGCAACGAAAGGCGCCGCAGCCCGAGACAGTAACGTGAAACCAAAAGACAACTTAATTCATTCAAGCGATGAGAAAACCGTTTAGCTTCATTGCCAGGCTTCTTCTGATGGTTCTGGCATTCGTGACCGGCGCATCGAGCGGAGTCATGATGGCGGACGCCACCGACCTTCCCGACGCCGGCAAGACAGAGGGCGGAGACGCCAAGACGGGCGGGCCTCTCAGCGGCGAGGGCATCTCCACCGAGACCATCGGCCGCGACGAGGGCGACCCGTACTACTACATGAACGACGTCGACAAGCGCATCATCAGGATACGCCCGATGGCGACGCCGATCGACCAGATCTCGCGCCACGCCAAGGGCGGCCACACCGACTCCTTCGTGGTGAAGTACTACAGCGTCGGCACCCGCGAGATCAAGTGCACCCTCACCGAGGACGTCGAGGAGATGACTTCCGGAGCGTCCACCGTGCTGACCGTTGACGACGCCAACATGTTCACCCTCGACGACACCATCCGCGTCGTCGGCGTGAGCGGGATAACCAAGCCCGACGGCACCGCCTACACCGACGAGGACAGCGTCGTGCCCGACCTCGTGCTCTGCGTCTGCGGCCGCGACACCCAGACCAGCCTGCCGATCGTGTACGCCGTGAACGGCAACCTCGACGAGAACAAGCAGCCGATCCTCGTGCCGGCCATCCCGGCGGGGACCACCCTCGTGAGGATGGGCAAGGCGTGCGGAGAGCTCGACGCCCAGACCGGACGCTTCAACAACATCCCGATGCCGGAGGAGCAGTACTGCCAGAACTTCATGATGCAGATCGAGCAGTCCACCTTCGACAAGATCGCCAAGAAGGAGGTCAACTGGGACTTCTCCGACATTGAGGAGGACGCCGTCTACGACATGAGGCTCGGCATGGAGAGCACCTTCCTGTTCGGAGTGAAGAACAGGATCAAGCACGTGGCCAAGGAGAACATGCTCACATGGTTCACCGGCGGCATCTGGTACATGGCCGGCAAGGACATCGAGATCGGCCAGTGGGACAGCGACAGGAACTGCTGCGTGATCCACGACGACGACCTCGTGGACGTGTCGAAGGATCTCTTCACCGGCACGGGCATCGGCAACAAGAGAAAGCTCCTCTTCGCCGGGTCCGACCTTCTGGCGACCCTCAGCAAGATCAAGAGCGAGAAGTTCCGCCTCAAGGACACCGTCGAGATCTGGAACCTCAAGTTCAAGAGCTGGGAGACCGACTTCGGCGAGATCCTCGCCATCCACCACGAGCTGTTCGACATCCACGGAATGTCCGACCAGGGCTTCGTGCTCGACCCGGACTACCTGAGCAAGAGAACGCACGTCTCGTGGGTTAGGAACGTGCTCGACCTCAAGAGCGCCGGCATCCGCAACACCGACGCCGCCGTGCTCCAGGAGGTCAGCTGCATCTTCCTGCGCTACGCCAAGGCCCACGCGAGGATCCGCCTCGCCCAGGCCCCGGCGTCGACCGACGAGGGCACCGGCACCGCCGAGGGCACCGGCACCGCCGAGGGCACCGGCACCACCGAGGGCGACGGCAACGTATAGCGGGCCGCCCGTAATCTGACACACCTGCGGGACGGACGCGATGTTCCGCCCCGCATTTTCATTACAGCATCATGGCAGCGAAGACATACAGATCAGGAACGACGGTGAGCGTGAACATCGCGCTCCCCTCGGGCAGGAGCCGGCACATATCCTTCAACGCGCTGAGCAACGGCACGTCCGTCTACACCACCTCCGACGAGGCGGTGCAGAAGGGCCTCGAGTCGCACGCCCGCTACGGCAGGCTGTTCACTCTCGTCTCGGCCGCGAACACGCCGAAGCCCAAGGCGCCGAAACAGGCCGCGGGGAACGGCGCGGACGCCTCCGCCAAGAAGGTGATCAAGGTTCCGGTGAGCGACTGGGGCACGGCCAAGGACTACGTGGCCGACCGCTTCGGCGTGAGCCGCTCCGCCCTCAAGAGCCACGCGCAGATCGTCGCGGCGGCCGCGAGGAACGGAGTGGAGTTCACAGGACTCGAATAGCGCGGAGGGCCGGACATGAACCTCTATCCGATTGACAGGATCGCAAGGGACGTGCGGGTGTGCATGGACCGCAACTGCGTGAGCGCGCCGCTTCTCGACGCGCGGGACCCCGACACCCTCTCGGTCGACGAGGTGATACTCTCGAAGATCCCGGAGGCGGTCAGAAGGGTGCACAGCGGGGCTCCCGCCCATCTTCTGGACCCTCTCGACTTCTCGGACCGGGATCCGGCGTGGAACGGCGACGGAACGGGCTTCGTGCTCCTTCCCGACGACTTCATGAGGTTCGTGGCGTTCCGCATGAGCGGATGGAGGACGGCGGTGTGGTCCGCGATCACCACCGACGACGAGGAGTACGAGCTCCAGCGGTCGCCCTTCATAGGGCTGCGGGGCAATCCCGACAGGCCCGTGGTCGCGGTGGCCGTGAGGCCGGAGGGCCTCTGCCTGGAGTTCTACTCGTGCAGGGGACAGGAGGACACCGTGGCCCTCGCCCGGTACATGCCCCTCCCGAAGGTCGAGGACGACCGCATAGGGATCAGCGCGAGGTGCTACGAGGCGGCCGTGTACACGGCGGCGGCCCTCGCCCTCACCACATTCGGCGACTCGAACGGGGCGCAGAGCCTTCTGGAGGCCGCCGGAACGCTTACAGGACAACAGCAACAGCAACAGCAGCAACAGACATCAGAATGAAACCTGACAACAAGATAAACGGCTCCCTCGGAGTGACCGGGGACGCCGGGATAAAGGGCGACGT
>JAJPZA010000027.1 GCA_021204625.1 Clostridia bacterium | reverse complement strand
AGAATGAGCTGGCTCATGAACAAATGTTCATCAACGAAGCCATTCCAATCCAAGCTGAACGGAGCTAACCGCTCTTGCGCCCATAAAACGGCCCATAAAACGGACGTTATGCGATTGTGTAAATGCTTGTATTTTGCTCTTTCCTTGTGATATACTCATTTGCGTGGACGGCATCTTCATGCTGTGCACGGACGGAGAGATGGTATGGATATAACCGGAATCATAGAGCTGGTCATAATAGTGGTCCTGGTGCTGCTGATCATAGGCGCCTTTATTTGGGGAAGGAATCACCATAAGACGGATGATGAGTCTGAAGAGGAGAACCTTTTCACATTCGTGACCGTCTATGTTGAGTGCACCAGGGACAAGATAAATGATAACGTGCAGTCTTATATAGACCGCGGTTTCTTTATTGCAGCCACCTATCCTGAGCCCAGGAAGGTTAAGAAGAATGAGGTAACCGAGTTCACACTGATTCTTAAAAGGTACGTCGAAGACATCCCCGATGACGAGAAGGAAGCGTACGAGGAATACAAGAAGACTTCCGGCAAGAAAGACAAGGATTCCGACAGCGAGTAATCCAATACCAGCCAAATAGAACATGAAAGCACGATAGAGCTCCCGGCAATGAGGGCTCTTTTTTGTTGGCGTGGATATCTTTGTTGCATAGAAATTTGGTATTGTCAATTATGCATTGCAGCGATGCAAATTAAGTATCAAAAGATACCTGTTTGGATTTTGCATTTTTGTATAAAAATTAGAAATTTCTTCATTATGCAGAAATTTCTATACATTTATGCAATTCCTAAACGGGGTTCGGACAGCAAGTTATTCTGATTGGATTTTTCGTATATGTACGGTAAAATTTGCAAATGAGACTAATTTTTACAAATTTTTCAAAAATAGCCGTATATATTTTAAAACTCACACATTACTTTACACGCAACACGATTTTAGTGCTTATAGGTATTTACATTTCAGAACTTTTGTAGTAAACTCAAGAACTGTGACACTTAGGTTTTGAGCAGTTACTTAAGAGGCTTTTGCTAAAGAGGTATTGCATAAAAATCTAATTCAGTGGCATTTAATGGCATTTGACAGTATTTAGCAGTTTGGAGGTAGAAGTGGAAAAAGTAATCAAGGACTTTTTGGAGAACAAAGACTATTCCTATGGATTCATGCCGCTTTGCATGACTACAGGTTCAGGCAAGACTTTTTCAAGCACGAGGGTCATCTGCGATTTGGTGAAAGATGTGGAGAACTTGCTAAAAAGCACGGATGGTGATGAGGATAAAGATCTGAAGATCTTCTATACCACCAACCAGCTCAAGAATCTTCCCAAGAAAGAGCTTAGGAAAAGATTCAGGGAAGCAAAGAGGGAGAGGCTGTATGACAAGTATTGCCTTGAGCTTAAAAGCAATGTCGATTCTGCATACGATTTTTTGACAGGTACTGAGGACAGTGTCAAGAAGTTCAGAGACAGCATGCCGTCTGTGATTTCGAATTTGCCTGAATACAAGCATCTTCTGAGCACTATGGAATTCAGGAAGCAGCTCAAGGAACTCAGAAAGTATGAGGCTCATATCAAGAAGAATGCTGAGGAAGCCGAGGAGATGTTCCGGTACAAGCTTGAGGAAGTGCTCAAAGACTTGTTCAAGACCTCGGATAGCATAAAGCGGGCCATATTTAATAAGCCTGAGTGGAAGTGGGTCGCTGAGATGTATCCTTCCGTCCTGATATTTGACAGGAAGGTGATTTTTCTGTCATTCAAGAAGCTGATGGTGAAGATTGATCCCATATACAGGTCATCTTTCTACATATACAACGAACCGCAGTTTGCAAAGTCGATTCTGTTTGTGGACGAGGTTGATGCAACAAAGGACACCATCATCGAAGCCATAATCGAAGACGGCATTAAGCAGTCCCAGGATTATATAGCTTTCTTCAGGCATCTCTACAATCCGCTCAATGAAAATGACTTCCCGGAGGAATTCACTGCTGAGTCCGAGCACTTCAGAGATAAAAGGGAAAAGCAGGGATATACAGGCGATGATCACTCCCCCATGGCAAATTATGAGGCTTTGAGGGATAAGATTGTGGCTATTTACAATGAGTGCTACCTTTCCACCAACTTCAGGACGAAGCCCGGCAAGAATCCTGCAATGGAAAGATTCCTTATAAGGACTAACAGTGGCATATACACTCTGGGCCCCGGCAAAATCACGCCCTGGATACTCAGGATAATCAAGGACGGATACAACTACATCATGTTCGATGAGAAGCCGCCTGAAGGGGAGGATGTGAAGTATATCCGGGACATTCTCAATTCAATCCAAAAAGGCATAGACTACTTCATCACTTGGCTGTCTCTGTGCGCTGAGAACTACGAGTATTACAAGTGGGATCAGGGGAAGACAATGGATGAGATCAACCGTGTGACCGCATTGAACAGCGTGCTGGACAATTTCGGGGACCTGACGCAGTATGAAAAGGGTTATCTTGTAGACAAGATGCAAAAACATGACCAGGTAATCAGGGCAATTGCTGAAAGGCAGGAAAAAGACAGCTCAAAAAGCGAGGACGGGTCCTCTTCGGATGAAGATGACAAGAGAAAGTCTTTCTATGAGACCGGGTTCACAACATATGCATTCATAGACAACAACAATCATGAGATGAGGTCTGAAATCCGTTACAGCGATTTTTCTCTCACTGCAGAGAAGTTCTTCCTGCAGCTGTGCAAGACTTTCAAGGTTGTTGGAATATCCGCAACGGCAGACCTTAGGTCCGCTCTCGGAAACTATGACATGGAATATCTCAAGAAGGAGCTTGGGGGAGCTTATCATGCGATAACGGAGGAGGAAAGGGCGAGCCTTGAGAAGCAGTACTGCGAATCAATATCCGGCTACGGCAAGGTGAAAATAAGCGCAGGCGCCGTACCTTCAATTCCGAGAGGCCCTTATTCCGAGGATTGGTGGTCTGACATTACCCAGGATGCCAAGGCTGCGGAAGAAATGTTTGAATATGTGCAGAAAAATTCCGGCCACAGTGATGACAGCTCCACAGACTGCAATGCCGGCAAAAGCAGCGACCCTACGTATGTGGAGAAGAGGTATTACAGAATCGCGTACGCATATTCCGTGTTCCTGCGCAAGGGAATACAGGCTTTTCTCTGTGTGCTTAACAAAATACCCAGGGAAGGTGACGGCAGCCTTGATACAAATGTGCTTGATGAACTGTTCGGAATGGTTGGGGAGGCTGTCCTTGGCGCACCCCATAAGCCTCAGTATGTCGTGCTTGAAAGCGCAGGCTTTGAAGAGGATCTGACCGCTTTGACGGAAAGGTATGCCAAGGGTGAGCATGTGTTCATTATCTCCACATACCAGTCAATAGGCAACGGCCTGAACATGCAGTTCAGAAGCTCGGATGAAATTGACTCACAGACAGTGAAGACCAATGACTTTGAACTGTCCGACAAGATGGACATTTCCGGCATATATCTTGACAATCCTTCCAATCTCATAGTCAATATCTTCGGGGACACGCTGGATGAAAAGAGCCTGTACAAGTACATGTACCAGGTTGAGTCTCTTCTTGAAATGGGAGAGATAAGTGAGAGTGAAGCAGGTCAGTGTCTCAATGCAGCTTATCAAAGCTATCTGGGGAACAAGAAAATATATGCGCCGAATCTGTACGGAACGGACAGCTGCTACATGTATGCCGCCAGGCTCCTCATACAGGCTGTGGGAAGGATCTGCAGGACCAACAAAAAGGCAAGTGAGATAACGGTTCTCGTCAGTGACAAGGCGCTTGGCAGTGTGCTCCATTTCAAGGACAAGCTTGTGAATCCGGACAGCGGCAAGCCGATGCTTCTCAACCCGGAGTTCAAGAAGGTTATAGAGCTTGCGGAAAAGTATTTTAGCATGAGCCAGGAGATGCAGGACCTCATCAATGAGAACAACCAGAAGTGCCGCAATGCTTCAGATTACATTTCCGGCATTCTCGATGAGAGCAGTTACATTTGGTCTTCATACAACAGAGAGCGCTGGAAGAACCTCCGTGAGTTCGTGCTGAAGCATCCGACAATAAGCGAAGAAGAATACGGCCGGCTTGTAGGAGAGGAGAAGTTCTTCGTGGATTCCATGTACTGCAGACTATTCGAAAAGGGAGATCAAATAGCCTATGGCCAGACGGATGACTACGCCGATACAAGCACATCCTTCAATCCGGACAGCATGCACCGGCAGACCGTCTCCGAAGGCTCCGCAAGGCTCGCGCTTCTGCTCAAGGATGAAAAGCTCAGGCAGCATTTCATTTCCATGGGATATGCCACAGCATTCAAATCTGGCAAATACATCCTTTGCCCGGTGCTCTTCAACAACATTTACAAGGGAGCCTTGGGCGAAGAGGCAGGAAGGAACACCGTTACAAGATTTTGCGGCATAGAACTCTCGGAAATCGCAGACCCCAAAAAGTTCGAGGTATTTGACTTCTCCTGCCCCGCAAAGGACGTCTACTTCGACTTCAAGCACTGGAAGGATTCTTACTTCGTGGACAAGGATGAGATGCTGAAAAAGATCTCTGATAAGCTTGTTTCCATCGGCGGCAAAGCGGTTTTCGTGATCAACATGCTTGGCGACAGCAGCAATTCTGATTTCGCCAAGAACGTTACAGGCAATGGCCTCAAGGTCTATGAGATACCTTATATCATCTCTTCAGATACCGGGGAGCCGAATATTGACGCGCTGCAGAAGATAAAGGAGGCATTTGATGAGCTCAATCAAGACTAACAAGCTGAAATTCACAGCAGACTATGATGCCCTGGATATGAAGTACGACTTCTTTACTGTCGGCAGAAAGGACAAGAAGTATATCGGCTGGTCCGCAGCCGCGCTGGACGCTTCCATTGAGGAGAAGAATATTTCATCCATCCTGCACGCCGAATACAAGGATGGAAACAGCAGGTGCATCTATGTCATGATGGAAAAGTCCGTCGGGTCCAGAAAATTCTCTTCAGAGGATAACAAAAAGAAGCTCGAAGACGCTGTCGGAAAGCAGGAGAAGGCCAAGGACGGAAGCAATCTGTACGATGTGGATGAGATTCATTTTACAGAGAATGACACGGAGGAAATGAAGCGCAACCTCGCAGCCCTTCTTCTCTATGGAGTCAAAAACGCCAACTCAAAGGACAGGTATGCCTGCAACAATCTTATGGGAAGCATGTACTGCTGCACCCCGGACGGGCGGAAAGGCAAGAAAAGGGTGAGAACGATACACGTCTATTTGGACAGAAAAATGCGCCTGTCGCTTGGCGGAGCAGTATTCACGAACCGGAATTTAAGCGGCTTAATGAACCTAGGCAAACACTCCCTAAAGGATTTTCCGGTTTTCACAGTATCCCAGGAGGGGCTGCCCACAATCACTCGGTATATACTCAAGGGCGATGATGACGCCACATCTGTGTATCTGCAGCATCAGATTATAGGAAGAAGGGAGAAGCCAATTCCGTTCCTGGACATGAGCAATCTGGATGCGTTCGACAGTTCCAAGATGGGATGTCTTTGCAAAATCCTCAAGCTCTTCAAAACAAAGTACGGCAGAACAGCGACACTTGAGTTCGAGACCATTCCGGATGAGGACAGCAACAGTAGATCTATCAAGAGAATGAGCAAGCCAAACAGAAGGAAGACCAGGAAGGATTTGGTAGAAGCCAACGGCGGAATAATCAACATATGCAATTTTGCACTGGATGATCCCCGTTCTGAATCCCTTCTCAGCCTTCTCGCCGCCACTCTTGACATGTATCAGATACCTTATCAGGTATCAAACGAGGTCTCTAAGGAGATGATGAACATCCTGATCATCCATGACGCGGATTTCTATGACCTGCCTGAAAACGCAGGTATCAAAGATCCACACATCGAATCCTCCGAATATATCGTCCAGCATGTCACTGTGGAAAATTTCGGCTCCGATGACTGCATACAGGACTGTCTCATCAATAAGGTAATAGACGAGATGGTTATCAAGCGGGATATCAAGTACAAGCAGCTTACCATAGACAACTGGGAAGGCCGCAAATATACGACAGACTGGACATTCGTCGTAATAGAGAAGGTTAAGCTGGATGACTCCACAGAGAAGAAAGAGAAGGATGGCCAATCCTCCCAGGACGATTCTGTTTCTGTCAGGCCGATTGAGAAGACCTACTTCTATATAATGACAATACACCCGGACGGCAGGTTTGACATTGACAGGACCGAAGAGGAGCCTGAATGCCTTAAGAACTTTAATGACCGATTCCTGATAAGCAATCCTAGCGACCTGATCTGCGTCATAGTCCGTGGGGACCGAGAGGACCGCAAGATCAATTACATTGTAGACACCAAGCTCTTCACTATTCCGGAGATAGAGAAGATACGCGACCAGCTTAAAGCCGGAAAGAAGATTTCACGCAAAAAAGAGGATAGGGAGGAGCTCTTTGGCGACATACTGGACATCAAGTATTACAGGCAGGGAGACAGCATATTTTACTATGCCGGCACAATAGGCACCGGCATGCAGATGAAGGTAGAACGCTCAGCCAGAATCCGTGAAGTCCGGGCGGCTCATGACAATCCTCTGTTCTTTGACGAGATAGTATCTCTTTTGGATGTGAATTTCATTCGGGACAATCAGATTACTGTAGTGCCGTTTCCTTTGAAGTTTATAAGAGCATATAAGGAACTGCTGGACGGTGTGCGCAGCACAGATGAGCAGTAGGTCTTCAATCTGAACTACAGACAGCATTTAAAGAAGGATTCACAATCATGATACAATTATGATAAGAGAATCCTTTTCAGCTGCATCTTGGCTATGATGCCGATGAAGTAAAATACAATCCCTTTAAACGCTGTATGAGAGGCCTGCGGAGCTGCTGCTTTGCAGGCCTCTCCATATATGCCTTCAAAATGCTTTATTTCAAGCATACTACTGGACCAATGTGAACTAAATTCGTATTTCACGTAATCCAATCCAAACCTCTGATCAACATCTCCTTGCATGTCATCCGTAGGGATAAAGGGAGAGGTCCACACCAGAAAAATGCGCTCTTTCATGCATGCAGATTTTATGGCGTGCGGGTGTCATATGATATGTAGAGGATGGCTGGCAGAGGGATATTCTGTCTTTACGCCATAGTGAGGCATGCGGCATATTGCACTGACGCCAGAAAAAATCGTACTTCGCATAAAATTTTGCAGGGATAGTTGCAAATGTTCCAGAAAACGCCTAAAATGATGTTTAAGAACTCCGGAAAGAGTTTATAAATAAAGTGTAAGAAAAATTACAAGGAGGTTGACTTTGATATGATTTATCAGACCGTTCAGTTAAATGATCCCGGCGGAAAGTATGACAATTACCGGACCGACACGGCGCTTACAGTTTGCTATCTTGCAGGGCTTAGCGATGACAAGCTTGCATTGGAACATTTTTCCAAAGAGAAGGTGGCGGAGCTGAGAGCCAATGAGAAAGCCACAATAATAAGGTACCTGTGCTCCATAAGGATGCAGATACTCAGGAACTACAAACAGATATCGGAAGCCAAATTCAAGCCTGGCGCAGAGACGGACAACTTTGAAAAGTGTTTTGATAAGGAACAGATAAAGTTTTTGAGGGAAAGAGGCATAGAGTTCGTCCACATCAACATGCGCGGCACGTCCAGCGTCTTCATGAACCTGGCTTTCATCAACCAGTACATTCTGGACAACATAGACAAGGTGAAGCCCTTGATCCCGGACTGGGTGAAGTTCGAGTACGTGCGCTCCCTTTTCCTGATGCCAAAGGGGAATGCCGGGCCGGGCGGATCCCTGGTCGCAACCCACCAGAAGCAGATCAACGTCTTCAACAACATACGCAATGAGATGATTGCGTACACTTCCAACAAGAATTCATACCCGTACCAGCTCTACGTCAACTGGCCTTACACTCTTTCTGAGAAGGACGGCAACGTCCTCTTCAACGATGAGAAGTTCCTCAAGATGCTGTACGGCGCGAACAAGGATATCTTCAAGGCCCGCGAGTACGTCATAGACGCCCCCGCCGAGTACAAGGAGAGCTTTTACGATTTCGTAGAAAAGGCCGGCTCCGTGGCCATCTTCGTTGACTGCGAGAATGTCAACCCGTACTCGTTCGTGGGGATGCTCAAGGGCCTGGACACCAAGAACATTTCCAAGATCAGTGAGATAACCCTCTTCGACGATGAGCACACTTCCCTCGCGTGGGATTACGTCGAGTCCTACCTTGACCTGGACATCCCTATAACCCACAAGGAGATTACGAGGGTTCTGGACAACAAGTCCCTCATAGACACCGTAATGACGGCCGGCGTCTGCAAGGCCTATTACGAGGACCGCGTGGACTCCGTGGTCCTGGCCTCATCCGACTCCGATTTCTGGGGGCTGATTACGACTGTCTCCCTGGCCAAGTATTACATCCTCAACGAGCGGTCCCGCACGTCCCAGACCATCATAGACCGCTATGACGAGAAGGGGATAGAGCACTGCTTCATGGATGACTTCGCCCAGGACAAGGTGCAGCTCTTCAAGACTCAGGTCCTTTTAGGCACCCTTCGCAAGCGCATAACGGCCTTCAACGAGACCGGCGTCTGGCAGGACATGGACGTGGACAGGCTTGCGGACTCTCTTTTCCACGAGGCCTACATCTGGGGCGCGGACACGCAGATAGAGCAGGAGAAGAAGACATTCATAAACACCTACCTCAAGGGCGGCTTCACAATCAAGTACGTGGAAGATGCAGACGGCAACCGCCCCTTCCGCATGGAGCTGAACCGCAAGTAACCCTGCCTGCTTGCATCGTTCCATGATGCCAGCTCAATACAGCGCACAAATCCCGGACCTTATGGCCCGGGATGTTTTTCTGATTACAGCCGCTCATGTCATCGCTTGAACGAACACCTTCACCGGCGCGGGGATAAGATGAGGCTTTTGAGGGGAAAGGACAAAGAGTATATTTGATTCACCTCCAAATTGCATGTAAGAAAAAGCCCTGCGGATTTCACAGGGCTCTTTCTGGAAAACAAGATATCATATAGAGGCTTAAATCAGATTTCTCTGTTCTTTTTGCGGTATTGGAGGGGAGGCAGGCCGGTCTCTTTCTTGAAGAAGTTGATGAAGTAATTGTAGTCAGAAAAACCGGTGTCATCCGAGATCTGCCGAAGAGGAGTGGTTGTGGAGACAAGCAGCTCTTTGGCCATGTTCAGGCGCTTTTCGGCAATGTATTTCTGGACGGTGGTGCCGAAGTTCTTGTCGAAGATTTCGTAGAGGATGTTCCTGGCCACGTGGAAGTGCATGCAGAGGCTGTCCGCCGTGATTTTTTCGGAAATATGCTCGTCAATGTATTCGGAAATGAGGCTGGCGATTATCGGCCTGTTGAAGCGCACGACTTCGTTCGTGCCTACGATGTAGGACACGCAGGACTGGAGGATGAGGACGGCGTCGTCTATGTAGCTCTTGTCGAATTCCGGCAGGGCCCAGTAGGCGTCCAGCATCTTGACCATGTCCAGGCCGTACCTGTCGCAGACCTCAATGATCCTTTCTTCGGACGTGTACTCTTTTTCGGCATCGCGGAATTTGCCTATCATCAGGTAGGCTACTATGATATCATCGCAGAAGACGGGTGCCACGGCCTCGCAGAGGCCTGCGTGGCATGTGTAGATGATCGTCTGGCGGATGTCCCTGGACTCGTAGGCGTGCGTCATGTCGCACTCATGGCAAAGCTCCAGCCGGTTCTCATCCTGGCGGATAAGCCCGCAGTAATCCGTCATTGCCCCGTTGTGGTACAATTCGTTGAGCTTGTGGTCAAAGAGAGTGATGGTCACATGGAAGCATCTGTTGTACGCCGAAAGCAGCCTGTCCAGCTTTTTCATGTCGAAAGAAATTGGCATGACAATATTTAGCCACGGTTTTTCCCAAATAGCAAGTGTCAGGCTCTATTTTGCCTCAAAGAGCGTGCAGAATGCATTATTCCTGCTGTTTTATTGCATTTTTAACGCTGGTGTCATATATGCATATTTGGGATTATGTGAATTTCCGCAAGCGCGTTATTTAGGCCTGTCCATTCCTTGCCTCCATGCTGGAACAAATGGCAGGGCTTGGAAAAGTGCCGTATATAATCCGGTACGTGAGAATCCATAGCATCTATTTCCGCAATCTGCCGGCTGCGGGCATTGGAACGGACTTCCGTGCGGCGCATGGATGGTCTTTAAAAATTTTTATACGATTTTATAGTTTTCCGTACAATTTTATATATACATTGCGTCCCGGGGATGATACACTGCACCGCGGATAAAAGGAAAGGCGCAGGGGCTGCGAAGCAGGAGAAAAAGGACTTCCGGGAGAGGACATTTAACCGTTGCATGCATATCCCGCCCTGTGATATACTTTTTACGGGCTTGAGGCAATCCGGGGCTTATTGCCGGCAGTCTGCGCACGGCGCAGGTCAAAGGCCGGCCCTGCGGGATATAATCCCGGAGATGCCGGAGGCTTATCCAAATAATATAATGCCGCAGGGGAATTGCGGCAGGATTCAAAAAGCAATAATATCGGAGGAAAACAATATAATGAAGGCCAATGTCTTGGTAACCGGCGGGGCCGGATACATAGGGTCCCACACTGTAGTGGAGCTTTTGGAGAACGGATACGGCGCCGTTGTCGTGGACAATCTTTCCAACTCATGCGAGGAGAGCGTGAAGAGGGTGGAGAAGATCACGGGCAAGAGCGTGAAGTTCTACAATGCGGACGTGAGGGACAAAGCCGCCCTTTCCAGGGTTTTTGAAGAGAATCATATAGACTGGGTAATACACTTCGCCGGCCTCAAGGCTGTGGGCGAGTCATGTGAGAAGCCCGTTGAATATTATGACAACAACCTGTACGGCACCCTGTGCCTTCTGGAGGTAATGAGGTCCTACGGATGCAAGAAGATAGTCTTCTCCTCATCCGCGACAGTGTACGGAGACCCTGAGGTCCTGCCCCTGACCGAGGAGTGCAAGACCGGCGGCACAACCAACCCGTACGGCACATCCAAGTACTTCCAGGAGATAATGCTCCAGGACGTATACAAGGCAGACAAGGAGTGGACGATTGTCCTTCTCAGGTATTTCAACCCCGTGGGCGCGCACGAGTCCGGGCTCATCGGAGAGGACCCCAAGGGCATCCCCAACAACCTCACGCCCTATATAGCCAAGGTGGCCATAGGCGAGCTGCCGGAGATCGGCGTCTTCGGCAATGACTATCCCACCCCGGACGGCACCGGCGTAAGAGACTATATCCACGTCGTGGATCTTGCGGCAGGCCATGTGGCAGCCATAGACAAGATAACTGGCACCGGCGTGTACATCTACAACCTCGGCACCGGCATCGGATACAGCGTCCTGGACGTCATCCACGCGTTCGAGAAGGCCTGCGGGCATCCTCTCAAGTACAGCATAAAGCCCCGCCGCGCCGGAGACATCGCCATGTGCTACGCAGACGCATCCAAGGCAAAGGCAGAGCTAGGCTGGGAGGCAAAGCTTGGCATAGACGAGATGTGCGCATCCCTCTGGAAGTGGCAGAGCATGAACCCCAAGGGGTACAGGGAGTAATCCGAATCCCAAAGCCGGCCCTTTCCGCATCTGTTTCCTCCAGCCGGAGCCGCAGTGGCGGAAAACGCCATATATACAGATATTTTGCGCCGCATGCACAAGACGCATGCACAAGACGCATGCGCGCAGTTTTGCACGCAAATACACACAATAACACAAGAGAGAAAAGATGAGAGACAATGTCGCCATGGCGCAGGAGCTCACGGATTACGCGCTTGCCAGTCTGGAGCTGGATCCTGCGGATGTGAACTATATACGCAACAGAGTATTGGAGATACTGGTGAGGGCCTCTGAAGAGGGGTACACGGAAGAGACGCTGAACGCTTCTTTGGAAGATGAAGTGTACGCAGAGCTTTCCATGCTGCCAAGCCAGGTCAACGCCAAATTCCAGGCCCTTTTGAAGGAAGACTCCAAAAAGGCTACGGACTGGCTGTACGGGTACTGCGTGGCCAACAGGTACGTGAAGAAGGCCGTGCTGGACAAGAACCCCCGCTTTGACTCCAACGGGCTGGTTATAACAATTAACAAGGCAAAGCCGGAGTTCAAGGACCCCAAGAAGGCGAAGCAGGCCAACTCTGTGGACGGAGGCTTCTGCAAGTGCGTAATCTGCAGGGAGAACGAGGGCTTCGGCCAGAGGGACAAGAGAAATCTGCGCTCCGTGGACTTGACTCTCGGCGGGCAGAAATGGTTCTGGCAGTATTCCCCGTACGGATACTTCCATGAGCACGGCATAGCCGTGAACTGCGAGCACCGCCCCATGTACGTGGACAAGGGAACCTTCTACAGGCTCATGGATTTCGTGGACCTTTTCCCGCATTACTTCATTGGATGCAACGCACCCTTGCAGAGGATTGGCGGCAGCGTCCTTGCCCATGACCATTACCAGGGCGGAGGGGAGATTCTTCCCATGCACAAGGCAGGGGCCGCATACACTCTCACCCATCCGGATTTCCCGGACGCAACGGTGGAAGTGGTGTCCTGGGCCGGCACCGTGTGCCGCGTGATTTCCAGAAACCGCGAGACCGTGGCAAACCTTTCCGACATCATCCGCAAGGCCTGGGTGACGTACGCCAATCCGGAAATTGGCATAATCCCGGAGGATGCGGACGGCGTGCACAGCGCCATCTCGCCCACGGTTGTGAAGACCGCAAGAGGGTATGAGATGAGCATAATCCTGCGCTCCAACATAACCTCCCCGGAGTTCCCGGACGGCATATTCCATGCCCATCCGGAGTTCCATGTGATAAAGAAGGAATCCATTGGCTTAATTGAGGCCCAGGGCCTCTTCATCCTGCCCGGCAGGCTTGAAGAGCAGCTCTCCGAGGTGGAGGACGCCATCCTTTCCGGCTGCGCCCTTCCGGAGTCCCTTGCGGACTTCCATATGGTATATGACGAAACCAAAGCCCTTTGCAAGGATGCTAAGGCGCAGGACAAGGCATCCGTTCATGCCTGCATGCAGGAGGAGCTTGGCTCCGTATGCTCCAGAATCCTGGACAACACGGCGGTGTTCAAGGACAAGAGGCAGACGGCTGAATTCCTGGAGAATCTGGGGTGCGCATTATGCAGATAAACGAAAAAGACTGGGAATACAAGGTATGCGCCTCCGGACGCGTCAATATAATAGGAGAGCACGTGGACTATTGCGGAGGCAAGGTCCTTCCCGCGGCCCTCTCGCTCAAAAACACGGTGTATCTCCGCCCGAACGGCACGAATGAGATAAACATAGAGTGGACCACACTTCCGGAGCGGGTAACCCTCGACATAAACAATCTTGAGGCGTACAAACACCTCAAGTTCGGCAACTACCAGGCCGGCTCTGCTTTCGTATGGCAGCAGGCAGGGTACCCCCTGACCGGCTGCGACATGCTCATGGACTGCAAGGTGCCCTTCGGCTCCGGCCTTTCCTCATCCGCTGCCATTGAGGTCTCAACACTTGCGGCCCTCCGGACCCTCACCGGAGAGCCCGTGACGGACGTGGAGATAGCCCTTCTCGCACAGAGGGCCGAGAGGGAGTACGTAGGCATGAACTGCGGCATAATGGACCAGTACGCCTCCGCCTGCGGCAAGGCAAACAAGGCCATGCTTTTGGACTGCAAGACCATCCAGTGCGAGTACATACCCCTTGAACTCGGAGATTATTCCCTCGTAATCATAGACTGCCGCAAGCCCCACAACCTTGTGGACAGCAAATACAACGAGCGCCGCTCCGAGACGGAGCAGGCCCTCCAGACCCTAAGAAAATACGACCCGGCGATCTCCTGCCTTGCGGACCTCACCCCCGAGGCATTCCGCAGACTGGAGCACGCCCTTTCCGGAAAGGTCCGCGACAGGGCGCAGCATGTGGTGCAGGAATGCGACCGTGTCCGCCTTGCAGTGGAGTGCATGAAAGAGGGGCGCATAGACATCCTTGGCATGCTCCTGAACGAGTCCCACGAATCCCTTTCCCGCCTGTACGAAGTTACCGGCCGCGAGCTGGACGCTCTCGCTTCCATTGCCCAGTCCCATCCGGCCTGCATAGGCTCCCGTATGACGGGCGCAGGCTTCGGCGGCTGCACAATCTCCCTTGTCCAGAGGGACGCCGTCACAGACTTCGTCTCATACACCCTTGCCAAATATACGGAAGAGACGGGCTACCAGGCCAAGTTCTACGAGGCAGGCATCTCGGACGGCATAACCTCCGAAAAGCTCTGATCCCATCCGGCCCAAATCCGGATATCCAGCCCGTATCCAAACCCATAACTGGCAGATAATTGGCACATATCCGGCTCTTTTATCCATCCAGACGGCAGACCTGTGCCGCAATTATCATATGATAACAATCCAGAAAGAATTATATGACACATACAAAGGGAGAGAGGTGCATCTGTACACTCTCTCCAATGATTTTCTGTCCGTTGGGATAATGGACTTCGGAGCCAGCGTCCAGTACATTAAGCTCCTCACCCCGGACGGCGGGAAGGACATCTGCGAGGGATTCAGGTCCGTGGAGGAATACGTCTCCTGCGGAATGTACTGCGGGGCTACAGTCGGCCGCACGGCCAACAGAATCCGGGGCGCCAGGTTTTCCCTTGACGGCACAGAATACCGTCTTTCCAAAAACCAGGGCGAAAACCACCATCATGGAGGAACGGAGGGCTTTGACAAGAAGTTCTATTCCGTCTCCTGCTCCGAAGACGGCAAGCTTTCCATGTCCCTTGTCTCCCCGGACGGGGATGAGGGGTATCCCGGAGAGCTCCGTATGTCCGTGCAGTTCTCCCTGGAAGGCAGGAGCCTTAAAATCCTCTACACCGGAATCTCCTCAAAGGACACCCTGTGGGCTCCCACAAGCCACATATATTTCTGCCTGGACGGAGAGAAGGGAGGGATTCTGGATACGGTCCTGACCCTTTACGCAGACAGCTTCACGCCCTGCGACTCCGAATCCATTCCGACCGGCGAGATCCGGCCCGTTTCCGGCACGCCCTTTGACTTCACTTCCCCCAAGCCCATTGGCCTGGACATAGAAAAAGAGTGCAGACAGCTGGAGTACGCCAAAGGCTATGACCACAACTTCGTCTTAAAAGGCTCCCACGCGGCCACGGCCGAAGGAAAGGACGGCATCTGCGTGGACGTCTATACGGACATGCCCGGCGTCCATTTCTACTCCGGAAACTACATAGACGCGGAAGGCAAGTACGGCCGCATCGGCTTCCGCTCCGGCTTCGCCCTGGAGCCCCAGTTTTTCCCCAATGCAGTCAACGTGGAGGGCTTCCGGACCCCGCTGCTTCCGGCGGGTCTTCCGCTTACCCATTGCATCCGCTATGACTTCAGCGTGAAAGGGGAATGATTTTTCCCTGTGCGTGTACTAATGTACACATTATACTGCTGGCCCGGGCGGCCTGCACCCGGCCGTGCCCGTCCAAGCGACGGCAATCCCATTTTGCCCGTATATGTGCCGCTAAAAGTTGTTTTTGCTGCTCCGTATTCCGGCCGGCCAAGGCCCCGTATGACTGTTATCCAACAGAGTGTCCATTATCTCCAACTGTGTGCATTTGTACACAAAATACGGTTTTACTACACGTTTTGGACGGCGCAGGAAGCATAGGAGAAGGCTTTCCGGCAGTCTTCCGGCGGCATGGCACGGCGGCGGGGCCATGTGGACAAAATGCAAGATTTCATTTCCGCTATGGCGTTGTTGCAAGAAAATTTATGCGGGCCGGGGGCAAGCGCCGTTAATTTGTTGACTTGAATTTCTAGATTGGTTATAATTGTAGCGAATCTAAACTTAGTTCTTGAATCAAAATTCGGAGGAATTATTCATTATGGCAAATGTTAGGGTTGCGATCAATGGCTTTGGCCGTATCGGACGTCTCGCATTCAGGCAGATGTTTGATGCAGAGGGATACGAAATCGTGGCAATCAACGATCTCACCAGTCCCGCAATGCTTGCTCATCTTCTTAAGTATGACTCATCCCAGGGCAGATATAAGTATGCTGAATCCGTAGTGGCAGGAGAGGACAGCATCACTGTCAACGGAAAGACCATCACCATCTATTCCATCAAGGATGCAAAGGACCTTCCCTGGAAGGAGCTCGATGTTGACGTCGTTCTCGAGTGCACAGGCTTCTACTGCTCCAAGGAGAAGTCCCAGGCCCACATCGACGCAGGCGCAAAGAAGGTCATCATTTCCGCACCCGCAGGCAATGATCTTCCCACAATCGTTTACAGCGTAAACGAGAAGACCCTGAAGCCGACAGACACCATCATATCCGCGGCAAGCTGCACGACCAACTGCCTTGCTCCCATGGCAGACACCCTCAACAAGTTCTGCAGGATCAAGAAGGGCTACATGACAACCATCCATGCATTCACAGGCGACCAGATGGTTCTCGACGGACCTCACCGCAAGGGTGACCTCAGAAGAGCCCGCGCCGCTTCCGTGAACATCGTTCCCAACTCCACAGGCGCAGCTAAAGCCATCGGCCTTGTAATCCCCGAGCTGAACGGCGTGCTTGACGGATGCGCTCAGCGTGTTCCCGTACCCACCGGATCCCTCACACAGCTCATCGCCATCTGCGACGGCGAAGTTGACGCAAAGAGCGTGAACGACGCAATGAAGGCCGCATCTTCCGTATCCTTCGGATACACCGAGGACCAGATCGTTTCCAGCGACGTCATCGGCCTGACCTGCGGCTCACTCTTTGACGCCACCCAGACGAAGTGCATGCCCATGGGCGACGGCACAACCCTCGTAAAGGTTGTTTCCTGGTACGACAACGAGAACTCTTACACATCCCAGATGGTAAGGACAATCAAGTACTTTGCCGAGCTGAAGTGAAATACATAGTTCATCTGACTTACTTCTATAAAAAACGGACCGCAGCCCATGGCTGCGGCCTGTTTTTTATACGGCCTTTTTTTCTTCCGCGCCGTTCTTTCCTGTCCCTTTTGCAGTCGCAGCCAGCCGCCGGATAAATCTGTGCGGCGAAGGAGGGATGACAATCTGCTTGCAGCCTGATCTTATGGCAAACGGGATGCATGGTCAAAAATACACGACACTTATTTAATAAGTGTCGTGTATATCAGTATCATATTCAATTATGTGCCAAATTCACGAACAGCACTTTTCACAAAAACGCTGTTCCAGCCGCACACTTTGCAGATAATGGACATTCTGTCTGTTATCCTTTATATCCAGCCCGGCAAAAAGACAGTCTGCTGCATATCCCGGCGTCTCAGACATTGAAACGGAAGAGGACCACGTCTCCGTCCTTTATTACGTAATCCTTGCCCTCGGAGCGGACCTTGCCCTTGTCCTTGGCTCCGTTGTACCCGCCGCAGTCCAGGAGGGTCTGCCACTCCACGACCTCGGCCCTTATGAAGCCTTTCTCAAAGTCCGAATGTATCTTTCCTGCGGCTTGGGGAGCCTTGGTGCCGGCCGTGATTGTCCAGGCCCTTGTCTCTTTCTCGCCGGCGGTGAGGAAGGAGATGAGCCCTAAAAGGGAGTAGCTCTTCTTTATGAGCCTGTTTAACCCGGACTCTTCAAGGCCAAGCTCTTCCAGAAACATTGCGCAGTCTTCCGGATCCATCCTGGAAAGCTCCTCTTCGGTCTTGGCGCAGATAACCAGGACTTCTGAGCCTTCCTGCTTCGCGTACTCCTTGACCTGCACAACATAGGGTATGCTGTCTTCCGGCTTGCCCATGTCAAACTCCGAGATGTTGGCTGCATAGATCACGGGCTTGCTTGAGAGCAGGAAGAGGTTGTCCATATAGGGCTGCTCGTCCTCGGTGCACTTGTACATTCTTGCGGAATTTTCATCCGATAAGAATTTTTCTATCTTTTCCAGGAAAGCGTACTCTTCCGCGGCGTCCTTGTTGGAGCCTCCGCGGGCGGCCGCCCTGATTCTGTCCATGCGCTTGTCCACGGTCTCTATATCCGCGAGGATGAGCTCTAGGGCTATGGTTTTTATGTCATCCACGGGATCCACCTTGCTGGTGACGGACGTGATGTTGTCATCCTCAAAGCATCTCACCACATGGATTATGGCGTCGCATTCCCTTATGTGGGAGAGGAACTTGTTTCCGAGGCCCTCGCCTGTTGAGGCGCCCTTGACCAGGCCCGCTATGTCCACGAACTCCACCACAGCCGGCGTAATCTTTCTGCTGTTGTATATGGCCGCAAGCTTGTCCAGCCTTTCATCCGGAACGGCCACGATGCCCACATTGGGCTCTATGGTGCAGAAGGGGTAATTGGCGACTTCCGCCCCTGCATGGGTTATAGCGTTGAAGAGTGTGGACTTGCCCACGTTGGGGAGCCCGACAATTCCGAGTTTCATCTATTCTATATCCTTATTAATATATGTCTGGTATTAATATATGTCTGGTTTGGACCCCGCGGTCCTGGCTTCCTGCAGCCGGACTGCAGGCCTGTCTTTGCGGGTTTCAATACGCCTTGTGCGGGCATCCTGCGCCGGAGGCCGCCAGGCTTTCTTTTCCAACATTATATAATACCGCGGGCAAATAAGCAAAACAATTATGGATTTAATTGTCAATTTTTCCCCCGTATGCTAAAATGAATCCTATAAAGAGGCCCGCGCGCGGGCCTTGCTTTTCCCACAAGGCAGGTTTGCATATGGACTACAAAGAGCATATAGCCGAAAGAATCAATATAGAGGGCATGACAAAGGAAGACGTCCTGGCCTTAATCGCTACTCCTCCCACAAGCGAGATGGGGGACTACGCGCTGCCTTGCTTCAAGCTTGCCAAAATCATGCGCAGGAGCCCGGCTTTAATCGCGCAGGGCATTGCCGGCTCTTATGAGACGGACGATGTCATATGTTCCGCGGAGGCGCTGAACGGCTACGTGAATTTCCGCGTGAACAAAACCGCCCTCTCCAAAGCCACCCTGTCCGAGATCCTTTCCAAAGGTGAAAGATACGGCGCGGACACAATCGGCGAGGGGAAGACCATATGCATAGACTATTCATCCGTAAACATCGCCAAGCCTTTCCACATAGGCCATCTGTCCACAACCGTAATAGGCTCCGCGCTGTACAAGATATACAAGTTCCTGGGATACAACGTCGTGGGCATAAACCATCTCGGGGATTACGGCACGCAGTTCGGCAAGCTCATCTGCGCGTACAAGCACTGGGGAAATGAAGAACTCCTGGAGTCCGGAGGCATCCATGCCATAAACGACCTATACGTCCGTTTCAACACCGAGGCGGAAGAGAATGAGGAGATGCTGGATGAGGCCAGGGAGTATTTCCGGCTCATAGAGAGCCATGACCCGGAAGCCGAGAGGCTCTTCAACCGGTTCAAGGAAATCACACTGGATTACGTCAAGAAGATATACAAGCGCCTCAACGTGACCTTCGACAGCTACAACGGCGAAAGGTTCTACACGGACAAGATGCAGCCCGTGATAGACGAGCTGCAGGAGAAGGGGCTTCTCAAGGAGAGCAACGGGGCGAAGATAGTGGACCTCGAGCCGTACGGCATGCCGCCCTGCCTGATACTCCGCTCCGACGGCGCCTCCCTGTACGCCACAAGAGACCTGGCCGCCGCGATGTACCGCAAGGCCACCTATGATTTTGACAAGTGCCTGTACGTCGTGGCATACCAGCAGAACCTGCACTTCCGGCAGATATTCAAGGTAATAGAGCTCATGGGCCGTCCCTGGTACAAGGACCTCGTCCACGTGGCCTTCGGCATGGTATCATTAGAGGACGGCGCAATGTCCACGCGCAAGGGGAGAGTGGTGTGGCTTGAGGACGTCATAGACAAGTGCATCTCCAAAGCGTATGACGTAATCAACGAGAAGAACCCGGACCTTGAGAACAAGGATCAGACAGCCGAGACGGTAGGCCTGGGGGCCGTGATCTTCGGCGCCCTGTACAACAGCCGGATAAAGGATATAACATTCTCATACGACAAGGTCCTTTCCTTTGAAGGGGAGACCTCGGTCTACGTCCAGTACACCTGCGCCCGCGCGAATTCCGTTCTTTCCAAGGCCGCCGAGGCCGGAATCCTGCCTTCAATCCCGGAGTATTACGAGCCCGGCGCAGCCGAGTTCGAGGTCATAAAATCCCTCGCCCAGCTGCCCCAGATCATAAAGGACGCAGCGGAGAAATACGAGCCTTCGTACGTCGCCAGGTTCACCGTGGACCTCTCGCAGAAGTTCAACAAGTTCTACATAGACTGCAAGATCCTCACGGCGGAGGGGGACGCAAAAGCCTTCCGTCTGGCCCTCTGTGAGGCTACGCTCACGGCCCTAAAGAACGCCATGACGCTCCTTGGAATCGGCGTTCCGGACAGGATGTAGCGCCGGGATCCGGGAGCCCTCAACTCTCGTGAAACGGCAGGAGAGGGGCTCAAAATCCGCCGTGAAACATGCGAAAATTACTATGCAAAGCGTGAAATTACTGTGCAAATACGCGAACGGAGCGCATTAAGAGGAGAAAAACGGCATGATTAAGGCAGTTATCTTTGATGTTGACGGAACGCTCCTCAACACATCCCCGGACATCCAGATTACCCTCAACGCAACCCTCGCCCGGTTCAATCTTCCTCCCCGCACGATGGAGCAGACGCTCCGCGGGATAGGCAACGGAGCCCGCAATCTCATCCGGATTTCCGTCGGGGAGAGGCAGGATCTTCTCGACGAAGTCTACGAGGATTACGTGCAGCATTTCGCGGACTGCGACAACACGCACACCTGCTTCTACGAGGGTGAGCGGGAGGTTTTGAAAGACCTGCAGGAAAGGGGCATCCGGTTCGCCGTAATCTCCAACAAGCCGCAGGCAGCCCTTGAGAACGTCTGCGCGGATCTCCTTTCCGAATTCCGGTGGGATTACATGATAGGGCAGTCTGACCGCTATCCGTTGAAGCCCGCCCCGGACGCCATATACGCCGTCCTGGACGGCCTTGGCATTTCCAGGGATGAGATAGTCCATGTGGGAGACGGGGACACGGACGTGGAGATGGCCCGCAACGCCGGCATCCGCTGCATAACGGCCCTCTGGGGATACAGGGGAAAGGAAGAGCTGGAGGCAGCGGGAGCCACCATCTTCGCGGAGAATTTCAAGGAGCTGGAGGATATAATCCTAAGCCTTTGAGACGTCCGCAGGACAAATCCGAAACCAAATACAGCAGACCAGGCGGGGTTCCAAAACGGCGGAGCCCCGTTTATGCATTTTTTATGCAATCATGCCGTCCCTGCGGCACAGTCTGCATAATTACAATTTGCTGAATGGCCGATTTCACAAACATTTGTTCATTCTCTGCCCGTTCCAAACGCAAAACATGCGGGCATTTTTGCACTTCGGACCTCCAAAACTGTCATTTTGACAAACAAAAACAGCACTGCAAGTATTTATCCGCAATGCTGTTTTATGCAACTATGCAACTATGCAATTATACATCCGGCACTGTGACTCCGTGGGCGTCATTTGCTGTAACGGATGAGAGAGGCGGCTCCCAGAGCTCCGGGGCCGGAGTGGCATGCAACGCTTAATGAGAGTGTATCAACATAAGCCACTTCCATGTCCGGGAAGGCAGCTTCAAGTTCCGCCTTGAATGTCATGGCCTCGTCCAGCACCGTGTATGCGATGGCAAGGCACATTTTGCCCTGCGGCCTGAGGTCTGCGAACCTGGTTTCGAGGTCATGCTTTATGGCTCGATTATAACCTCTTTGGCCTGGGCAAGCTTTCTTGTGGATTTGCTGTACGTGTCTATCTTGAAGCCCTGTATCTGCAGAACGGGCTTGAGCATCAAGAGGGTGCCTGTCATGGCCACGGCAGTGGTGATCCTGCCGCCCTTTTTGAGATACTTTAGAGTGTCTGCCATAAGGTATATGGAATTCTCCAGAGAGGCCTCTAAAAGGCAGTCCACGATCTCCTGCGGCTCTTTGCCTTCGTCCGCCATTTGGATGGCGTCCAGGACGCTTCTTTTCTGGGGCACCGGGATGCGCCTGTTGTCCACGACAAACACCATGCCCTTGAACCTGTCATCTGATTCAGCGCATCCCTGGAGGGTGGCGCGGCAGTTGGAGAGGCCGGAGAACATCGGGATGTGGATTATGGCATTGTAATCCTTGAGCACGGATGCCCGCATGTCCGTGACTTTGTCCGGGCTGGGCTGGAAAGTAAAAACATTGACGGAGGAATCCATGAGCTTCTCATAGAACTGCTCCTGGGTTATTGAAATGTCCTCCAGAAACATCCCGCCGTCTATGAGCACCGGCATTGGGACTGCATTGATCCCCAGCCTTTTCGCTTCATCCTGTGTTATGCCGCTGTTGCTGTCTGTAATTATGGCTGTCTTCATTGCGGCAATTTTGCTCCTCTGTAGCATGGCATCATGATACGCGCGGAAAAGGGATTGGCAAACAGATTTTGGATAAATGTCGGATAAATTGACACAATGAGCGGAATTAACAGAAAACGCACCCTAAAGCCGTAAAATGTCCGGATATAACACGCAAACAGCACAACCGGCTTATACAAAGGCAGCGGACTGCCTGTCTTTCATGCATATTTCAGCAAACTTTAACATATTTGTTATTGATATTCAGTCCTAATAGTGCTATACTGCAGTGGAAGCTGACGAGAGAACAGCTGGAATACGATATAGGAGAATACACTTATGAAGAGATGCGTAATCTGCGGCGAGATCGTGGATGATGACGTGGCTGTATGCCCCGTATGCAAGCAGAGCAAGTTTGAGCCCATAGAAGAGGCGTCCAAGGCAGAGGCAGACGCATGCCTTGCAACCGTTCACGGAGTGGGAGACGGCAACGTAGGCAACAAGGAGATTAATGACGGGCTCAGGGCCAATTACACGGCTGAGTGCGCTGAGGTTGGAATGTATCTTGCCATGGCAAGAGCGGCGGACAGAGAGGGGTACCCCGAGATAGCCGAGGCTTTCCAGAGGTACGCAATGGACGAGGCAGGCCATGCCGCCAAGTTCGCAGAGCTTCTGGGCGAATGCGTGACCTCTTCCACAAAGAAGAATCTTGAGCTCCGCGTGGGAGCCGAGGCGGGAGCCTGCGACGGCAAGTTCCAGCTTGCAAAGCTCGCGAAGGAGCTTGGCCTGGATGCAGTCCATGACCTTGTTCATGACATAGCCAAGGACGAGGCGCGCCACTGCGCCGGATTCAAGGGACTTCTCAAGAGATACTTCAACGAGTAATCCCATAGCAGTCCCAAAACTGCAAGATTGCCACATATGAAAAAGGCACCGCTTTGCGGTGCTTTTTGCTTTACAGCCGTATCTTTCATGCCGGCCCGTAAAAAGAGGGGAGAGTCTGCAGCGCCTTGACGCTGCCCGGCTTTTCCCTCAGATGGCTGGTTTTTCGGCTGTCCGCCAGCAGTCAGTTCCTTCCGGCCCGGAGGCCGTTCTACTGTATTGATACCGGGTTTTTCGGTTGCCCGTCAACAGTCAGTTCCATCCAATCTCACAGGACTGTTCTACTGTATTGCGTTCGGATTTTAGGTGCCAGCCTCACCGGCAGGATGACGCCTGCCTACCATATATAATGTACGCCCGCGCAAGGGATGGAGTCAATGGAATCCGGCAGATTGCCTTGCTGTGGGAATGCGTTTTGGCGTATCAGACTATTGCCCTGTGCGCCATTTTGGTGTCATTGCCGTCAAATCTGCATTGATGGGAAAATGCCACGAAGGCTTTTGCCTCTGTTCCGCTGTATGCAATGCCAATCTTGACTGTATCATCCGGCCAGCTCTCATTCATCAGAATATCATATCCGTTGAGGATAGCTCTGCCCAAGGCATCTTCTGCTGCCTGGGTCACAGATGCGCCGGCAGTATCATTCTGCAGGTTATAGTATGTGATTCTGAAGATTATTCCGGGACTATTCCTGTCCAGCGGGCTCATGGCAAGATTCAGATCTCTTACGGCAAACTCGTACTCAATGTCTATGACGTATTCTTCGCTCATATATCTGCAGAGGCATGCTATGAATTCATTGAACATGACAGGATCCGGATTGTCCGGACCGGAAATTTCTTCCAAGGCAGAGGAGATTGCCTGGGATATCTTCTGGCCGTCCCAAGTCTCAATCTCATTCCAAATCCTGCGGAAAGACTCTTCAGAGAGGGGGCACAAGTTTTCGCATGCCGCCGCAAGGGATTCATGGGCTTCATTGTTCGGAATTTTGAAGTCATGGCAGAACGGCCTCATAAGATAATCCACGTTATAATTCAGCGGATAATCCTGGACTCCGATATGCTCATTGTTCCTGCCCAGGGAAGTGAGGTATCCGGAATAGCGGAGTAGCAGAAGAACATTACTGCGTTCCGGCAGCTTGTACAGCCCTGTGACTTTGCTGGCTTCCACAGGAACGATGTGTCCCTTTTCCATCAAGGCTAGCTTCCCGGCCACATCCGCAGTGCATCCTCGGATAATATTTCCCAGGGCGGCACTGTGTCCGTTTTCCCTGTATATGCACGGCCTGCATCCGGCCTGCACATAGCTTAAGACTGATTTGGGATTGAAAAGCCTCGTGTTCCAGATCTGGTAACCTCCGTACATTCTGCGGGCTTCCTCAAAATTGTCTTCCGCGCCGTAATATGCGAGCAGGCCTTTGACCTCATCGCTTGTGAAGCCGAAGTCCGTCTCGAACTTCCGGTCCGAAAGGAAGAACCTTTCGTTGATGTTGAATGTGTCCGGCGTGTCTGTGCCATGGAGCAGAGGAAGGGTGTCCGCCATCACCACATAGGTGAACTGGCCGCAATCTCCGGTGCATAATGAGATCATGGCCTCAATAATTGATGTGACCTTGAAATAATCCTCTGTCATGCAGGCGTTCTGGGCGGGGGTGTTGTAATCATCTATAAGGATGACGGGAGACACCAGATAATGCTCGAACAGCATCCTTGCCAGCAGGACGATGGACCTGACGTACAGACTTCCGGAGCCCTGGCCCTTTGCAATGCGCCTGAACTCCTCAAGGTCCTCCAGATCAAGGCTTGTGTCTTCAAGAATCTCAGAATGCCTTTTGAACTCCGCCGATATAATCTTCTTTATCCCAGCCCATATCCCGTACAGGTCCTTGGCCTTGATTTCCCCGAAGGAAAGGAAGATGACAGGATACTTTCCCTGGCGTGAGCGGTACCTGTTTCCGCAGCTCCAGATTTTCTTGTCTTTGAAATACACGGACGTGTCCTCGTCCGTCTTCTCAAAGAATGTCTTCAGCATGTCCAGCCCCAGGCTCTTGCCGAAGCCTCTGGGCCTTGTTATCATGTCCACACAATCCGTTTTGTCTATTACATCCTTAATAAGCAGCGTCTTGTCCACATAGAAGTAATCCAGAGCCTCCACAAAGCTTTTGGGCTCAACGCATATTCTCTTCCTGTCTGCATCTCTCATAGACATCTCTCTCATTACGGCCATGTACAGCCGTCTCACAGCAGTGTGTTTCCGGCAGGGGATAGGGGATGGAAACGTCTGTCCAAGCCGGGAGGAATATAATACATCCAAACACAAAAACATGCAAGTATGTTACGGAATTTACCAAAAAGGTGCTTGTTTTGCAATGCGTGAAAAGCCATTTTTCTGGCGCATATTGCCGCAAATAACAGAGCAAAAAAAAGAGGGTAGAGTCTGCAGAGCCTCGGCTCCGCCCGGCTTTTTCCCCTCGGATGACTGGTTTTTCGGTTGTCCGCCAACGTACAGTTCCTTCGGGCCCGGAGGCCGTTCGACTGCATAGCTTTCAGGTTTTTCTGTTGCCTGCCAACAGTCGGTTCCTTCCAATCCTGGGATTGTTCTGCCGCATATCCTTTCGTATTTTAGGTGCCGGTCTCACCAGCGGAATGCCGTCCGCTTTCCATATATAATGTACGCTCGCGCAAAGGATGGAGTCAATGGAATCAAGCAGATTGCCTTGCTGTGGGAATGCGTTTTGGCGTTCGTAATTCGGCACCCCGGCATCATTTTGGCGCATGAACTCCACAAGGGATATGTCATCCGCTGTCCATATAAAAAATGAGGGGGAGTCTGCACCGCCACGACGATGCTCGGCTTCTCCCTCGATGACCGGTTTTTCTGTTGTACGCCAACTGTCAGTTCCTTCCGGCCCGGAGGCCGTTTGACTGCATAGCTTTCAGGTTTTTCTGTTGCCTGCCAACTGTCGGTTCCTTCCAATCCTGGGATTGTTCTTCCGCATATCCTTTCGTATTTTAGGTGCCGGTCTCACCGGCAGGAAACGGCCTGCCAACCTTGCATACAGTGTACGCCCGCAACATGGTGCAGTCAATAGGTCCGGGGCAGGAAATCGCATGCGGGCTTGCGTTTTGGCTTTCACAAAAGAGGCCTTTGCCCGTCATTTTGGCGTATTGAGGCTGGAGGAGACGCCAGACGGGAGAAGAGTAAAACCACACCGGAAACGCATGTGTCGCGTAACAAATCCGTGCCGTGAAAGGGCTGTGAAAGGGGTGAGAAAGGTAGAAAAAGTGCCTTGACATACTGGCGGATGTCGCATATAATTTAGGGCGTGATATTGATTGAAACTGATTGAGATTGGCGGCCGTAGGCTTAGTTGGTCTGCAGATTGTCGAGTCAATAACAGCTAGAATACATTTGAGAGGTGAACAGCATGTCATTAATCAACAAAGAGATCAGTGACTTCACAGTACAGGCTTATCAGAACAAGGAGTTCAAGGCCGTGTCCAAGAAGGACGTGCTCGGAAAGTGGGCCGTGTTCTTCTTCTATCCCGCAGACTTCACGTTTGTATGCCCCACAG
>JAJPZA010000194.1 GCA_021204625.1 Clostridia bacterium | reverse complement strand
ACCAGATGGACGAGTTCCAAGGCTTCTTCGACGTGACCGCTCCTGGCTTCACGATCACAAAGACCAGCTCCAGCACAAGTTCCCTGACCAGCGACGACGTGGTAAGCCATCCGATCGACGAGCACCTCGTCCTCCACAAGGACTTCCTCCTCGCCAGATAGAGGCGTCGCCCTGAAAATGACATCATCCAATCCGGATTCGCGTCCGGACGCGGATGTCGCGCAGGGCTTCGGGCTCCCGTTCTGGACCGAGCCTTACCATACTGAACTAATTTCCCGCAACCGCCATCCGACGGAGGCGGGATTTTATTTGATATTATATTGAAAAATATTTACATTTGGCACCAGAAAGAGATGAGACCTGAATTAAGCTATTCAGATTTAATCAGATGCGTTGAAACCGATTGACAAACACAACTTACAAATCATAACGTTCGGATAACGAGTTCTGCCGACATTATCAGAAAAACTATTAGAACTCTCTTGAATCATTACATCATGCGGAAATCATCAACAATTCCGATGCTTCTCTGTCTCTGCTTCCTCGTGTCACTAGTGGCATGCACGACCGAAGAGACCAGAGTGGCCGAGCTTGCCGTGTCCCGCTACAGTCTCGCTTTCCCCGTCGGGGGGGGTATTACATCTGTAACTGTCAGTTCTGCAAACAGTTGGACAGCAACAACTGATGCATCCTGGCTGACTCTGGCCCAAGGCACGACCGACGAGAACAATTTCGCGACGCTGACCGTCACTGCCGAGGCCAATTATGAGACGGCATCCGTCCGCGAGTCGGAGATCATCATCGCCTCCGCCGTCAGCGAGACTGTCGTGAGCGTGCTTCAGGAACCGATGTCTGACGACTTCGACCTCTATTACGACTCTGCCGCCTGCAACCTTGATTCCGAAGGCGGGGCATTCATCGTTCGCGTTTCCGGCCCGTCCGACTGGACAGCAGCCCTTTCCGAGGCTGTGGACGGCTGGGAGATGACCACTGACACCGATGCCGGCACCGTCACCGTGACCGCCTCCGCCAATTACGACTCGGCCAAGGGCGCCACCCTGACCGTCTCATCCGAGACAGGAGAGAGCGGGGAGATCGTCCTGACCCAGGGCTCCCACGCCGACAACGCCTATTTCAAGTACATAGGCAATTGGAACGTCTACGCCGACAAGTGGTACTACAATTCCGAATACTATGACGCCGGGACATACGACTCCTGCTCCATCACCGAATACAGCTATCCTGCCTGCCAGCTGGACCTCAACGACTTCTCCCTGACCGGGGCGCAGCTCGGCGAATTCGAGTATGACCCTGAGACCGGCACCATTGCCTTCCCGATGGGTTATGTCTGCGGCTACGTCTTCATGTCCGGTTACTACTGGTACATCTACATTGTCTGCATCAACTTGGACGACTCGTCCTTCCAGGCCGGCAACGACATCATCGGAACGCTCTCTTCCGACGGCCAGTCCATAGAACTCTCCGGTTTCACGGAAGGTTACACTACCCTCGGCTATGTCGGCTACAACACCTATTACTACTATTTCTCGCTGATGACCACCGCGACCTATCCGATCTACCCGATCACCTTCACGAGGGCCGATGACGCTTCAGCCTCCCAGCTCTCCGTAGGCATGCCGGTCACGAACGGACTGAAGATCCATCCGGTTGACATTGACAACCTTCCGGAAGGGGTTCCGGCCCGCTTTCCTGCGGACTTCAAGGGCACATTCCGGCTTTCCGAACAACTCTAACATAAGCGTATCATGAAATCATTGAAATATATCCTGGCAGGTGCCGCCGCAATGCTGGCGATGGCCTGCACCGATGAAATATACGTGATCGAACCCGAATTCGGCGAGGATCCCGGCATCGCCGCGACTTCCGCAGATCTGAGCTCGCAGAGTCCTCTCTTCTCAATCGACGACAGCGGGAACGGCAACATCCACTTCAAGACGACCGGGGGAACGGTTGTCGTGAACGTCGGCTGCCAGACTGACTGGACCGTGGACTACGAGGTTGAAACGAAGTCCGTTCCGACCTGGATTGAAGCCGTTGAGGATCATAAGGCCGGCACCATGACTTTCACGGTGGGGCAGAACACTGACGCCGAGCGCGCCTGCAGTGTGCAGATCAGCGCAGACTCTTCTGACAACAGCACAATTCTCGCCACCATCAATATAAGGCAGAACGCCTACGGCACCCCGGAGATCACGGCCGACGAGACCGAGGTCACCATCCCCGCCGTCGGCGCCCTGACCAGGGAGGTGGCCGTCGAGACTTCCTTCGACCAGTGGACCGTCGAGACTTCCTCCGCCTGTCCTTGGCTCGGCGTAGAGAAGACCGATGACTCCATCATCATTACTGCAGACGCCAACGACGACACCGCAGACAGAACCGTGGACGTGATCCTCACCAGTTCCAACGGGACGGAGTCCGACACCGAGACCGTCAGGGTCACTCAGGACGCCAAGGTCTATCTGACCGCCAGTGCCGGATCCCTCGTCTTCGCGGCCGACACTGAGGAGAGAGTCCCTTCCGCCGACATTGAGTCCAACTTTGACTGGGACTTCACCTACGACACGACCAACGGCTGGTTCTCCGTCGAGCGTGAGGGCGACACCCTGACCGCGAAGGTCACGGCCGAGAACGACTCGGAGAGCAGCAGGACCGGCGAGATCACCGTCACCGCCGGCGACGGAGCCGAGAACGTGGCCGAAATCATCGTAATCGTCACCCAGCTCGGCGAGGACGAGGGCAGTCTCGTGCTTGTCTATTCCACTCCTTCGGAGAGCACCACTGTCACCCTGCCTCTTGACGGCACCGTGGACTGCACCGTGGACTGGGGCGACGGCAGCAGCGAGTCCGTAGACGCCTCGTTCCCGACCCACACCTTCGCCTCCGCCGGCGAATACTATGTCTCCATCAAGGGCACCGTCACCTCACTCAACAGCCGCACCATCGCCAACACCACCGCCAACAGGACCCTCCTGACGAGGATCGAACAGTGGGGCAACACCGGCCTGACCTCCCTGCAGAACGCCTTTTATTACAGTCTCTCCCTCGAATACGTGGCCGGCGACACGACGGGGGCCTTCTCCGAAGTGACTACCGCCGAGGCCATGTTCTACCACTGCGGCAACGCCACCCAGGGCACTACATGGTGGGGCGACAAGGACTATCTGCCGGAGACCGGCACGGGGTTGGAGACGGTTTCGGGCGACCTCTTCGCATACGCCAGCAAGTGCACTTCCTTCTACCAGACCTTCATGTTCTGCTACAACATGAAGACGATTCCGGAGGGTCTGTTCGACAACTGCACTGCCGCCACGACCTTCTACCAGTGCTTCTGGTATGACATCAACATCACGGGCATTCCGGCCGGCCTCTTCGACAGCTGCACCAATGTCACGAACATGTACGGCATATTCTGCCGCAACTTCTCCATCGAGGAGATTCCGATCGGCCTCTTCGACAACAACACCAAGGTGACGACCTTCTATGCCGTCTTTGAGGACTGCGTGAGCCTCAAGGAGATCCCGGAGGGTCTGTTCGACAACAACACTGCCTGCACGACCTTCGGAGAGGGCTTCTACATGTGCATCAGCCTCACGGCGATCCCGTCCACTCTCTTCGAGAAGAACACCAATATCACGAGTCTCAGCAGCGTGTTCAAGAACTGCGCGTTCACCAAGGTTCCGGAAGGTCTGTTCGACGGCCTGACCAAGTGCACGTCTTTCGCCAGTGCCTTCATGAACTGTCCGCTCGAATCCGTGCCGGCCGATCTGCTCAAGGATGCCACGGCCTGCACCAGCGTCGCCAACCTTTTCAACGGAACGACGCTGACCTCAGTGCCTGACGGCATCTTCGACAACCTGACCGCCTGCAACAACTTCACCTACCTGTTCGCCAACAGCCCCATCTCCTCCGTTCAGGAGAATCTTTTCCAGAACAACGGCGCCGCGACGAACATCGGCTACATGTTCCAGAACTGCGAGAGTCTGACATCCGTTCCTGCCGGCCTCTTCGCGCCGTTCACCAAGGCCGCCACCATCGACTACCTCTTCAGCGGCTGCACCGCCCTGACCGAGATTCCGGCAGGACTGTTCGACAACCTGACCTCCGGCAGCTCCTACAAGTACGTGTTCAGCGGCTGCACCGGTCTGACCGAAATACCTGAAGGCCTCTTCGCCGGCAAGACTGCCATCACCGACGTCTCCTACGCCTTCAACGGCTGCACGGGCATCACCACCATCCCGACCGGTCTCTTCAGCGGCTGCACGGGCATCACCACCATGGCCTACGTCTTCCAGAACTGCAGCGGCATCACGACCATCGCTGACGAGGCCTTCGCCGACATGACGGCTGTAACCACTTGGGCCAACGCCTTCAAGGGCTGCTCCGGCATCAAGGACATCGGCAAGAAGGCCTTCTACGGCAACACGGCCGTCACGACCATCGCCAGCATGTTTTCCGGCTGCAGCTCCCTTGAGACCATCGGCGAGAGCGCCTTCGAGGGCTGTACCTCGCTTGTGACCGCCTCCAGCGTCTTCGCCAGCATCACCACCCTCAAGTCCGTGGGCAAGCGCGCCTTCGCCAACTGCAAGGGTTCCGCGATGACCGTCACCAAGATGTTCGAATACTGCACAGGCCTGACCGACGTGGGCGAGGAGCTCTTCGACGGGTGTGAGAACCTCAAGACAATATCCTATCTTTTCGACGGCTGCACTGCCCTCACAACCGTTCCGGCCGACATCTTCAACGACTGCTACGCCATCGCGACCGCCTCCTACCTCTTCCGGGGCTGCACCGCTCTCACAACCGTGCCTGCGGGACTGTTCGACACATTCCTGAACGTCACAACGGCCGGCCTCTACCTCTTCCAGAACTGCTCCGCCCTCGAGTCCGTGCCTGACGGCCTGTTTGACCAAATGATGAACTGCACCTCGCTCAACTACCTCTTCGACGGCTGCTCGTCTCTGAAGACTGTCCAGTCCGACATGTTCTCCAAGACCAAGGCCGTGAAGACGTTCAACTACGCCTTCAGAAACTGCACGTCGCTGACTTCCATTCCTGCAGACCTCTTCGCGGAGAACACCGTCGTCGCCGCCGGTATGACCTACGTCTTCTACGGCTGCACCAGCCTCACTGAAATCCCCGGTACGCTGTTTGCGAACAACACCGCCTGCACCGACTTCTCCTACGCTTTCCAGAACTGCACCGGCATCACGGAGATACCTTCGACCCTGTTCTCAACCAACACGGCCGTCACCAAGTTCACCTCCACGTTCCAGGGCTGCACCGCGCTGAAGTCCATTCCGACATCGCTGTTCGACAACAACACTGCGGTCACCTATTTCAACAACACCTTCAATGGCTGCACGAACGTAAGCGGCGAGTCTCCTTACACGACCGTCGACGGCGAGAACGTGCACCTCTACGAGAGGGCCACGACCAACGGCTTCACCAAGCCGACCTCCTACACCGGATGCTTCTCCGGCTGCACGGGCCTGAGCGACTACTCGACCATCTCATCTTCCTACTCGACATGGCTCTAATGAATCTTAAATGTAAAGGACTATGAAAAAGTTAATATATACAATGCTCGCCGCGACACTGATTCTCGCGGCCTGCACCAAGGAAGAATACACTTACAGCAACCCGGCTTCCCAGCTTGAAGTTTCCTCGACCTACGTGGTCTTCAGTCCGTCCGGAGGATCGAAGACAGTTGTTGTGGCAGGGAACGTCGACTGGACCTGCGCTGGGGACGCAAACTGGTTCACCGTCTCCCGCACAGATGACAACTCCCTGAGCATCACGGCCGGCTCCAACACCGACTCGGCCAACCGCTACGGCACGGTCACAGTCTCCGGCGGCAGTCTGAGCGCCACGGTCTCCGTAGGCCAGACAGCCTCCGATGGCGAGGATCTGAGTGCCTCCGAGACCGCCAACTGCTACATAGCCCACACCGGCACAACCTACCGTTTTGACGCCACTGTCAAGGGCAACGGACTTGCCAGTAATGTCAGCAGCGTCTCGGCATACGCCTCCAAGTACGGCCTCACCATCAGCGACACCGAGATCATGCGCGCCGACCTTCTCTGGGAGGCCGTCCCTGACGCCGACAGAACCCGCTCCTGCGACATCATCTCCGGAGATCCGCTCTACTCCGACGGCTACGTCAGCTTCACGACCGGCTCCTCCGAGGGCAATGCCGTCATAGCGGTGAAGAATTCCGCGAACGAAGTGCTCTGGAGCTGGCACATCTGGGTGACCGACGCTGATCTCGAAGAGCTCTCAGGCAACGGCTACCACTGGATGGACCGCAACCTCGGCGCTCTCACGGCCGAGCCGGGCGACCTCAGCAACCGCGGCCTCCTCTACCAGTGGGGCAGGAAGGATCCGTTCCTTGACGCCTCGTCCGAGTACGGAGCCACGACCGAGACCAACTATCAGGTCGGCAACGGCACGGGCGTGTGGAACCTCACAGACTATGTGACCAACGAGGCCGACGAGGCTCCGGGCAACATCGACAACGCCGTCAAGAACCCCATGAGCTTCTTCCTGCCTGCCGGATCCGCCGTCTACCACTGGTACTTGTCATGGACCAACGACGATGCCTATTACAGCTACCTCTGGGGCGACTCGTCCGATCTGAGCAAATACGAGAAGACCGTCTTCGACCCGTGCCCGCCGGGCTACAACGTCCCTGTTACCGATGCCTTCTACTCCGAGACCGACGCTGACGTCAATGTCTGGGCCCTTGCCGACTACGGAGTCTACTGGACCGGCGGCGGCAGCGCCTTCTTCCCGTGCGCAGGCTTCATCGAGGCCGTGACCGGCGTTCTTTCCTATGTCGGCTCATACGGGTATTACTGGACCTCAGCCATCTACGACGGGACTTACTACGGTGAATGCATGTATTTCAACAGCAAGACCGTCTACTATGACTCCTACGGTCCGCCAAGCTACGCATTCCCGATCCGCTGCATGAGGGCGGAATAGCACTCTTATTTCCTTCGTCAGTCAGGATCTCACGATCCCTGTCCGTGCGAAACTTCGATTCCCGCTTCCAGTCTCGATCGGAGGCGGGATTTTTATGCCCTAATACGGGAAAATTGATAACTTTGCCGCCGAACAAGGAAAATAAACTTAAAC
>JAJPZA010000056.1 GCA_021204625.1 Clostridia bacterium | reverse complement strand
GCTTGGATTGGAATGGCTTCGTTGATGAACATTTGTTCATGAGCCAGCTCATTCTCAAAAATTCGCCAGATGCCGCCACGTCAAAGCCATCCAAAATAGACTATTCGCATCCTGCCTCACACAGGAAATTAAGTAAATTTCCCAATCAGGAATAGCTCAACTACAAACCAATTGCTGTATACACCAATTATCCGGACAAATAAGCAATTTACATCACATGAGATTGACGGCCAATCAAAGTATACACTATCAGCATGTATACACAGAAATCACATCCATAAGATGCATACCAGGGCATTAAATTTGTTATACAATGTAATATCACACTGCAGTTATTGCAAAGTCCAAAATCACAGGAATCAAAACAATATTCTCAGATTTACAAATATACCCTTGCACGCTGTAATTGCCAACACCAGGTGATTCAGACTGCCATAATATGGGTACACCTTCCAACATACAAGAGTCTGCAAGACTCCCTTCAGACAGGCTTCTTTTGCTTCCTTCCGCTCAACCAAAACTATACCCGCAACTGCAAAGTATACCTATCCACTTGTATACACCAAAATAGTGAATCTCGTCTAGCTCAACCTGCCGGAAAGGGCCTCAACTCATCATAGATACATGGAAATTTTCATATTTTTCAGATGTATGAGACAGTGTCCTTGAGGTCCTTGCGGTTAGAATGATTGGGAAGAGGCTTTGCCTCCGGGGATGCATAGCCGAGATCCAGGAACATGAGAATCTTCTCGTTTGCGGGCAGGGAAAGGATCTTGGCGGCTTCGTCCGGGTCCAGTTTGTTAACCATGCATGAGTCTATCCCGCAGTCTTTTGCGGCTAGGGTCATGTGGGTGGCTACTATCGTTGCATCCTCTATTCCGGAGTCTCTTTTCCCTCCGGGGTATGTGAAGACGTTTCTAGAATCAAAGGCTATTACAAGCACTGTAGGGGCATTGTATCTGCAAGGGGTAATCTGGTCTATCTTAGCCAGCCCCTCTTTGGACTGCACCACATATATATGCTGCTCCTGCAGGTTCTTTGCCGTAGGGGCAAGCCTTCCGCAGTTAAGGATGTACTGGAGCTTGTCTTCCGGTATCTGCGTGTCCAGGTAGCTCTTGCAGGAATATCTCTCCTGCACCAGGTCTTTGTATTCCATAATCTATGTGTTCCTCCGTGTGGATATCTGTATGTACTGCTTATGATTCTGCAGTCTGTGGCGTGGATTCCATCGCAAACGGCGTGCCGTAATGCCATGCGGCTTTAATATGGCAGAGGACGGCTATGCGTAATATATTTCATGATGCTGGTCAAACAGCCATAGGTCAGGCATGTCTAAGAGCTTGCGTATTACTTGGGCTATGTCCTCATCATGAGACATGAGCTTCCCTCCGGCAGAGCCTCCGTACAGAACAGACTCTCCTGCATCCGTGGATAAGGTTATGCTCCATGAGCCTACGTCCATTATAACAGGGTAACTGTGTTCTATTGAGAAGAAATACTCCAGCAGAGAAAAGAGATGCTCTGCGCCGTCTTTGTCTATGAAGACAGTTGTATGCTGGATGCTGTTTTCTAATTCTTCATCATATTCAGACGGCGGAAGGTCTTCATCTACTGCAAAGGATTTAACCACAGCGGCCTTGCCGGATGTACGGGAGATGGCTACAAATTCCCTTTCAAGCTGTCCGGAAACAAGCTGGGCAAATCCGTAATAATTGGACCAAATGCTCATTTTTGTTATCTTCCCGGACACCAGATCCTCTAAAGGCTTGCTGCGATAGGAATAATCTTCCAGCACCATTCCGCTTATAGTCTTGTTCTCATCCATATCATTCATCCTTTTGAGACATTTTCTATGCTTTGAGTCTTGCGCAATTTAATCAAGCGCCCAGAAATCAGGCAGGCCGAGATCTTCGCGTATGAGATTGGAAATGTCATTCCCGTCCAATGAATAATCAGATCCGGAATCTGCGTGATACTTTACGGCTTCTCCCCTGTCCGTTATCAGCTTAAGCGTCCATGTGCCCTTGCCAATCATATAGGGGAATAACTGTTTCTCTGAAAAAAAACTCTCCAAGATAGAGAAAAGATGCTCTGCCTTGTATGCACTAATAGTGAACACACTCTTCTCTTCACTGTCACTCATAGCTTTCATAAACTCTTCGTCAGAGGCATCCATATCCACCTCTACAGGTTCATACTCATAACAGGTTGTTACATGCCCGCGCTTGCGTGTCACTGTGAGATACTGGCTGAGAGCTTCTCCTTCATTTGGCATCCAGTAATTCGGAGATACAGAATAAAATTCTGCTTTGATAATCCTGCCTTTAACCACTCTGTGCAACAGGTAATTGTATAAGCCCATTTCGAATGGGGCTTTGTACATTCCATCTTTTGTCCTGGACATTTTAGTACCTCGGTTTGGTATAAATATACTCTGTCTGCCAATTCCCACACTGGACACATCATTAACAAGTATGGCCTCTTAAAGAGGCCATTTTCATCAGCTGTTCCTGTTTCCCACGTGGAGGACGGATTATTGCTCTTTGAAATACAGGTCTTTCAGCGGCACTTGGCTGGAATCAACCCACTTCTCCTTGCCGTTTACGGCAGACCCCAGGATGAACATTCCGGCAGCGCTTGGAGATGTGAATGTGTACGGCTTCTGCAAAATAGAGTAGCCGTTCTCTTCAAGGATATCCCCGGCGTCAATGGCTTGGTTTCTTGCCAATTTGGCGGGGCCTTTGGTGTTGTCCCTGGCAAGGTTAATCTGTGATCCTTCCAGAACTGTAAGCTCTCCCGTCTCAGGATTGTATTTGCCAAGGCCTGTCACGTCCTTTGCGGAGATATGCAGTATGCCTTCCATAAAGGCGTCATAATGAGGCTTGTCTTCTTTGTTTTCCTGTTCGGATGGCAGCGGCTCGGCCATCTGTGAGCCTGCATAAAGGCATATGCAGACATCTGCAGGGCTTATGGAACAGTCATCCAGGAGATAGCGGACGAATCGGATGGAATCCACGGCGCTCCAGTTGGCCTCGAAGTAAATGTCCGTTCCTTCTATCTGTTCCGGTTTGTTGAAGGATGAGTCTCTCCTCATGCGTCCGGAGAGATAATCCCCTCCGTCTGCTATGGCCTCAAATACGGCGCTGTGGCCTTTGTACAGCAGGTTTATGATGTCCTTCAATAGAGACCTGTATGTGGATGTCTCATGCGTCTCTCCCTTGAAAGAGAATGCCTGTATCTTGTATCCGGTTGGGTTGAACTCTTTGTCCAGTGAGATCCAAGTGCCATGGGGCTGGGGCTGTGCCTGTGCAGGTTCTGCAGGAGCTTCTATTACAGGAACCGGCTCTTCTGCAGGAGCCTCTGCAGCGGGCTCTTCCTGGATCTCGGCTGCAGGAGTCTCGGGGACCTGTTCTTCTTCCGGAGCGGGAGGTTCCGGAGCCGAGGCAGGCTTGGACTTGGACTTTTTGCGGTGCTTTTTTACGAGGCTGTATCCTTGGGTGGCGAGCAGGAATTCTATGTCTTCAAAAATCTTCTCTATAGTGACCAGCTGGTATGATGTGATTGTGTACTGCGGGTTTGCGGAGTTGTATACGGTGTAGCCGGATTTGTATGCCATGTCTATGCCGTACTTCTCAAGGCCGGATATCATGTCCAGCGTGAAGGTCTGGTCGTCTCCAAGGGTCATTATTACCTTGTTCCACCAGTCCTTCTTCTTGTTGTGATCATAGATGCGCTGCAGGCCAACTCTGGTCTGCCCTACGTATATCTCCTCTATGCTGCAGTCCTCGTCTTCCTTTATAAGCATGTATATGCCCCGTCTCATGATGCCGTCTATGTCCTTGGCCTCCATGAGATGCTCCCTGGGGATGATGTACATGGTAACAGGCGAGAAGTCCTTGTTGATAATCCGTATCCCGTTTACTGTGCCGTCATAGAAGATTGTGGTTGTTCTTGTGGTGTCATGACTTGCCATCTCTCATACCTCGCTTGCTAAAAGTATACCATGCCGCAGGGCAAAAAACAACACATTGTAGGGTTATATGGTTATGCTGTTCCTTGAATCTGCAGCTGCTTTTTGCCGGGATATAGTCGGATTTGTACGGATCTGTCTGCCTGGGATGCATATATTGCATGCCGTCACATACGACCCAGGAATTACTTGTACACGGAGAGCTTCGTGAGGATGTCCGTTATGGCGTTCTTGCCGGTGCGGAAGTCGCTGGGAGTCTTGGAGAAGGTGAAGCTGTATTTGGGGTTGTTTTGGAAAAGGATACGGTAATGGGTGCTGTCCGAGACAACCGTAAACCCGGCGCGCTCCAGGTCGGAGATGTCCCGGGGAGACAGGAATCCTCCTTTGGAAAGAATGCGGGAGACTTCGTCGAAGATCTTCTTGCCCGCGCCGCAGAGCTTGTTCTCTTCCAATATGCTCTCAAGGAGCTCCTTGGACCTGGTGCCGTCCGTAGCATTGGTTGCAAGGTGCTTTTGCAGGATGGTGAGAACGAGGTCATGCTGCTCTCCCTCGTACAGTTCCTTTTCCTTACCGGAGGAAAGAAGCGAGGGTTTGGATGATTCGGAACCGGCATCAAGGGCGGCCTGCAGGGATTCGTTGCGGCTTTTGAGGGATTCGTTGTCTTTCCAGAGCTGTTCTATGCGCTCCTTGGCTATGCGGAGCTTTTCATCCTTGTCCATGTTGTCATCGTCAAACATGGACACAAGCTCGGCCAGGTGGGCTGCTTTGGCGCTCTGGATTGAGCTTAGGATGCTCTCCCATGTGGGGGCCTCTTTCTCGCTGTTGGAGGTTACGGTGTACAGGATTCGCTCCTCTACGGCAGAGTCCAGCGAGTTGCCGTAAAAGGAATCGCGGCCTTTCTGGAACTGTTTCAAAAGAGTTCCGTTCTGGTATATGGCCACGGCCCCTCCGTACGGGGTGTTTATGTTGTAATCATAGCGGAGGCTCCGGGTGTAATCATTGTCTGCCGTCACTATGTGGGCTATGCCGTAGAAGTCCTTTGCAAGCTGGTCCACGTTCACGTCATACCCGTATGAGCCGAAGCACTGCGAGACAACCACGACAGGAACGTCATCGGAGTATCCGGGCTTCATGGCGGACGCCAGCCAGTCCTTGTGCTCCTCTCCGGCCTCTATGTATGATGTGGTGAAAGGCACTGCAGGGTCCTTTATCTGCCTGCTGGCCATGAGCTCCTGTATAACGGCCCTGTGCATGGGATTCACGTTCATTTTCCTGTCCGTCTCTCCGGCATATGAGATATGGATGTATACCGTCTTCTCCCCGTCCTTTTCCTCCAGAATCACTTCCGTGCTCCAGGTGGTGCCCTTGAAGTCCTGCTCCAGTCTGAGAGCCGTGTATGCTGCGCCGGAGTCCTCTGCATGGCTCACGGTGTCCAGCCTGCAGTATTTGGCTTCGCCGTGGAAGTCTTCCTTGGAAGGGCTGGAAGACAACTGCTCTCCAAGGGGCTTTGTGACGGTTGCCCTGGAAAGCCAGCTCTCCATTATGCGGAAGAAGTCATCCCTGGTGAATGTGTCTTTCATGTCGTATGATTCAGATAGTAATTTCATGCGTGCCTCCTATATGCAGTCTCATACTGGCAGATTATGCCGGAAGTTCATGCTGGCAGTGTTTATGTATGCGCCTTGTCTTGAAAAGCCGGACAAATTGGAACAAACGGAGCCCGGGGCCGTTAATCCTGCCAGACGTTCTCATGGTTTAAAATGGAGCAAAGCATGTCATATGCTGCCTTGCGCTTTGCATCCCTTTTGGAAGCGGCCTCGCCCGTGCAGTAATACTGGAAAGAGGCTATGCGGCACTCACAGGTCCAAACGGGATTGCCGTCCTTGTCATGAGACTCTTTGTATACGTATTCCGGCACAGTGATGTAATTCTTCTGCCAAAGCTCCTGGAGCTGCGAGACGGCCTTTTCTTCAGTAGGCTCCGGTATCTCGTCTTTAATGGTTACAAACAGATCCTCATCCACAAGGTAATCATATGCCTTTTCTGCGGCATCCATCCTTGCTTCGCTCTTGGTTATTCCGTACCCTGCGAAGTCCCTGCCCTCTATGTTCAGATGGCATATGTAATCTTCAGCCTCTGCGTCTTCCGGAATGAGATCCTGTGCGGAATATGTGAGTGAGATGCGCGATGTGCGCGAGGGGTTAAGCAAGGCGGAAGCCGGCACGGAATATAAACCACTGACGTGGCGCCTCGCATTCCTTTCCTCCGCTACGCTGCGGAAAGTGTACTGCGGAAGGGTTCCTCTCTTTTTCTGGCTCCACTGCTGAATGAGAGAGACGTAGTCATCATAGTCTTCCATGTCATTGTAGAAGCATGTGTCCAGATGGAGCATCATGTCCACAGCAGACCCAAGGACTTCCATGTTCCATTCGCTGTCTATGGCCACAGCGCCGAGGATGGCTTCAAAGAGGTCCTCTTTCACATGCACCTGCTCCTGCACATTGCCCATCCTGTCCCCTTTGCTCATGATGAGGTATTTGGCCAGGCCAAGCTCATCCATGCGGGCGGCAAGAGATCTGCCGTTCACGAGCCTTTTCTTGATCTGCGAGCACTCCGCCTCATTGAATGAGCACTTGTATCCTTCGTCCCCGTACGTGCTGCCGTAAAATTCGGATATCTCCTTCACCACAATAAGATCCAGCACCCTGTCCCCGTAGAATTCCAGGATTTCATTATTGCACCCCTGATGCTGCTCATCCGTGTAGCTCTTGCGTGTGAAGGCCTGCTCCAGCAGCTTCTTGTACCTGAACGTGTACCCGATTTCTCTCTCCACTTCCTTGATGGCTTCATTGTCCATATAACAAAAAACCTCCGTAATGATAATTACAGAGGGCATAAGATGACCCTGGAAATAAATGAAATGCCGGGCAGGACACATGCCCCTTGCAGGCAATGCTCCCGTCCGCATCTTCCAGCATCATATGTACCAATGGCTTCACTTAAATCATCCGGACCTGCCGCCATCCACTTACATGCTCCGGCACAGCGCCAATCTGTTTTACGTCCAGCTATTCGTATCTCAAACGCCCTTTGTTGTACTCTCATTGTACATTGGGGAAAGCGGGATGTCAATAGCCTAGTGTGTGAAATTTTTGTGTAAAGCATGTCCACACTAAAGAACAACCCTCAAATTCTAATGAAATTCAAACTCAAGCCCCGGACCCCCCGGGAGCCGTGTC